>NZ_JADQAN010000029.1:0-24952 GCF_022129425.1 Psychrobacter sp. Ps1 | reverse complement strand
ATGTCAGTTTGGTTAGTCATTGCTTATTCTCCTGTTAGTGGATTATAAGCAGTTACACAGTTTTTAGGAAACTCCCTCATTATATGACGTTAAGTGTTTTTTTTACCTATCTTAAGGCATTACTTCTGCCTTCAAAAACTCGATGAAGGAGCTAACACGCTCTGATAATTTTCTATTCTTGTAGTAAACCAGATTAATAGGCTGCTGCATTTTAATCGTAATAGGCACTAATAGCGGAATCAAATCCCCTTTTTGGATATCTTGATAAGTCATAAAATCGGACAAACACACGATACCGGTCCCGCATAAGGCCAGCTGTCTTAGTGTCTCACCGCTATCTGCTTTTATATTCGTATGAATATGCAATAAATTATTAGCCGCATCATAGATAGGCCAATCATTTAACTTCTCCAATGAATTAAAACCTAATAACTGATGATGAGCCAAGTCCTCCACATTTTTGGGCGTACCATGTTTTTTTAAATAAGCAGGGCTGGCTAAAATACGAATCTGGCTTAAGCCAAGCGAGGTAGCACTCAATGAAGAGTCTTTTAATTCACCGATACGAACAGCCACATCTGTACGTGCTTCTAATAAATCTACTAAACTTTCATTACTGACCAACTCGATATCGATTTGTGGGTAAGCGTTACTGTATTTATCAATTAAGGGTGCAATCACATGCAACATAAAAGGAGTAGCTGCATCAATTCGCAACTTACCAGATGGCACCTCCTTATTCTTTACCATCATATCTTCCGCATCTTCTAAATCACTCAGAATACTGCGCACACGTGCGAGATACTTCTCACCTTCCTGCGTCAACTCCAAGCGCCTTGTTGTGCGCCTAAATAGTGCGGTATTGAGCTTCTTCTCTAGTCTTGATAACGCTCTGCTGACGGCTGAAACCGTAACTCCTAAGTGTTCAGCTGCCTGACTGATGGTGCCTTCATCGACAATACTAACAAAGGTATCAAGCTCGTTAATCGTGACTTTCATTATTGATCCTTATGCAATAGTATTTTGATTTTTTGTGCCTTCTTATCAATTATAAGCATCTATATAATGACTGCCAATCCAATGAATACTTTCATAAATAAGATATAGGTGAAGCATATGACACTGCCAAAATTTGGTTTAGGTACCTTTAGATTACAAGGTGATACGGTTATTCACTCTGTGACAAATGCCTTAGATTTGGGGTATAGAGCGATAGATACGGCTCAAGCATACGATAACGAGGAGGCTATTGGTATTGCTATCAAAAATAGCGGTGTCTCTTCTGACTCAATATACCTAACCACTAAGATTTGGGTTGATAATTTATCAAAAGAAAAGCTCATTCCTAGCTTAAAGGCCAGCTTAAAAAAGTTAGATGTCGATGTTGTTGATTTAGCCCTAATCCATTGGCCAGCGCCTTCAAGCCCAGTAGCTGTTGAAGAGTATATGACCGCCTTACTCGAAGCAAAAACATTAGGGCTGACCAAAAAAATAGGGGTGTCTAACTTTACTATCGATTTGTTAAAACGAGCTATAGCAGTAGTAGGGGCTGAAAATATTGAGACCAACCAAATAGAACTAAGCCCTTATCTACAAAATCGCCGATTGGTGAATTTCATGGATCAGCAAGGTATTAACGTTACTTCCTATATGACACTAGCATACGGCAAAGCATTAAAAGATCCTGTCATTCAAGAAATAGCCAGTCACAATCAACAAACGCCAGCACAGGTGATCTTAGCGTGGGCACTCGCTAAAGGCTACGCTGTGATTCCCTCTTCAACTAAAAGAGAAAATCTAGCGAGCAACTTAGCAGCACAAAGCATCACATTGAGCGATGAGCAATTAATTAAAATTGACCAACTCGATAGCAATAGTCGTGAAGTCAATCCTGAAGGTTTGGCACCCATTTGGGATCAATCTATCTAATTTATACAAAGCAGCTAATCATGAAAAAAATATTGATATTAAACGGTAGCAAACGTTTTGCGCATTCTATAGGTGAGCTCAATGACACTATGACCCATATCGCTGAGCAACAATTACTCAGTTTAGGTCACGACGTAAAAGTGACAAACATTGATGCAGGTTATGATATTCAGGATGAAATTGCAAAATGGCTGTGGGCAGATATCATCATTCAACAAGCTCCTGCTTGGTGGATGGGTGTGCCATGGACTGTTAAAAAATATATCGATGAGATTTTCACCATTGGTCATGGCAGTCTCTATCAAAGTGATGGACGTTCTCGTCAAAACTCAGAAGATAAATATGGTTCTGGTGGTCTACTGCAAGGTAAACAGTATATGCTTTCAGTAACTTGGAATGCACCTACAGAAGCATTCACTGATCCCGAGCAGTTTTTTGAAGGTGTTGGCGTTGATGGCGTATATATCGCTACTCATAAGGCATATCAGTTTCTAGGAATGGAGCCAATGCCAACATTCATGGTGAATGATGCCATTAAGAATCCGACCATTGATAACGATATTGTGCAGTATCAGGAACACCTGAGTGCCTTGTTTGCAGCGTAAATAGGGCAAGCTTTATTGCTTATGAATAATGAGTTGATCGCCTATCTGAAAATGCTGTGGTATAGCCAGTATGCCCTTATGAAGTCCAAAAATAGTAGCGATACTTTTTTACCTACAGCCTTATTGTTAAGTAGCTGTTTATTCCAGAACACTAATGCTCCTATTATGCCAATTAAAGCTGCATAAGCAATTAACAGTCAGACTAAGAATTCTGAATGTACGTCAGCGTATGGTGATCCTGATGGTGTCGAATTAGTGAAGGAGAGCCGAAACTCTGAAGATATTTCAGAGACAATATAAGTGGGTTTTGATCTAAGCTTAGTAGCTGTCCAATTTAATTGCCCTTCGTAAAGTATGATAGCTTGCGAAGGGCAGTTAAAATGATGTGTTTATTTTCTGAAATAATGCGCTATGTATAAGTTAAACTTAGCTGAGCGAAACTCAAAAGGTAAAAAAAACTAAGGAGCAGGCTGAATGTCTATTTTAAATTCCCACGAGGTCGCCGTCGTCGCCGTACTATCAGGATAATTGATCTTATCCAAACGCACACGCGCATAGCTGTTACCTTCGGCGGATCTAATGAGCGCGCCTTGAGCACTATCAACCGGTTTGGCGTTTAGCTGATGGGTCATGCCATTGTAGGTGTACCAACCAAAATCTAGGTTCGGATAGTTGCCAGTATACGCAGGGTTGAGATCCGAGCCTTTACTGTCAATCACCCAACTTCTGGCACTCAGCGGCTTGTCGTAGTCTGCTGTGCTGGTAAGGTCGGCTAAGGTCGCTGCACTACCATCGGTGATAAATTGACTGACAATAGGCTCGTCTTTTGCATCATAATATCCTGCTGGTGTGGCGGCAAGATAACCGCCAATCTTACCACTGCCCGAATCCCCACCATTTAAAATCACATCATTACGCTTAAAGCCGATCTGCCAAGTGCTGTCTTTGTCCGTGCTGCTTTGGCCTGTTTTTAGGTCAACATATACCCAATCATCATTGCTGGTGGCGTTGAAGGTTTGAGTCTGTACCTGATTTGGTAGCGCTGTATCAATCCAGCGAAGAGTAGGGTAGCCACCAGAGTCGCCTGTATCATTATAGTAGTTGGTGATTTGCAGGGCATAAATAGGCTGCTGGACGCTGCTGTCTGTCATGGCGCTACTACTGTCTGTGGTGACCATATAGACGCGATTGTTCGGGTAGAGCTGATGATAGCCTTGTAAGTTGTACTCAAACCAAGGCTTGGCAGCGAACACCCCGCCGCTGCGGTCTTCATTGTAGTGCATGGTAATATCACGACTGGTATCAGGATCTTGAGTTGCATTGCTATAACGGCTCAAATCTGACCAATCGATTAAACCAAAAACGCCGCCTTTACCTGCGCCAGAATCACCGCTATTTGACCAAAGCTTGACCGAACGCGCTTGATTATCAAACTTGATATCCCACTTATCCTCAGCACACGAGCTTTCAGCTTTGGCATCAAAGTCATAACAGGTCGCAGTATTAGGCGCTAGATTGGTGACTTGCCAAGTGGCCGTTTCGCTAAAGCTGGCACTGCTCACAGGCGGGGTAGTGCCGCCATTTCCGGTATTACCACTACTCGAGCCATCACTGCCGCCACCGCAGCCAGTCATGCTGAGTACTAAAATACTGCTACTAAACAGTAATGTTAATTTGGTCGGCTTGGTGTGAATTGCTGGGGAAATGGGGGTCATATCAGCTTCCTTGATGGTTGTGGTTTCAGATAGAGGGTACAAATACACTTGCTTTAGAATGATTGTGAATCAAAGGCTTACCAATGGTAGCTGGCGCCAAGTAACCACTCGCGATTATCAATGGGACGGTAGTCACTGGTATCGGTAACATCACGCTGCACATCAAAGATATTATTAATCGCTGCATACAAGCTCAAGTTTGCAGTGGCGTCATAATTGAGTTTGCTATCGAGCGTCCACCAAGACGGTGAATACGCCTGCTCGCTGGTACTAATCAGCTGTTTGGATTCATAATTGAGGCGCGGGATCAGCTGTAATTTGTCATTAAGCTGATAATCTAGTGCTAGCATCGCTTTGTGATTGGGTTTATAAGTCAGCTCGGTATCCGTCACATTGTTATGCGTCTTGAGGTAAGCGTAGCTGGCTTGTAGTTTGGCGCGCTCGTCCACTTGCCAGTCAAGGCCAATATCGCCGCCATAAGTTTTGGCGCTATCAACGTTCATATATTTATAAATGGCGATGTTACCGTCGAAGGTAGCGTTGTCTTCATCGGTTTGGATCAGGTCATCTATCTCGTTATAAAAACCATTGACCGTCAAATTCACGGTGTCGCTCAGTTGACCTTGATAGCCGATCTGGTAACTGGTTGAGGTTTCAGGCTGCAAGTCAGGATTGCCCATGACTTTATAACCTAAATTGCTATGGTCAAAGACGTAGTAGCGTTCTTTTAGATTGGGCACGCGATAACCACCGCCAATACTGCTACGAAAGACATGGTCACGACCGCTGGCATCCAAATGGTTGTATTTGAGTGATACTTTTGGCGCCGTATGACCACCAAAGTCTTCATCGTTTTGATAGCGAATACCGCTCAATACTTCCCAGTTATCGCCGATCAGCCAATCATCTTGTAGATACAGCTCACCGACATCACGGCTGACGTCATCGCTGATAAGCTCGCTGACTTGGTTTTTCGTTTGGCTTAACTTGTCTTGCTGAACCTGACCGCCGACTTGGATAAGATGAAGGTGCTTATCGGATAGCAATAGCTCAGGTAAGTCGAGCTGGGCTTGCGCCAACGTCGTACTAATCTCTGTATCACGGGCACTAGTGATGGCTTGCTGTGTTTTAGTATTGGATTCGCTTTGATATTCCTCATGCAGCGCTTGAGCGGACAATCGATAAGTCCTGCTGCGATCATCGACATGCGGCGCGATATCAGCGCGCGCCCCGATACTAAAGCGCTGCTTGGTGATTTGCTCATCTCTTTGCTGGGCCAAATAGCGCGGCGCGACATAGTAATTAAAGCGACTAATATCGTCTTCTTTATAGTGACTGGCTTCTAGCCAATATTGAGCATTTTTGACCAGTCGGTTATCGTTGCGGTCATTGTTATTACCTGATGTGTCGTTACCGTCAGGGCGGTAGCTGAGGCGGGCACTGACTTGTGATTGCTCGCTGGCATCTTTTAATCTGGGCCATGCTTCATGGTCTAAGCTTAAGCCATCATTGTCCAGATACGAGCCTGATAGACGAGCGTGAAAGCGCTGGTTTTTATCTAATGCCCCTTCCACGCTGGCTTCTACATAGCGTTTGTTAGAATCTAACTTTTTACCAGATGGATTTTGCCAACCATTGCTGGCAATCTCGGTAGTGATATGTCCTGTTGCCGCGCCAATAGGTTTAGTGATGATATTGATAACGCCGCCCATCGCCGCGCTACCAAACTGCGCTGACGCCGCTCCCTGAACCACTTCTATTTGTTCAATATCCATATTCATATATTGATTCAAGTTTACCGTCGAGCCAGTGCTGGCGGTGATGGGTAAGCCATCAATCAACACCAATACTTGATCACCGGTAAAGCCTTGCATGCTGACCTCGTAACCTGTTTTACCATGGACTTCGCGTAAGTACACATTGGGCAACAAGGCTAGCGCTTCTTTTAAAGTATGAGCATGGTTGTCATCTAGCTGCTGGCGGCTGAGTACTTGCAGGGCAACTGGCGCATCGCTTAATGCACGCTCAGAGCGTGTGGCCGTTACCACGATAGGATCTAAACGTGTGCTCGGCATGGCTGCATCGTCGGTCATATCAACATTAGTCTCTGCGAGAAGCGGCGCTGCTTGGACTGAAACTGACGTGAATGCAAACAATGCTAATGCCACACTGATGGCTAATGGGCTATGACGCAGTGGTGAGGGATGGGTGTTTAGTCCCGTATGAGTCAACGATAAATCAAACGCTAAAATTGACATAAATAAAACAGCCATCGTAAAAAGAGAGAGTAAGAAAGTCGTGTTACTTAAAGACCTTTTGCTACAAAAAGAGTGATCTAAAGCGACCATTTCATAGTATGAATTATTAAAGGTTTGGTTACTTGATTCACTAGATTAAGCAACAAAGCCCAGACATAGTATTTCAAAAGATAATAATTATCAAGATGTAAATGATAATTATTATTATTTACAAAGTGAAAAAATGTTGCCATAATAATTTCCGTTCAACATCGCCTAGCAGGAATAATAAACGGTAATGATGAAAAAGACGTGATGACTAATACGTTATGAAAAAGCAGTCTCTTGATCACGTTTTGACAAGCACTAATTTTTCAAACGTCTGTCATATACTTTATCCCTGCTACTCTTAATACATTCATATTTAAGCTGACAACGCCAAGGTGATTGGTTTTTTTATCATCGACTATTTTATGGAGCGCACTATGAGTCACCCGTTATCGTTAACTAAAAAAAATACTGAGCTGTGGCAACAGTACCAAGCATTAAAAGCAAAAACACCGATGCTATTTCCCACAGAAGGAGCGGCTGCGCTAGGCATCAGCGAGTTTGAACTGATGTTAGCCTCGCCTTATAGCCAGTATATGGGTGATCAGTGCAAAACTGTATTAAAGCAATTTGAGACGTTTGGTGACATGGAAAGCATCGTCAGAAACGAGTTGGCAGTGCATGAAAAAACCGCGCTATATCATAATCTTAAGCTTGGCGAAAAGATGGGATTAGCACTCAATGTGGGTGGTCTAGATTTGCGATTCTTTATGTGGCAATGGCAGCATATGCTGGCGGTAACGGATACCAGCCGCGCCGATAAGCCATCTTATAGTATTCAGTTTTATAACGCCCAAGGTGCTGCTATCGACAAAGTGTATCTACGAGAGTTGAGTGATGAGAATATCAGCCGTTGGCAAGCGATGATTCAGGAGCAGCAGCAAACGGTCAGTAATGATACGCTGACGTTAGAAGCACAAGAGCCGCTGAATGACTGGCGTTACAAGGCATTAAGTGAAGAGGAGCGTGCGCAGCTACAACAAGGCTGGCAGGCAATGACAGACGTGCATCAATTTCACTCATTATTAAAAAATCTCGATATCGATCGTGCTAGTAGCTACCATCAAGCACCAGAGCAGATGACGCAGCAGCTTGATATTAGCGCGGTCGAAGCGGTATTTGAGCAAGCGCGTGATGCCAAATGCCCGATTATGATATTTGTCGGTAATAGTGGTCTGGTACAGATTCAGACTGGCACGGTGCAGACACTCAAGCGCATGGGCGATTGGTTTAATATTTTAGATAAAGACCATAATAACTTTACGCTGCATTTAAAAGATAAAGCATTGGAGCAAGTATGGAGCGTTAAGCGCCCAACCAAAGACGGCATCGTGACTTGTATCGAAGGTTTTGATGGTCACGGCATCAGTATCTTTAGTGTGTTCGGTCAGCGAATTGAAGGCACGCCCGAGCTTGAAGCCTGGCAGCAAATTGTCTCGACGGTCATCGAAGCGCATTCGTATGCAGAATCCTTAGCAGCAGTTGCAATGGCTGAAGCAGAGAGCGTGTAAACCCGTCATAAAAAATCAGCAAATTTTGCGATATTGACACTCACATAACGGATAAGTCATAGCTGTTGTGTGAGTTATTTGGGATGCTTAATACACGTTAATGGTTCTGTTAATAGTGTCATTTTTTACGTTAGCAAATTAGGAATGCTTATGTCTTCTGAATTATCAAAAACAGTAATCACTCACTCAGTGATAAATAAAAAATTGATGAGTCGTGCTATCAGCACTGCGGCTATTATTGGCGCATTTGCCGTGCCCTCACTTTCTGCCCAAGCTTATGAGCGTATTGTCGCGATGAGTCCCGATGTTGCAGACGTCGTGGTGGCACTAGGAGCGACCAATAAGTTGGTCGGTAAAGATGCGACCAATAATAATCCAGCGTTAAAGAATGTACCAGCCGTGGGTATGCACCGTAATATCACTGCCGAGTCAGTGTTGGCGGTAAAGCCAGATTTGGTGCTCGGCAGTTATATGGTACAGCCGGTGAGCATTTATCAGCGCTTAAATGGTCTAAATGTTAAAGCCGTCAATGTAGCGCCTAAAGAAGAAGTAAATACCTTTGCCAATAGTATTAAAACAATTGGCAGTTACGTGGATAAAAAATCTGAAGGGTCGCAGCTTGCTAAGCGTTGGAATGCAGGAATGAGCCCAATGGCAAAAACCGGTAAGCGCTATTTATTAAGTTACGATGGTCGTATCGTTGCAGGTAAGGGCACGGTAGGCGATGAGTTGATTCGGCGTGCTGGTGGAATCAATGCGGCAAACGTATCGGGGTTAAAACCTATGTCACGCGAAGGCTGGCTGGCTGCTAAGCCCGATGTCATTATCATTGCTGATCATAATCAGGCAGTGGTTGGCGGTGTCAGTCAATTTAGTAAACGTCCTGAGGTTGCGGCAAGTGCGGCTGGTAAAAATGCTGGCGTCCACTTTTGGCCAGCAGATGACTTTTTACGTTATGGTCTGAATTCACCGCAAGTCTTAAAAAAGCTGAACGCTGTAGCAAAATAGCTTAAGCAATATATAGCATAATCTCTTTTATATTCAATAAAACGATATCTCACATGGCAAATACGATTTTCGCTTCTATCCCTATACAAACTGGAAAATACAGACATAGCATCTATTATGTTGCCGCTACTGTCGCATCTGTGCTGCTAATTTGGTTGGCGCTTGGTATTGGCTTTGGCGAATGGTCAAGCCCTAGCCATCTTGACGATACTATCTGGCAGCTACGCTATCCGCGCGTAGTGACGGCATTGTTGGTTGGCATGGCGTTGTCAGTTAGTGGTGCAGCATTACAGGCTTTATTTGAAAATCCTTTAGCGGATCCAAGTTTAATCGGTACATCAGGTGGCGCAGCGCTTGGTGTTGTTTTGGTTCTGGCATTGGGATTTGGTGGCATTGGGATACCGCTTGCAGCGTTTACTGGAAGCGTATTGGTGTGCTTGTTTATTCTCGCTTGTCATCGGTTTTTGGGTGGTGGGCAGATGGGCTTGCTGATATTGGGATTTGTCATCAGCGCTTTTTGTGCGGCGGTGGTCAGCCTGATTTTATTTATGTCTGATGACATGGTGCTGCGCTCGGCGACCATTTGGCTGTCAGGTAGTATGGCGGAAGCGGGCTTTGTACCGCTGCGTTATTCGATTGCCTCTATGTTATTGGGGTTAGCAATTTTATTACCATTAGGTCGCCAGTTGGATGGGCTGATGCTTGGTGAAGCCGCTGCTAAATCCTTGGGTATCAAAGTGGGTGTGGTTCGTTGTTTGGTCGTGATTGCCTCGGCATTATTAACAGGGGCAGCGGTGTCTTTAGCAGGCGTCATTGGTTTTATTGGCATGATGGTGCCCAACCTATTGGCTATTCTGTTTGGCGGCGGGCGGATGCGTCTCATGATTTGGTCTGGCTGGCTTGGGGCGATATTATTACTGATCATTGATGGCGCGGCGCGGCATGTTGCTTATCCAGTGGATGTGCCCGTTGGCATCGTTTTAGCGTTGCTTGGCGGTCCATTCTTTATTTGGCTGTTTGTGCGTAGTAGCCGCCGTTAATTGGAGAGAGTGTTTATGTTTCATTCATTTTTTACGGCTATATCAAAGACATCATTAGCGAGTCGAGATAGTCGTATAAATAGTAGTGATATCAAGAGTAGTGATGAAGGCGAGCTGTTGTCGATGCAAGATATTCATATCTCGCACGGTCATAAAACATTGTTAAGAATAGACAAGCTAACCGTGCCAAGCCAAAAGCTGGTCGCCTTTATCGGACCAAATGGCGCGGGTAAAAGTACGTTGCTGCATACGGTTTTAGGTCAACACACAGGAACCGCGCTTAAAACGGATGGTCACATTACGATTTACGGTCAGCCGATCAACGAGGTCATGAATGATGGTCATATCGCTTGGGTTGGACAACATGAGCGTTTTGAGCTGCCGTTAACGGTATTGGATTATGCGCTGTTAGGAGTCTCGCCAAATCTTGCATGGTATCAGCGCCCAAATAGCCATCATGTTGAGCGCGCGCAACGTTTACTACAGGATTTTGAGTTATCAAGTTTGGTCAGTGCCCGCGTGCAAACCTTATCAGGCGGTGAAAAACAGCGCTTGGCTATCGTGCGTGCGCTAATGCAAGACACTAAAATCATGATGTTTGATGAACCGACCAATCACCTCGATATTCGCCATCAGCGTTTTTTACTTCATTATTTGCATAATTTAGTGCGACAGCAACGCAAAAGTATCTTGGTTGTGTTGCATGATTTGACCCATGCGCATCGCTATACTGATGAAGTGGTGCTATTAAGCGGTGGACAAGTTGTTGCACAAGGAACGCCTAGTGAGGTGATGACACGTCCACAATTAAGCGATGTTTATGATGTCGATATTAAGATGCATCAAACTGAGGATGGCTTGGTGTTTGTGTAAACTCTCCAGTAAAACTATTCTTTTGTTTTTTATGAGAGTTTAAGAGACTGTTTTAACCTAAGAAGAGGAAGGTTTAAAACTCAAGTATTTATACTATGCGATTAATCACGTGTAGGACTTTTTTCTATTAAAATGAAAGCAGTTTTGACCCCTGCCGCTAATCTCGTAGAAATTAACTTGGGATATTTTAATCAGACAACTTAATTGAGATATACGTCTGATATTCGTATCAGTCGAAAAGACTAATGTCTTTACCTATCTAGAATTATTTAGCAAAACGCAGGATGGTGCTTTATTATTTTTAACGATTCTACACTCTAACTAAATCAATACCTTATCATTTTTCTAAGATTATTCCTCGCTCACAGTAGCTCACGCTGATTGCGGCAGGTTTGTTGATGACTGATATTACGTTTCGTCTAGTTGTATTAGCTAGAGGATGCAATATTTAGTTGTTCAAAAACTGTTGATTGGCTTCAATATAGGCTCACTTCACAAGCTGTGTTTAGTAAAGTATGCGGTGGACTTTTTTAGCATATCTCTTTCCTCTTCAGCTATTTTAAGTTGTCGCTTGAGCTGCCTCATTTACTGAAGCGCCGCCATAAGCTCAGAATCATATTGTTCTGTTCCCTCAAGTTTGCCTTGGTTGGTTTTCTTGTGCCAGTTAGATAAGGTCTGCATGGCGATACAAAGCTGCTTTGCGGTAGCTGAGATATTGCCATTCGTTATCGTACCCTACCTTATGAAAGGCTTCAGCTTTGAATGCTACACTATAGGTTCTGACTTTCTTAGTCATGATAAACTCCTCATTGAGTCGTTAGTTTACCAAGTTTGGTTCTACAGTTTTTTCAGCATAGCTCACTAACGACTTGCTAGATAAAGAAAAGTAAATAAATATTGAGAGTGTTTTAGATAATTTAGGGTAGAGGTCGAAAATGCTACTCTGAAAGAAAGGCAAAATAGAGAGCAGGCGCAACTTAGGCACAATTTAGGCACACACGTTTTTTGATAACGTTTGCCGAAAGTGAGAAAAGAGGTAATTTGAATCGACGTATAGTTTCCTTTTCCGCTACAACCCATATTTCACGGACAAAAAAAAGCCCCAATCGTGAGATTGGGGCTTTCTAAATTTGGTAGGCATAAGCAGACTCGAACTGCTGACCTCTACCATGTCAAGGTAGCGCTCTAACCAACTGAGCTATACGCCTATTTAGGTTGAGCATTTTAGCAAGTTTCCCAGACTTTGCAAGTCTTTTTTAGCATAAACCTCTTTTATTGTCATAATATCTGCTATTCAGGCTTATATTAGTTAACTGGATATATTTTTGTGTATATCTACTAAACATTAAATTTAATAGGTTTAGTTTTTATTGTTAATAAACAGGGTAACGTTAATGATTAAACCTTTATAACTGGTATGATATCTTTCTAATTGATGTAATCATCATGATAATAATGGCCTCAAGTCAGTCATGCTGAGTAAGCGTTAAACAAATATTAAAAACAGTTGGAGAATAACATGGGTCTTTTGGTAGAAGGGCAGTGGCAAGACAAGTGGTATGAGACAAAAGAGAGTGGCGGCCGCTTTCAGCGTGAAGATGCTGGTTTTAGAAACTGGGTAACGGTAGATGGTAGCGCAGGGCCTACAGGTATTGAGGGCTTTAAAGCCGAGCCTGACCGCTATCATCTATACGTGTCGCTAGCCTGTCCTTGGGCACACCGTACCCTTATCTACCGCAAGCTTAAAGGCTTAGAAGACATCATTCCGCTATCTGTAGTACATCCATATATGGGTGAGTATGGTTGGACGTTTGCAGAAGGTGCAGGCGTCGTTGCTGATCCAGTTATCAATGCAGACTATGCCTATGAGCTGTATACCAAGGCCAAGCCAGACTATACAGGCCGTGTCACCGTACCTATCTTATGGGATAAAAAAACAAACACAATCGTGAGTAATGAGTCATCTGAAATTATTCGCATGTTTAACTCTGCCTTTGATGAGGTTGGTGCGCTAGCAGGTGACTTTGTGCCAGCAGAGTTATTACAAGGTATTGATGATATCAATACCTTTATCTATTCAACTATTAATAATGGCGTGTACAAGACAGGATTCTCTACCACACAAGAGGCTTACGAAGAGGCCGTGATTGAGCTATTTGCGGCATTAGATACACTTGAGACGCGCTTAGCACATCAGCGTTATCTGACAGGTAGCACTATAACTGAGGCTGATTGGCGACTATTTACGACGTTGGTTCGTTTCGATGCGGTCTATGTTGGGCACTTTAAATGCAATCTGCGTCGTATCGTTGACTATCCAAACCTTTGGGGCTATCTGCGTGACTTATATCAGGTACCTGGCATTGCAGAGACGGTAAATATGAATCATATCAAGCAGCATTATTACACTAGTCATGCCAATATCAATCCCACGCGTATTGTCCCTGCTGGCCCAGTGATTGATTTTACTGAGCCACATGACCGTGCACGTCTATAGTTTTATTTTAATAGAGTAACCGCATAAAAAAGCCCCAGCTACTAATAGGTAGCTGGGGCTTTTACATTATAAAAGATAGTGTAATTATTATTAGGCATTGTTCAGCTGGCGGGCCGCTTCTAGAGCAAAGTAGGTCAAGATACCATCAGCACCAGCACGGCGGAAGCCAATCAAAGATTCTAAAATTACTGCATCACTTAACCAGCCGTTCTGAATGGCTGCCATATGCATGGCATATTCGCCTGAGACTTGATACGCAAAGGTTGGTACGCCAAAGGTGTCTTTGACTTCACGAATCAAATCAAGATACGGCTGACCAGGTTTAATCATGACCATATCTGCGCCTTCGTTGATATCCATAGCCACTTCATGTAGCGCCTCAGTACGATTGCCAAAGTCCATCTGATACTGTTTCTTATGGCCACCTTTTAGGTTGCCAGCACTGCCGACGGCATCACGGAATGGGCCGTAGTAAGCAGAAGCATATTTGGCTGAGTAAGCCATGATAGCCGTATTCACAAAACCTTCTGCTTCAAACGCATCACGCATGGCCTTGATACGGCCGTCCATCATGTCACTAGGAGAGATGATATCTGCACCGGCACGCGCATGTACCAGCGCCTGCTTTACCAGTACTTCGATGGTTGCATCATTGATGACGTAACCGCTGTCATCAAGCAGACCATCTTGACCATGTGAGGTATAAGGGTCTAGCGCTACATCAGTCATGACGACCATCTCTGGCACAGCGTCTTTGACCGCTTTTATCGTACGTGCAGTCAGGGCGTTTTCGTCATAAGCGGCGCTACCGTCTGGCGTTTTCAAAGTGTTATCGATCACAGGGAAAAGATCGATGGTCGTGACACCCTCTGCTAACAGTTCTTTGGCATAGTTGATTAGTAAATCAATCGATAAGCGTTCAACGCCCGGCATACTAGCGATGGTTTCGCGTTGGTTTTCGCCTTCTAAGACAAAGACAGGGGCAATAAAGTGCTTAGGATGCAGCTCTACTTCACGAATCATTGAGCGTACATTGTCATTGTAGCGTAGACGACGTAAGCGAGTAGCAGGGTATTGACGGTTAAAGGTATAGCTCATAATAATTCCTTACTATCATTTTAGTAGTTATGGTGTTGCTCGAGTGAAAATTATTTTATAAGTCATTTTTTATAGCGTCATGCTTTATGGCACTGGCTTCTCGAAAAAGCGACTTATAAAACGATTTTACTATAACTAACAGGCTCAAAATAAAGCAAAAAGCCCTACCAAGTTAAGTCGGTAGGGCTGATGATACTTATCGACTATCAACGTAAAGATACGATTACGTCACGAGATTATGAGCCCATCATTTAAGGCTCGACAATCTGTGTCACAGGCACTTGTTCAACGCTCGCATCATTGAAGCGAGTCTCTTCAGTGACCACGCCGACAGCGGCATCCTTTTTACCATCATCATTCACATCGACGATAGCAGTCGGTTCAAAAGTAGTCGTTTCTACCGCTTGCGACTGCTTGATGGCGACAGCTTCTTGCGGCGTAGTCACACGCGCTGAACCAGCTGCTTTGATGGCATTTGTCGCTTTGGTTTTTGCACTAGTAGCAGTTCCAGTGACAATCTGCGCCAAGTTGGTGTGCTGCGGTACAGGGATGACGGTCGGTACATCAAGGTTCGCACCGCCACCAAGCGCTTGGTACAGCTCAATCTGGCTAACGATTTTCTGTAGCTCTAAATCTAGGATACCTTGCTGAGTAGAGAACAGTGAACGCTGCGCGTCAAGTACGTCTAAGTAATTGTCCAGACCTGCTTTAAAGCGCGCATCTGCTATCTGATAGGTCTGCTCAAAATTATCTTGCAGACGATACTGCGCCTCTAACTGCTCACCGAGCGTCGCACGTGTAGCAAGTACATCTGACACTTCGCGGAATGCCGTTTGAATAGAGCTCTCATAACTAGCAAGCGTTTGCTTACGTTCAATTTGAGCCACATCATAGTTGGCATCTAGACGACCTGCATCAAAGATAGGGACGCTCACGCTAGGTCCAAACGACCAGCCAACGGCACCATTTTTAAACAAGTCATTTAAGCTGCCGCTACTGACGCCCACACTACTGGTTAAGCTAATAGATGGGAAGTAAGAGGCACGGGCCACTTCGATATTCGCACCAGCAGCTTTTAAGTTGTATTCCGCTTGTAGAACATCAGGGCGATAGCGTAGTAATTCACTTGGTAGACCGGCATTAAATATTTGCTGGCTGGTGATATTACTGACAGCAGGTGTTGGGATAAGCTCGTTTGGAATCGCGCCACCAACCAAGTACTGCAATGCATTGCGTGATTGAAGAACGCTGGTCTGGGCACGTAATACCGCAAGCTTGGCATTCTCTAATGAGGCAGAAGACTGTAATGAAGGTAGCTTAGGATCGATACCTGCTTCAAAACGTTTATCCGCGATAAATAACGAGCGCTCACGGCTTTCAACTGTGGCTTCAGCTAGCTTTAATTGCGCTAAGCTATAGCTTAGGTTAGCGTAGCTTTGGGCAATATTACTAATCAAGCTGATTTGGGTCGCATCTTTGGCTGCTGTCGTCGCCAAAAAGTTCTGCAATGCTTGATCTTTTAAGCTTGAGATTTTACCCCAAAAGTCGAGCTCGTAATTGGCAAGACCCAAGTTGACACTGTAGCTACTACTAGCGTTTCGATCAGTACGATTCTGTGCTGAGCGAGTATAACCAGCACTGCCGTTGATAGCTGGTAAGTCGTTAATATCGGTAATCTGATACTGTGCACGTGCTTTTTCAATCGCTAGGCGCGCACTCTCAAAGTCTTTATTGTTTGCAAGACCGAGAGCAATCAGACCTTTTAGACGCTCATCGCTATAAAAATTCTGCCAGCGCTGACTGGCAATGCTTGCTTGGTCAGCACTACTGACAGTCTCTTTATCAAATGCACCGTAAGATTCCTGCATAGGGATATTCGGCTCTGCTAGCACAGGACGCATATCCGCTTTTGGAATGGTGTTACAAGCGGCCATGCTGATTGCCAATGCAGTCAGCCCTAACAGGCGGCCACTGTTTTTGCGCAAACGAGATAGTGCTGGCTGCGCATCGATAGCTGTAATAGCTACCGATGATGAGTTGATGATAGATGTTTTTTGAGCACTCATTGTGTATTGTCTCCAAGACTTGCAGGCTGATAACTCTCAGAAGGTGTTGGGTTATGCGAGTTAGGCGTACCATTGCCACCATCTTTATCATTGGGTGTATTGTTCTCATATTTATGCGGGAACGCACTACGCACCCAGATATAGAACATTGGGATAAAGAAGATACCTAAGAGGGTTGCTGTGATTACCCCACCAACAACACTAGTACCAATAGCGTTTTGACTGCCTGAACCTGGCCCATTCGCCAAGAATAATGGCACAACACCCAAACCAAAGGCAAGTGAGGTCATGACAATCGGACGCAAACGTTGGCGTGCTGCGGTCATGACGGCCTCTCTGAGACTGTAACCTTCCTCTTGGTGTTCTTTTGCAAACTCGATAATCAAAATGGCGTTTTTGGCGGATAGACCAACGACAGTCAGTAGACCAACTTGCAAGTAGATATCATTGGCAAAACCACGTAGCCAGGTAAATATCACTGCACCCAATACCCCAAGTGGAATCACTAGTAGCACAGAGACAGGAATAGACCAGCTCTCATACAACGCTGCCAAACATAAGAATACAACTAGGATTGAAAGCGCATAAAGCATCGGCGCTTGGGCACCTGATTTTTGCTCTTCCAATGACATGCCTGTCCACTCATAACTGATACCTTCAGGTAACTTGTCTATCATCGCTTCCATCGAGCTCATTGCTTCACCAGTACTTAGTCCTGGTGCGGCGCTACCTTGGATGTTCATGGACGGTAGGCTGTTGTAACGAGTAAGACGCGGTGAGCCTGACTGCCACTCACTACTAGAGAATGCATCGAACGAAATCATATCGTTCATGTCATTTCTTACATACCATTTACCAATATCATCAGGGTTGGTACGGCTGCTGGCTTCACCTTGTACATAGACGCGTTTGATACGGCCACGATCGATAAAGTCGTTAACGTAGCTTGAGCCCCACGCTGTTGAAATGACACTATTGATATTGCTTAGTGACAGGCCATAAGCCGCCGCTTGTTCTTGATTGATGTTTACTTTAAGTTGTGGCGAATCTTCTTGACCGTTAGGACGTACGCCAGACACTTGATCGTTCTGCGCGGCCATCCCTAAGAGCATATTTCGGGCTTCAAGTAATCCGTCGTGCCCGAGGTTACCACTGTCCTGAATCATTAAGTCAAAACCACTGGCATTACCAAGCTCGGTAATTGCTGGTGGTACGATGGCAAATACTTGTGCTTCGTTTAGCTGAGTAAAGAAGTACCCCATCGCTCGACCAGCGACAGCCTGAGCGGTATTTTCATCGCCCGAGCGTTCCTCCCAGTCTGATAAGCGCACAAACGCTAGACCCATATTCTGACCTTGACCTGCAAAACTAAAGCCTGCAATGGTAAAGACCGAAGCGATATTATCAGTTTCTTGGGTATCGTAATAGTTTCTAACTTTATCCAATACGTCTTGCGTCTCATCTAACGTAGAGCCAGCCGGAAGCTGAACCAAGGTAAACATAATGCCTTGATCTTCTTCTGGTAAAAACGAGCCTGGAATACGTAAGAATACGACCGCCATGATACCGATAATGGCTGCGTAGCCAATCATGTATAACCATTTAAAACGAATACTTTTGCCGACAAAGTTTTCGTACGAACGGCTAAGTTTGAAGAAGCCGCGGTTGAACCAACCGAAGAAGCCTTTTTGCTTTTCGGTACTGCCTTTTTCATGACTTTTGCCACGTTTTAGCAAGGTCACACATAGGGCAGGGGTGAATACAAGCGCGACCATGGCAGAGAGCACCATGCTGGTAATCAGCGTAATAGAGAACTGACGATAAATCACACCTGTTGAGCCACCAAAGAAGGCCATCGGTACGAATACTGCAGACAAGATAAGCGCAATACCAATAACGATTTTACTGATTTCACCCATCGACTGGATAGTTGCATCTTTGATAGAGATGTGAGGATCTTCTTCTAGTATTCGCTCGACGTTCTCTACGACGACGATCGCATCATCGACCAACAGACCGATGGACAATACCATGGCAAACATGGTCAAGACGTTGATACTAAAGCCTGCAATATACAACACTGCAAAGGTACCCAAGAGTACGACAGGTACGGCAAGGGTCGGGATAATGGTGGCACGCCAGTTCTGTAAGAAAATGAACATAACGATAAATACCAAGACAATCGCTTCAATGAGGGTCATAACGACTTGTTCGATAGACAAGCGTACAAATGGTGTGGTGTCATAGGGAACGACTGAGGCTAGACCAATTGGGAAGTTTTTTTCCAGCTCAGCCATACGTGCGCCGACGGCTTCACGAGTCTCAAGGGCGTTTGCGCCACCAGCGAGTGAAATACCTAAACCGGCTGCTTCTTGACCATTGTAGAGAGAGACAACGCTATAGTTTTCACTGCCAATCTCGACATCTGCCACATCGCCTAAGCGCACTTGTGCGCCTGAGGTATCTGTTTTTAGTAGAATGTTTTTAAATTCTTCAGGCGTTTGAAGATAGCTTTGTACAGTAACAGTGGCGTTGATAACTTGTTTGTCTGTGTCGGCAGGTGCTTGACCCAATTGACCAGCAGATACCTGAGCATTCTGTGCTCGTATCGCATTGACGACATCTGAAGGTATCATGTTGTAGCTACGTAGGCGTGATGGGTCTAACCAAACACGCATCGCATAAGTAGAACCAAAGACCTGAACTTCACCCACACCCTCTACACGACTGATCGAATCGACGACATTAGAGTTAATATAATCGGCAATATCTGCCCGATCCATGGTGCCATCTTCAGAAATAAATGCTTGCACCATCAAAAAGCTGCTAGACGATTTATTGACGTTGACACCTTGACGCTGAACAGACTCAGGCAAGGAGCTCATCGCTGCTTGCAGTTTGTTCTGTACTTGTACTTGAGCTGTGTCAGGATCTGTGCCGTTTTCAAAGGTAAGCGTCACTGAAGCACTACCATTTGACGAGCTCGATGACGACATATACATCAGACCATCGAGGCCTTTCATACGCTGCTCAATGATCTGTACTACTGAGTTTTCTACGGTTTGCGCATTAGCACCAGGATAGCTTGCACTGACCGAAATAGTCGGCGGTGCAATACGTGGATATTGTTCAATCGGTAGATTGATAACGGATATTACCCCGATGAGCATGACCAAAACAGCCAGCACCCATGCAAAAATAGGGCGATTAATAAAAAAACGTGACATAGTATATCCCTAAGTCTTCCTGTCTTGAATGGAATTAGTTGGCAGCGGCTTCTGTTGGTTTTTTGGTAGAAGTCTCATCGCCAGCTGGCTTTTTATCCATCGTTTTTGCGGCTTGCTGCGGCGTTTTGGTATTAGGCGCACTTTGTGCAGCTGGTGCTGGATTTGCACTTTCTAATGGTTTGGCGACCACTTCTTGGTCAGGTTTGACCTTAGCACCGCCAATCACAACCACTTTGTCACCAGCTTTTAAGCCATCAGTGACCACCCATTGTCCATCATACGTACCATTAATGGTGACTGGACGAACTTGGATTTTGTTGTTTTCATCAACGATATAAACTTGTGTCTCACTCTTAGGCGTACGTGTGACTGCGCTCTGTGGCACTAAGGCTGCATTGGTAATAACGCTCTGCGTCAAACGTGCAGTGACATACATACCGGGCAGCAAGATATTGTTGCTGTTTGGAAAAATAGCACGCAAGGTGACAGCGCCTGTTGACTCATCAACTTTGGCCTCAGACAGTGCAAGCTTACCGCGTACTGGATAGACAGAACCATCTTCTAGTACCAATTCAACTGAGTTCATACCTGGCTGAGCAGTACCATCTGCGATCTGCTGACGAAGCTTAAGCAACTCAGAAGAAGACTGGCTGATATCGACGTAGATAGGGTCTAAGCGTGAAATAGTCACTAATGGATCTGCTTGACCAGCACTGACCAGAGTACCAGCAGTAACGCTAGAGCGATCAGTACGACCAGTAAGAGGTGCGCGTACGATAGTACGGTTAAGATCTAACGTACTGGCTTCTAAACCTGCTTTTGCGGTCTGAATGCCTGCTTTTGCACTCTCAATACCTGCTTGAGTTTGACCGACAGAAGCTGCTGCACTTTGTACCGCCGCTTGTGCAGTACGTACGGCTGTTTGTGCTTGATCGTACTGCTGCTTTGAGATGGCATCAATACTGACCAGACCCTGCAGACGTTGTAAGTCATTTTGCGCTTGTGCTAATGACGCTTGACGGCTGACCAATTCAGCTTTTGCATTGGCATTGTTTGCCACAGCAGTTTGATAGTTAGCTTGTGACTGCTGTACGGCGGCTTGGCCACTCGTTACAGATGAGGCATAGTTGTCGGTGTTGATACGATACAGTGGCTGACCTTTTTTGACGTTGCTTCCTTCACGGAATAGTACTTCGTCAATCACGCCGTTGACCTGCGGGCGGACATCAGCAGTTTGATAAGCTGCAGTACGACCAGAAAAAGTTTGTACTTGAGGGACGGTATCGAGAGTGACTGTCTGAACGTTGACAACCGCAGGCGGCATTTGCTGCTGTGCGGCTTGCTCACCAGCGGCGTCCTCGTTTTTGTCACAGCCAACCAGTACAGCTCCAGATAGTACAGATGCTATTACAAGCGCAAGATAAGAGTGCTTCATCAATGTCCTCGGTAATATATATAAATAGTGACAGTATAAAAATCGATCAATAAGTTTGGCGTACTGAATATAAGGGTCTTGCTAATGCTAAATAACTTGCTAATGCTAAATAAAAAGAATAAATAGCCTAAGCTGGCGCTATTTACTCCAGTTTCAGATGTTTCCGTTAACGAAATATGACTAATAGAAAATCTGACATCGATATGGATTAAGTATCGAAAGGATTATTTAGCATTAATTGTTTAAGCAAACCACAGAATGGATTAATAAATTTAATGAGTTATTATAAACTATTGGGGTAACCCCACAGTCAAGTAGTTTGCAATACGAGCTGGATCGAAAAGCGGTAATATTACAGTTTACGAATTAATAGATTACCGTCATAGTAAGCGTCGTCTCTATTAACAGCTAATAGAACCATGCACAACCTAGTATCAAAATATATTGTAAATTTTTGTTATGAACCTAAAGCCCTATAGTAATTAAGGTTTTTAAACGATAGAAAATCGACTTTGTCAACAAAATGACAATTTTAGCAACCCCTAATTACAGTCATAAAAAATAACTATCAGTATCTCTCTAACAAACGTCATCAAACTTTGACCGACTGTCCAAAAAGCCTTATACGATTATAGTACTGCAAGGATGTATGAAACTTAAAGAAAGGTAACGATTTGGCTGACATGCTAGTTTTTGAGAAGGTACTTCTTAATTTATGAGCTTCTTATTCATGAATTGCTGAAGGAGTTTGCTAAAAAGCCATGCTAAAAAATTCTGTCAAAAAAAAGAGTCGTCTTAATTAGTTAATAACACAGACGACTCAGCTTTAACTATACTAGTCGGGCGCTAGCGAGTTCAGTTAATTGATATAAGCCTGTACGATAACGGTTATCTGGTAGCGTACTCAGTGCATCTTGTGCCAGTTTGGTTTCCTCCAGCGCGCGCTGCTTACAATAAGCCAATGAGCCAGAACTACGTACCAACTCAATCAGCTGCTCAGCGTTTGGTGTCTTACCTGTCTGAACGGCAATACGTAACTGCTCATAGCCTTCAGTGTCGCTGTCTTTGAGTAGTTCGAGTGCTTTGATAGTCGGTAGGGTAGGTTTGCCTTCAGCAAGGTCATCGCCTAAGTTTTTGCCCATCACCTCACTATCGCCACTATAGTCGAGCACATCATCGATAATCTGGAACGCATTACCAAAATGCTGTCCGAAATCGCCCAATGCCGTCATATATTCTGTCTTATCTTGCAAGATAGCAGCACCTTGGGTCGCCATCATGAACAGGCGTGAAGTTTTGCCATCGATAATGCGTAAGTAATCTTCCTCTGTCGCAGCAGGGTTATGCTGATGCTGTAGCTGTAATACTTCGCCTTCAGCAATATCACAAGTCCCATCGGAGAATACTTGCAACAGTGGCAGGCTTTGAAAACCAACCAATAGGTTGAACGCACGAGCAATCAAATAGTCACCGACCAATACGGCAGTAGCATTGTCCCACGTCGCATTTGCCGTCGGTTTTCCACGGCGTTGCCCTGACTCATCAATGACATCATCATGGACTAGGGTGGCGGTATGTAGCATTTCAGTGATAGCAGCTAGATGCATGGCCTTTTCTGAAGGATTGTCATCAAACATACGTGCGCAGAGCAACGTAATAAGCGGGCGCATACGTTTGCCACCAGCATTGATCACGTGTTGCGAGACGCTCATGACGAGTTGTACTTTTGAGTTCAAACTGCCAAACACTTGCTTGTCCATTACCTCAAAGTCGTTGGCTACAATACTTTGAATATCAGCATAGCTAGGCGTCGATTGAGAGGCAGGCACGGTATTCTTTAAAGAGGTACTAGTCATAATAAATAGTCATATTAATAAGAGTAAAGAGAATTGTTATAACCTTGACTTTATCTATCTATAGGTAAGGTATTATTTCGCTTATGATAGCATAGCTATCTGCTTAAATTGTTGGTTAAAGTATATAGCACAAGTAGGTCAAGCGTATGATATGCAGGGCTTACTATGCCTATTGAATAGAATAAAAATTATAAAAAATGTCTTATGTTTTACAGATATATCTTCTAGCGCATTTTAAGCTTATTGGTCACATAAATGATTCATAAAAGGCTGTAAGTAACTGATTGCATAAGTTATAATGGCCGCTGTTGGGCTTAATCTATCACTTATCATTACTATTTCTCATGTTTATATTCGCATTGTCGTTTATCGACTTTCTTTGATGAGCAGCCGTTATAGCCAAATGAGAGATGGTCATTAGTGTAACCACCTTGCAAAAACAAGAGGCGCGGCTTGCTTTTATGAGCAAAAAGCCGTAAAATCTTGCCTTTAATTTTTCCCTGTCGTGTTCGTCGTAAAAGCGTTGGTATAACATCAGCCACGGCACACGGGTTAAACGGAGTCATACAATGTACGCAGTAATCAAAACTGGTGGTAAACAGCACCGTGTAGTCGTCGATGAATTGCTTAAAGTTGAACTACTAAAAGCAGAAAAAGGCGAAACAATCAAATTTGAAGACGTGTTGATGGTTGTTGACGGCGATAACGTCAAAATCGGTCAGCCTGTTGTTGACGGCGCTAGCGTAGAAGTTGAAGTTGTTGAGCATGGTCGCGGCGAAAAAATCCGTATCATCAAGCACAACCGTCGTAAGCATTATCACAAAGAACAAGGTCACCGCCAATGGTATACCTTGTTAAAAATCAAAGCGATTAATGCCTAATTATCCATTTAGCAATTATTGCTAAATAGCGCACTAAATGCTTAAGAGTTATCGCATCAGCGGTAAGTCAAATTAACAAGGAGATTTTCTCATGGCACATAAAAAAGCTGCCGGTTCGAGCCGTAACGGTCGTGATTCAAACCCAAAAATGCTAGGCGTAAAAATCTTTGGTGGCCAAGCTATCACAGCTGGTAACATCATCGTTCGTCAACGTGGTACAGAATTCCACGCAGGCGAAGGCGTTGGCATGGGTCGTGACCATACTTTATTTGCACTGAATGACGGTGTTGTAAAGTTTGCGACCAAAGGTAAATTTAACCGTCGTTATGTTACGGTTGAAAACGCATAATTATCTGTTTAGATTATTTTATTCTTTGAATAAAACGATTGGATAATTAAAAAAGCCCTTACTACCTTATGGTAGTAGGGGCTTTTTACGTTTGTAGGGTACCGTAAGATAATGATAAGAATTAAGAAATGGTATTTTGAACAATATCACTCAACGCTAGCTCTTAAAATATACTGTAGTCAGTTCAATATAATTTCGATACAAGGAAACCGAGTGCAAGTTATACATTAGTATGCTTAGCGAGGATGACGATGTAGCGGATTTATATAGACTTGACTATATTACAACAATCTTAACTAATATCCTTTTATGAAAGACGGATAGTTTGAATAAAAGATTTGATGAGATAGTAAATGAATCGTAGATAGGTTTGAAGGAAAAATGAAAAAACAGCACTATATTTCTCATAAAACCATGCTAAATATCCTTAATGACTTATCGGGAGTTTCCTAAAAACTGTGTAACTGCTTATAATCCACTAACAGGAGAATAAGCAATGACTAACCAAACTGACATC
>NZ_JADQAN010000028.1:0-26350 GCF_022129425.1 Psychrobacter sp. Ps1 | reverse complement strand
ATTTGAGTATTTGAGTATTTGAGTATTTGAGTATTTGAGTATTTGAGTATTTGAGTATTTGAGTATTTGAGTATTTGTTTAGCTATAACAGCTATCAGCTGACGCGAACACTTAGCTGTAGCTTGTATTTCAGAATAGCTATGCCCAGATTTTAGGAGGCTAGCAATAATCTTACGCTTTTCGGTATCTTTCCTACGCCCTAAATATTTACCTTCTGTCTTAGCATGAGCAATACCTTGCACCTGACGGTTATGTCGATCTTTATAGTCCTTTCTAGCAATAACAGCGAGCATATCAAGCATCATCGAATTAATGGACTGTAATACGCTGCTCATAAATTCAGTGCTGCTCTCAGATTGAGGCGTCATATATGAGGTCGGTAGCTCTTTTGATACTACCCCAGATTCTTTTCTAATAGCATTCTTTTGAGAGTATCCCAATCAGCTTGGTTTAAACGTGCTAAGCGGTCAATCTGCTCTACCAAAATTATATCGCCTTCATAGGCATCATCGATCACTTACATTAACTGTGGACGTATTAAAGTTGCGCCTGATTCGTTTTCGACATAGAAGGCGGCAATTTTGTGATCATGATCAGTAGCAAACTGTATAAGCTCGTTTTTGGTACGCTTGGCATCTTATTCTTTGGTAGACGCTCGTAGACACGCTCTGATAAACATAAACACGTACAATAGTCTGTTATAAGTAGTTCCATTACAGCAGTCTATTTTAAGTCGTCTATTAATCGGTTTTTGATGCCTTTTAGATGGTTCCCTTGGGGTATACCCTACGATAACAGGAAAGCCATCGCGAATGACAAAACCTGTTTAGCTTTTAAACAAGACGGGTTTGTCGATAGTATGTAAGATAAGTTCGAAAAGTAACTGGAGTGTGAGGCTATTCATACTTGGTCTGAATTAAAGTTTTATTGTGATTAATTTCTGCTCAATGTTATTCATTTGTCGCCATGATGAGTGATGGCGGCTTGTGATTTAGTTAGGAAAAATAATCTTGAGTAATAAGATACGTTTGTGGCATTTGTAGCAGAGCTTGTTCTAGGCTTCTTTACTTACATTTTCCTGCAAGTTCTTTTTTAGTAAATGATCGAATATAAATGGGCCAAAAGGTAAGAGTGAGCCGAGTACGCCCGCAGGTATTGCCCAAAGAGGCATTTTTATTTTGATAGCTGAGCCTATAAGTATTATGATATAGGTAATAAACAACATACCGTGTGCCATACCGATGTATTTCACACCTTCTGGAATGTCCATCATATATTTTAGTGGCATGGCGATGAAGAGCAATAATAAGAAAGAGGTGCCTTCTAGATAGCCTATAAGGGTAAGACTTTTTAACGCTGTCTCTTGTTTTTTTCTAAGGCTGTGAATTTTTTCAATAGTTGGCTGAGCCTGTGACACTGTATTTTCCTTTTGTTATGATCAATAAAGAATTTATGGATTATTCAATGTCTCTATAATAATGGCTCTACGCAGAGCTTTTAAGTATTGAGTTTTAAGACCTAAAATGAGTGAGTACCTATACCAGTCATACATTATCTTCCAGTTCACATTTTATAAACATACTCAAGTATAAAAAGTATGTTTCCGTATAGAGTGACTACGACGCTAGTTCATTTTGTTTGTGATAATCGGCATCAATGTGCTTATTTATTACGCTTACTTTCTAAAAATATCATGTCAATTATAATCAATGCGACACCGACACAGACACCTATATCTGCAACATTGAAAATAGGATAATTCCATACATCAGCATAATGCACATGGATAAAGTCAACCACTTTACCAATTCTTAAACGATCGATTAAGTTGCCAATCGCACCACCAAGCATTAAGGCCAACCCCATAGATAATAGCTTGGCTGCACGTGGCGCTTTGATTAAATAAACCGTTAAAAAGATAGCCATTACAAAAGCTAAGCCTGAGAAAAACCATTTCTGCCAACCGCCAGCGTCGGCTAAAAAGCTAAATGCTGCCCCATAGTTATAAGCGAGTGTCCAGTTGAGAAATGGTTCAATGACCGGTACGGGGTCATTGAACGCTAATGTGGTTTGGGCCAACCACTTAGTCCATTGATCAAGTATTAATACCATTATCGCCAACAAATACCAGATAAAAGCGCGACTGCCATTGGCAACCATTTTTGGCATTTTGTCCAACTTACCTTTAGGTGTTATTGAGTTGCCTGAAGTCACGTACATAGCTTTAGGCGTATGATTCATGGTTTTAGAGTCAATCGATTGATGAGTACTACTCACAGCTATAGGTACTTTATTGTCAGCAATATTAGTACTAGCCGATTCAACGCTATTCAATTTAGTACTATCTAATCTGTCGGTAGATTCAGTCATAGTTGTTTTCTTTATCTATGTTTATACAATGAACAATGTTAAACGTATATGTTTTTGGTATACAATTATTAATCGCGCCACTTTCATAAACGGCTCCACTTACCGCTCTGGTTTTATGAAACTTACGGTAATAATTTTTTATTAGGGAATCTGTTGATTGATTTCAACATTAACCTGAGTCTGTTCAACGCTAATCATTATAGGATTACCCGATAAGTCGCCTGATTCTGCTATGGCATTACCGCTATGACTAATACGAGCAACGACTGCTAACTGAGTTTTGTCACTACGAGCTGAATTTAACGTGCGATCTGGCATCATCGCATCAAGATTACTTAAGCGGATACTAGCCTCACCTTGCTTGATAATACTAATGGGTAAACGTTTGGCGGCAAACGGTGGACCTCCTTTAACGTCACGTATCGCAACAAACAACACATCATCAGCTTTCACTAACGGTAATAAATTAGCGTTAATTTTCACTGTCACGTCAATACCTTCTAGCGCTTGCTTTTCTTGCGTGCTAACGTAGTTGCTTAACTCATCTAAGCTTGCTAAAGCTTTAGTATGATCACCTGGTTTGGCCACAATGCTGCCTTGTAAGCGTTTAATCCAACCTTGCGCTTGGGCAAAGTTACTACTACGAGTCTCACCCATTGCCATGAGCATTTGAGCCCGTTCATGCTGCGGATTCTTAGCTAATATAGCTTGTAATAGACGGCGAATATTGGCGTCTAACTGACCTTCATTAACAAAAAAACTAGTCTGAGCATAAGTAGTAGCAATCTCCTCGTTATCAGGTGCTAAACGATAGGCACGCGATAAGGCTTCTAACGCAGAGTCAGTCGCCTCCATCGATAAGAAAAGTTCAGATAGGCGCATCCAGCGATTAGGATCATCAGCGTTACGATGGACGTTGGTCTGCATAGCGCTAATCAACTGACGACCGTTTTCAGTCGCCCACTTTGGTGGCTTATCAATCTTAGCCGTCAATAGGTCATCAGCCACTTGTCCTACTTTGTCCTCGCTTGTCCACAAATCAAACACGGGCGTACGATTGCCTATTAGTAAGTACGCCATTGCAGCCAATATTGGGATCCAAGCTGCGACAATTAAACGGCTTTTGACATCAGGGGTGACCATAGGTGTTATCTGACGCTGCGCATCTAATAGCTGACGCTCCAGTTCCAGCTTTTGATTTTGATAATGGCTATTATTAATAGTACCGCTGTCTTTATCTGTTTGTAGCTCAGCTAAACGTTCGCGAAATACTGCAACATTAATATCTAGCAGTTGATTGTCTATTGGTTTGGACTGCAAACGCGGTGCTCGTAGCCATGGCATAATAGCAATTAGCGCAAATATAAGAGCAATCAGCAAGCTTAGAGCTACAAATAAGCCAAAAGTAGAAAATAGAGTCATTTTTTGTCCTCTATGCTAGTAATATCGTGGTCGACATTCTCAGCTTGCGATAATAGACGATCAAGCTCAGCCTTTTCCGCAGAGGTCAAGGCAGCAGTACTGTTCACTGTAACGCCGTTTTGGCCACGGGCGACAACTTGGCGGCGTTTACTTTGCCAAAACCAACCAACAATTAAGACGAGCAATAATAGTGGTGGAAAAAACCATAGGATCCATGTCGATGGTCGCATAGGCGGCTTGTAGCTAATAAAGTCACCGTAGCGCTCTTGCATATAGGCGCGTATTTCAGCATCACTACGTCTATCTTTAATTAAATCATAGACTTTTTGCTTTAGATCCTGTGCAATCGGTGCATCAGAGGCTGCAAGGTTTTGATTTTGGCATTTTGGGCAGCGAAACTCTTCTATTAATCCACGATACTGAGCTTCTTGCTGTGGTGAATCAAAATCGTATACGTCAATAGCTGCGTTTGCCGTCATGTTAAGCAGACACGCTAGTATTAAGCTTGCTAGTTTTAAAATTATATTGAGTTTTATTTGAGGAGCTCTTATTCGAGTAACGTTCATTTGCACATCTCCTCAACCTGAATGAGATCAGGACTATCGTTGTTCTTATTAGCCTCATTAAGTACGGTCAGGCACGGCTTAACACGCTGTTGCCAATTGGCTTCATTAATCTCACCAACAATATGCTGACGAATGATGCCATCTCCATCCACAACAAAGGTTTCGGGCGCACCAGTTATGCCTAAGTCTAGAGCAAACTGACCCAATGAATCCTGAATAGACATAGAAAATGGATCACCGCCTTGGTTTAAGTAACTGAGCGCATTACCAATCTCATCCTTATAATTCACACCAACGATATCAATGCCGCGCTCTTCTAGTTGCATTAAAAACGGATGCTCAATAATGCAAGTTGGGCACCACGAGCCCCAAACATTAAGTAAAAACGGCTTATCTGGCAAATTATTATTGGTGATAGTACGGGTAGTATCTGCTAATAACGGCAGCTCAAAGGCAGGAACCGGACGCTCAAGAGCGGTATTGGTCACAATGTCTGTTGGTTTACCTAAGCGCATGTACAATATAACTACCAAACCAAAAAAGAGGATAAGCGGAATTAAGAACCATAGCTTCATCTGCTTTTTTTTCATTGCCTTTGGGTTACGCTGCTTACTGTTTTGGCTATCTTTTTGCTCAGGAGTGTTATTCGACATAGTCATTTATTTCTCCTTTAGTGTCGACATCGTCGATGCTGAGATTGCCTGCTCAATAGCTACCTCATTGACTCCATCAGTAGCCAAACTACCAGTAACTAGCAACGGAGCTTTAACTTTTTTGATGCGGTATCGTTTATCAAGCATACTAATTAATCCACCTAGAGCCATGATAATTGCCCCTAACCAAATCCAGCGAATTAATGGTTTTACATAAATCCTTAATGCCCATTGGTTACTACCATCGGCAATAGGTTCGCCCAGTGCGACATAAACATCGCGCATAAGACTGGGGTCAATAGCGGCTTCAGTCGTTGGCATCGTGCTGATAATATAAGTACGCTTTTCTGGAGTCAGTTTCGCCACTTCACGACCGTCTTTGGATACCACGACTTGCGCTTGCGTTGCATCAAAGTTACTACCCTTTATTTCAAAAAATTCAGTTACTTCAAAATCGTAACCTTGAACATTGACTGTATCGCCAATACCCATTGCTACGTCACGCTCAATACTCAGGCTACTAGTAAAGGCTATGCCAATGACAGCAACCAATACGCCAATATGAGCAGTCTGTTGACCCCAATAGCTCAGACGCAACTGCCGCAAACCGTTAAAAAGATTAGGCGCATTCTTAGTTTTATCTTTAAAATCAACTGCCATCCATAGCAGTGCCCAAAAGCTAACGGCTAAAGTCACACCAATATTAAGCATAGACGATGGATTAACAAAGTAAGTAATAATGGCAGCTAATACTAAGCTACTAACGGCGATGACCATGCCTATACCCAGTAGTGGACGGGTGTCTTTTTTCCAGCGAATATTTGAGCCCATACCCATAGCTATTAATAACAGCCACGTTAAAGGTACAAATAATGCATTAAAATAAGGAGGGCCAACGGACACTTGTCCTAAACCAAAGGCATCAGCGATAATAGGGTAAAGGGTGCCGAGCAGCACCACTAAGGTTGCAATCAAAATGATGGCGTTGTTGATCACTAAAAAGGACTCACGTGAAATCAGCTGATATTGACTTTCAACGGTTAAACGCCAACCTCGAACGGCAAACATTAATAGACCACTACCGATGATAATGCCAAGAATAGCTAAGATAACCAAACCACGCGTCGGATCAGCGGCAAACGAATGCACTGAGGTAAGGACTCCAGAGCGTACCAGGAACGTGCCAAGCAAGCTTAAGGCAAAGGCGAAAATAGCCAGCATAATGGTCCATGCTTTAAACACCCCGCGCTTTTCAGTGACTGCTAATGAATGCAGCAATGCTAAGCCGACAAGCCAAGGCATAAACGAGGCATTCTCTACCGGATCCCAAAACCACCAACCGCCCCAGCCAAGCTCGTAGTAGGCCCACCACGAGCCCAGTGCAATACCAATGGTCAAAAACCCCCAAGCCGCGAGCGCCCATGGACGTGACCAGCGTGTCCAAGCAGCATCTAAACGCCCTTCCCACAATGCCGCCATACAAAATGCAAAAGGTACTACCATACCCACATAGCCCATATATAACATGGGCGGATGAATAATCAGACCGAAATCTTGTAGGACAGGATTTAAATCAGCGCCATCGACCGCTAGATTGGGTAAGGTACGCTCAAACGGTGACGAGGTAAATATCAGCATCGTTAGCATCATTAACTGTACACCGGCCAAAATAACTAATACCCGCGCACGCATTGATAACGGCAAGCCGCGACTAAAGTATGATACCAGTGCACACCATGTGGCCATGATGGTCATCCATAGCAGCAAAGAGCCCTCGTGTCCGCCCCATGTCGCCGATAACTTATAGTACCAAGGCAACAGCGTATTGGAATGCTGCGCGACGTAACTGAGGCTAAAATCATTATAATAAAAACCTGCTATCAAAGCGCCAAATGACGTTATCATGGCGGCAAACTGTGCCCAAGCTAAGCTAGGGGCTAGTCGTTGCCAAGCAACTTGGTTATGAATAACACCAATAGTTGGCAGAATTACCTGCAATAACGCCAATACAAAAGCGGTAAGCAAGGCAAAATAGCCCAATTCTGTAATCAACATACGGTCTAACCTTATTTACTCTAATGCGGTTGCAGTTTACTGTGGCGGTGGAATTTTTATTATTAGAACCCACCCCCGAAATCTGCTGCTATCTCTAGTTTTTAATTGATTTCGAAGGGTTTTATTTAACTACTTTAGGCGGATTTACCAGTGGAGGCGCTCCCTTAAAGCGCAGTAAACGTAACGCATTAAGAGTAACGAGCACTGTTGCTCCAGCATCAGCTAGAACCGCAATCCATAGTCCAGTAATGCCGAATACGGTCGTGATCAGAAAGACGCCTTTGAGACCCAAAGCGAAAATGACGTTCTGATGAATGTTGCGCATGGTGGCACGTGAAAGTGCGATGAGATGAGCCATATCCGTAACACGACTTTTTAATAATGCGATATCGGCCGTCTCAATGGCCACATCGGTACCACCACCCATCGCGATGCCAACATCGGCAGTTGCTAGCGCTGGCGCATCGTTAATACCATCACCAACCATCGCTATTTTGCGGTTGTTCTTCATCTCGTTAAGCAGGCGCAGTTTGTCCTCAGGCAACAGCTCAGCTTCCCATTCCACGTCTAAATTACTGGCAAGTGCTTGAGCGGTTAAGCGGTTGTCGCCTGTTAGCATGACGGAGCGCACACCCATCGCTTTGAGCTGAGCCACACCTTCATGAGCGTCGTCTCGTAATTCGTCTCTTAGCGCGATTAATCCAAGCACTTCACGGTTTTGCTCATCGAAAAGAACAGAGACGGTCTTACCCTCATTTTGCAGCGCCTCAATTTGCGCCTGTTGTGTGGATGAAATCAATGCCTCATCGGCTGCGTAAACAGGCGAACCGATAGCTAGCGCGCGCTCCGCGACAGTTGCGTGTACCGCTTTACCCGCAGTAGCAGAAGCTTTGGAAGCCACAGGTATAACAACTTTAGCGGCTTCAGCATGGCTGACAATGGCTTCAGCAAGTGGGTGACTAGAACCAGTCTCCACACTGGCAAAAAGTGCCAATATCTCATCTTGACCTTGAGAATTCTGACCTTGAATACTTGAGTCCTCTTGTGTAAAGGCAACAACATCGGTCACGCGTGGTTTGCCTTCAGTTAAAGTGCCTGTCTTGTCAAAAGCGACCGTCTTCACTTGGCCGATAGTTTCTAAAGCACTACCGCCTTTGATCAGCAAGCCACGGCGCGCACCAACAGCAAGACCAGAGGCGATGGCAGCGGGTGTTGATAGTACAAGAGCACAGGGACAGGCAATCAGCAACAGTGCTAGACCGCGATACAACCAAGTCGACCAATCTCCACCCATGGCTAACGGTGGAATGATAATAATTAGTGCGGCAATAGCCATCACTGCCGGTGTGTAATAGCGACTGAATTTCTCAATAAAACGGGCAGTGGGTGCTTTGGAGGCTTGGGCTTGCTCTACCAGCTCAATAATGCGCGAAATGGTGTTATCGGCGGCTGTCTTTTCTACGCGCACTTGGAGCACACCATCGATGTTAATTGACCCTGCAAATACATTGTCACCCATCGTCTTGGCAACAGGAACAGACTCTCCCGTCACGGGCGAATCATCAAGGCTGGACGCACCTTGAACAATGGAACCATCAGCAGATACCCTATCTCCAGGACGCACCAGCACAAGGTCATTCACTTGTAATGAAGTCGCTGGAACGTTACGCTGCCCACCTTGAGCATCAAGTAAAATTGCACTTTTCGGAACCAGCGATGATAAGGCTCTGATGCCAGCGCGAGCGCGATCAGCAGCGATACTCTCAAACAGTTCACCGATTGAGAACAAAAAGACAACTGCTGCGGCCTCTTCAGCTTCACCAATGATAAGTGCGCCAAGCACGGCGACGGACATCAGCGTTTCAATTGAAAAGAATGAACCTGTTTTAGCCAGTGCTAAGGCTTTGCGCGCAAATGGAAAAACGCCTACAATCACAGCGATGGCAAACACCCATATCCCATAAGCGGGCAACAGTAGTGACAGTGCATAAGCGCTGCCCATCAAAATACCGAGGCCAACAACCTGTTTGCCTTTTTGAGTTTGCCACCATTGCTTATCCTGCGGAGCCATCTGATTGTCGCTGTCAATATCAATAGCCGATACAGTTTGTTGACCAGTATTGGCAGAGATGCCGAACCCTAGGCTTTTGATTGTTTTTTCGATATCACTAGCCTGAGTCGGCGCACCAGGGGCTAAATTTAGCTCTAGCGTTTCTGTAGCGAAATTCAGCTGAACATCAGAAACCCCAGGCATACGTTTCAAAGCTGTTTCAATCTTGCCGATGCAACTGGCACAGTCCATACCTTCAATATGATATTTCATAATAATTTACCCTTTGAATAATGATATTATGAACCCTATAGTGGCTTTAGAGTCAAGGTTATTTATCTACAGTTTCGTAATTTTAATTTCTCTAGCGCTAGTCTTTACAGCCACTTTAATTATTTAAATCATAGAGGTTGTTATGACAATCAAAATTGGTGAGCTCGCTAAACGCACAGGTGCCACAGTAGAAACCATTCGCTATTATGAAAAAGAGCGTTTATTACCCGAGCCTTTTCGTAGCGAAGGGAATTATCGTTTATATAATGAAGAGCACATTGAGCGTCTACAATTTATCCTACATTGCCGTACGCTCGATATGGCTTTAGATGATGTGCGAATCTTACTTGAATACTGGGAGTCGCCTGACAAGGACTGCGGCGATGTGAATAACTTGCTAGATGAGCACATTCATGCTGTGGAAATACGAATGGAAGAACTGATGCACTTAAAGCATCACTTGACCGTTTTGCGCCAGAAATGTGCAAGTAGTGCACCAGCGTCATCATGTGGCATTTTAAACGCGCTTGTCGATAACTCCTGTCATGAGTAATGATATCAGTAGTGTTCATTTCTGACGGATCAAATCATGAAAGGTTAAATACGCCCTGATGTTAAGCACAAAAAAACCCAGCAATGATATTAAGATCACTACTGGGTTGGAGGAAATAACAACTATGTTGTGCTGACTTAGAAAGTCTTATTTATCATTCATAGCAAGGTAGATATTACGATCTGATGCGGATGCGTCATCCACGTATTTTGAATCGCGCCATGTCGTATAAGCATAGACACCACTGTATGGGCTGATGCTGTTCTGACGGAAATCAGAAATCCAATTTTCGCCATCAAATATTTGGATATGGCCATGCGGGCGCTTTGATGAGCGATCATAGACAATAACATCACCTACTTGGGTTGGCATATCATTACTGATTTTGCTAAAACCTGCTTTATCAAGCGTGCCACGAGTGGCGTACTGATAGGCTGAAGGATTGGGTGTAAATTCATAACCAGCTGATTGTAGTGCTTTACGTACGTAACGGGCACAATATCCAGAGCTGCCAGATAAAGCCACTTTTGAGGCGCGAGCAGCAGCGATAGCGGGGGCTGAATTGCTGTCAGGAACTGTATTGACTTGCTGCTGTTGTTTTTCAGCGTATAAGCGGCTGTTCAGCGATGAAAGCTGATTCTCTTTTTGCTTAGCCTGCGCACTTAGGTTGCTAATAGCTTGACTAATTTCATCATTATTAGAAACATAAGCACCACTTTTGGTGCTATAGATGTTTTTTGATGAACCGTAGTTTGATGCCACAGAAGTATTGGTGATGGTATTATTTGTTTGAGAGATTGTGATAGCAGCACCACTCGTTTGTGCTATGCCCATACCCAGTACTGACAAAATCAATAAAGCCTGTTTCATAAATCTAATACCTACGGTTAATTCAAAATCGTCTGTTATCAACAACAGCGCAGTCAATTAAATCTCAATAACTCAAGTATATATATGTCATAGTGACTGATACTTCTGCTGCATATTATTCATATAAAAAATGATTATTGGCGATCACAGCTCATTGAAGTCTTACGAAGCTGTTACAAATCAAGCTGCTGACCAAAACACAAAGCCGACTTTAGCATAGGCTGTTTAGCCTGTCATCCCCCTTAAAAACCCCAAAAATACTTTTTTGATGTCGAAAAAATTGCTAATATCCCACATTTTACAATGTAAGTTTGTGTAACATGTACAGAATATAGCTGACTAGATTGACCACAATTTCTACTGTTTTATAAGCAAAAAAACGTCTGAGGGTTAAATCTATAATTTAGATTTAACCCTCAGACGTTTTTCTATTGGATGAAGTAATTACCCTATATAGGGTCTAACTAATTATTAAGATAATATAATAATTTATAATATTAATATAGATGTTAATTCCCTACTGGCTTATGTAATATTACGTAATTGTTTCGATACATCCTGTATATTCTTGTATTAACCCTTAGTTATTTATCTATTTTAAGGGTTAATAACCGATAAATCCGCTTACATTGTCATCAAAAGTTACAAATTCAAAGTTATTTTTAATTTTAAAGTCGCAATAGCTAATGAATTTTTTGATGAAGAATCATTTTATAAGCAATAGAACAGTCTTATACTTGCTTCATTCGCTTTTAACGCTAACACTATAATCAAAGTATTCTTAACTGCTAACACACTATAATTGCTGCTCTACCGATTCAATATCAGCATAAACTTGGGTCGTCCCGTCTTTATTGAGTTGCATAACCTGATAGGGCATGAATTTATTTTGATACTCCATACCCGGGCTACCAACAGGCATGCCAGGTACGGCAAGACCCATAGCTTGTACTGGCGGATTTTCTAAAAACTGCGCCATATATTTAGCGGGTACATGACCTTCAAAGACGTAACCATCAGTAGTGACTACAGTATGGCAAGAACGCATTTCATTTGGAACGCTGTAGCGCTCTTTAAATACGGCTAAGTCCGCAACATCTTGCGCGGTTGCACTTAGACCATTATCTTCTGCATGACTTATCCATTCTTTACAGCAGCCGCAATTGGCATCTTTATAGACAGTGGCTGAGACGTTTTTTAGTAGGTCTGGTTTACTTACTGATGTCATCATAGGAGTATTTATAACGTTTGGTTCAGCTGTCTTCGGAACAGTCACTACATCTTCAGTTGATGCCGATGTTGTGCTTGCATCAGATACGCCACTACTCGGTTGGCTACAAGCAAATAGTGATGAGGCGGCAAGTAATACTAACGTACTACGCAACCCCTTAGACAGATAACGATTGAATATAAGACTGGATTTTATTTTTAAGGGGGTCATAGTGCTCTCTCATGTACTGTAGATATTGTGAGCTATAGAAGGTCAAGTAACACTTCATATCGTTTGGTAATGTAGCATAATAACCCATCAAACGGAGTACGTAAATTTATCCATTGAGCAGTGCGGACTGGTATCATAAGCAGTTTTCATTTTGAAATGCTGCCTGTAGTATTAACAGGTCTATCCGAGTTTTGGATTTTGACTAAAAATTCAAAACTCATAATTTTGGATAATTTGCGATGCGCCTGTCTACTATTAATCTACAAAAGCGTTTGAGTACTCACTCAAATCAATTACCGCTATGGTTTACGCTAGTAGCAGCATGGCTTGCAGGGGCTATTTTTTTATTTGCGCTAGCGCCTCATGAGTTCTGGCCGCTAGCAATAGTGTCACCAGCGATTTTATATGCGCTGTTGGTACCAAATATGAGTGGTCGTCGCGCTTTTATTATCGGTGAAGCTTACGGTATGGGGCTATGGTGCGTCGGCGGCTTTTGGCTCTATACTGCCATCCATGATTATAGCGATACTCCAACGTGGCTCGCATTGATTATGATTGGATTGATGGGTCTCGGTATGGGACTGTTTCATGGATTTTTAGCACTAGTCTTTAACCGTATGGTAGGCAAACAACCCTTTTCATTTGCTGCTCTTTGGGTGCTACAAGAATGGTTAAAAACTTGGTTATTCACAGGCTTTCCGTGGCTGTTTGTTGGTTATGCATTTACTGAAGAGTATTGGTTATCGTCCTTAGCACCCGTTGCTGGTGTTTTTGCCGTCTCTTTTGTTGCCATACTATTGGCTGCAAGTTTAGTAGAGCTACTGCTTCGACGCAGTAGTTATGCCGTCGTTTCTGTACTGTTATTAGCCATTAGCACATCATTATGGCTGGTCAATCCGCAATGGACAAAACCTAAGGGCACACCTGATCTGTCAGTGTCATTGATTCAAGGTAATATTTCACAAGATATAAAGTGGCTGACGCAATATCAAGTAGAAACGCTAAAGATTTATGCGAAGTTAACGCGCACTGAGTGGGGACGTGATGTGGTGGTGTGGCCTGAATCATCTATTCCGATGTTTCAGGATGAGGCTGCGGGCTTTATTAGTGAAATGATAGAAATGGCCAATGCGACCAATACGACATGGATAACTGGTATCCCTTATAAGGATAAAGCGGCATTCAATGCCAGTACGGATAAGTATCCCCCATTTTACAATAGCGTGATTGCTCGAGGTGTAGAAGCGGAAGGCCTATACAAGAAGCAGCGTCTAGTGCCTTTTGGAGAGTATATTCCATTTGAAGGCGTGCTCGATATTTTCCCAAGTTTGGCCGGTAGTCAGGATATTAAGAGCTATAGTCGTGGTAGTGATCAGCAGTCACCGCTAAAGGTGCGTGAACACAATATAGGGACGGCTATCTGTTATGAGGTAGCTTATCCAGATACCACGCGTAAAAATGCCATCGATACTGACTTTTTGTTGACCGTCTCTAACGATGCCTGGTTTGGCACTTCAGCAGGACCATTGCAACATTTGCAAATGGTACAAATGCGCGCGCTTGAGAACGGGCGCTGGTTTATTCGAGCGACCAATACTGGTGTTACCGCTATCATTAACCATAAAGGTCGTATTGTAAAACGCGCACCGCAGTTTGAGCGTACTGTACTACGTGGTGAGATACAGGCACGGGTTGGTAACACGCCCTTTATGCTTATGGGAAATTATCCTATCTTGATAATAATAACCCTGTTATTACTAATAAGCTATTTTGGCAAAGGTCTAACCACACTTAGAAGACGAGGGTAATAGTAAACTTAATCATAATAATTTAATCAGCGTAAGTTTTTTATTTTTTCTAGGTAACGTCCTAACGCACGTAAATATAAAAGTTTTAAACTATTGATCACATAAGAACTGATTGAAAAAATTATGTTGACATAAGGCACGCGCCTCATACTTAAAAAGAGATAGCTATATACGGTCTATCATCTTTTAGTTGATACTTTCATTTAATGCACGCGATTTTTGATTGTCATCTGCCTTAGTACCAAATTCAATAGTTGCATGTTGTATATTCTGATGCGCCAAATCTTCCTTGATGTTTTCTTTCATAGTAATAGTCTCTTCAAACGTTATATCGGTCTTCGGTACAATATGAACTGTAAGAGCATTCTCAGTGGTACTCAAAGCCCAGATATGTAAATGATGAAAGTTTTGAATAAAATTATAGCTCTCTAAGATAGCAGTGATTTTACTGAGATCAACATTTTGAGGTACTCCGTCGATAGCAAGCTTGATACTCTCTTTTAGTAGACCCCAAGTCGATAACAGTATAACGACTGAAATAATCAAGCTAACTAGAGGATCAACGATATTCCAACTTGTATAGTAAATAATAATGCCCGAGATAACGACACCTACAGAGACCAATGCATCTACCATTAGATGCAAGAAAGCACCTTTGACATTAATATCGTCTTTTTGACCTTTGTAGAATGCAAAAGCAGAAACAGTATTTATAAATACGCCTATTAGAGCTGTAATAATAATAACTTTTCCTGCAACTTCCGGTATGGTATCAAATCGACCCAAGGCCTCATACGCAATACCTATAACTATTGTAACTAACAATATGGCGTTAATAAGAGACGCCATTATAGAAGCTTTTTTGTAGCCATAGGTATAAAGCGTAGTAGATGCTTTCTGTGCTAATTTCATTCCAATTAACGAGATTATTAAACTGGCAACATCACTTAAGTTGTGGCTAGCGTCTGCGATTAAAGCTAATGAATTAGTTGAGTAGCCCACTATAAACTCGATGAGCGTAAATGCAGAATTTAGACCAATCCCAATATAAAAAGCTTTATTCATATCTTTAGGGTTTGGAGCTTGATGACTGTGGTTATCTGAATTACTCATAATTTACCCTTGTTTAGGTTGCTGCATTTTATTAAAGGTAGAAAATAAGTTTATTGCATATTTTCTATATTGCACAGTCAATATTGCTCTAATACCGTAGACACACTTATTTTTATCAATAAACTGAGCCACAACTTGATTGTGTGTCCTATCTCTCCTTGGGCGAAAAAAGCGGATTTTACTGTAATCTAACTGGCTTACGTAAGCTTCTTGTTCTCATGTTCAAGCTCTTTAGTATGTGTAGCTTAGTCTTGAATGTTGGTTAGTATAGTTTCATTAGTGCGCTTTTTATGACATGACCACATAAAGGTGTAATCGTTTAATGCTTCAATCAGCATGCGAACGGCGCGTTCTTTAATCTCAGGAGTGTAAGTTTGTCTTTTAATTATCGTATTCTCTCAGAAAGATGATTTACCGCTTCTTAACAGCGCGTGTAAAACCTTGCATCTGACGACTAAGGCGGTCTTAATAGTAAACTACCTCAGTATTGTCAGAAACTTAACGTCTTGTGAGAATGTACTAAGTACTAATTGCTAACTTCAAAATAATTGAAATGCTTACGCTAAATGACGACAAAAAAAGCCTAAGCAATTTAACGAAGAATCAGATATTAAAAACCTAATCTGTATGACAAACAAAAAAATGCCTCTGGGAGTTGACTCCCAGAGGCATTTAGTTTTAAATGTAGATAACGGTTACAGTGTGCGTCAACACCCTGTAACGAACAAATAAGCACACAGACTGCGTTATTTGAACAGCATTAAATGCCCGTTTAGGGTCATTTTATCCAAAATCTGCTCTCATATCAACTCTATTTGCTATACATTTTAAAAACTGCTTGTTCGCTCGTTACATTTTCGTGTTGCTCTCTCTGTACCCGTTACCCGTCAAATGGGTGGCAGGCCTCGGTGACGACTGCGTTTGACATAAGGGTGAGCTCCCTACAGGGGTGACTAGACAAAGGATCAGAGCAACGCAATGAGTGGTTACTTGTGCATATCGTAGCGGTACATTGGGCGAACGCCCTTGCTAGCGTATGACAGTACAGTAGCGGTTATGAGCGTGTCTAGGCGGTGCTATCAGCCGTAATCATAACAGCCGTAGCTTGATACAGTGATACGGTCTTGATGACGCGATGGGCGATGAAGTCGGCATGACTAATCACATCAAATTCAAGGGATGCACTAAAGTGTTTGTGAGCATTATTATTATACTCATAATTGCTTTAGGGTGAGTGTTCCTTGAAATCTGCTCAAGGCTCCAAAATCAGCATAATTTTCACTTAGGCTATATACTATAAGAATCTAGAGAAAAATTTAGAATATTTATTATACAACCATCATTTATTCAGTGAGTCGACATTGTCATGGTTGATTCATAAGCTTAGTGTGAATAGAACGGGATTGACTTAGTTATTGTTAATAGGCCTCTATTACTAAGTTTAACTGATACTTTTAGTGTTAATTGTCTCTCGCATCTTTTTAATCTCTGCAGTCAATGAGCTACTCTTTTCCTGTTCTGATTGATAGTTAACTGAAAGCTCATCATACCGCTCACTCAATGCAGTGTACTCTGTACTAAGCAAAGTTCTCTCATGATTTAACGTGTCGTGTTGCTTAATCAGTAGCTGATGATTTGCTTCAATCTTAGCTTGCTTTTGAGTCAGCTGCTCATTGATCCCTGATAACTTATTACGTTCAGCGGTTATCGCTTTTAATTCTCCTTTTACCTCTGCTGTAAGGTTCATTATTTGGTTGTGCTCAGTAGTCACTGTTTTTAGCTCAACCTTGACTGCTTCAAGCTCTGTCTTCACACGTGTGATCTCTGCTTTATCGCTATTAGCAGTGGCTTCAAGCGTGGCCACCTTCGATATGTTGGCACTCAGCTCTTTTGACTGTTGATCAAAGCTGCTACGCAGGTCAGCAAGTTGAGCCTGAGCTGCAGCTGTTTTAGCTCGTTCAAGCTCCAGCTGGTGCTGAGTATCACTGAGTGTTTGCGTCAGCATATCCCGTTCAGCAGTCACTTGAGCCGCGGTGATAGCCGTTGCCTCTGCAGTTGCTGTGACCTCATCGAGCTGTTCTAACAAATCAGTCTGCTCACTCTCTAGTGTCTTAACCGCGTCTTGAGCCTCGTCTGTCTCAGCTTGCAACTTGGTTTTAATATTCTCTAGAGCCTCCCGTTCTCTAACCAGACGATCATTGGCAATATCAATGGCCGTTTGCCACATATCCGCGCCAAGCGTTTGTAAACGTTCAGCAATGCCACTTGGTAGCTCAACCTGTCTTAGCTGCTCTTCTTGTTGGTTATCCTGACGCCAAGACTTCATGGCTTCACTGATGGTCGTAAATGATCCACCACCCAGCGCCTTACGCACTTCTGCTAAAGTAGGTTTGATATCTTGTTCGTGCAGTTGATCAGCGGTAGCATGAATTTGCTGTGTAGTAATGGCCACAATTATTGTCCTTAATTTTGTATGAGTAAATATGTAGCGTTTGTATCATGTTGTATATAGTATAATACAATATACAACATGATACAATATAAGATATAAAAAAACCTCAAGCAATCTTGAGGTCATAATCGTTAGATTATGGCTAACAATCAATTAAGTACTCCTCTAGCGCATTATTATCATTTATTAATGATTAGCGCTGGTTTTTTTAGAGAATAATAGTGTCTTAATACTGCCAAGGCTAGCACCTAACCACCCAGCAATAGGATGTTTTTGTCAGTCTACGTATATTCTAAATAATCACGAATAGGACATTTATTGAAAACTGAAGAATCCGTCTTTAGTCTTTTGACCATCTCAATTGCCCACTCTGCCTCATTTTGGCCTGCTAGACTGGTGGAGCTGACCAGATGGTTATAATTGGCTATAAATTCTTTATTCAGAACAATGCGCTTTAATTGTGCGTCGCTTAGACCTTTAATTGAAAAAGGATTCAGATCACTCTTCAATGCTTTTGACTGCTTAGCCTCTACCTTGGCTTGACTGCTATCTTCAAAACTAAACACAATCTCACTCACCACCCGCCCTTTTTTCTTTTGAGCGTAGGTTATACGGTAAGGCGTGTGCGTATGAATATCACTGATAGCTTTATCTAATACATAACGTTTGAAATCAATATTCCTACCATAGCTATCAACGCAATTAAATTTTTCACGTAAATAGTCAACGGTATACGCCTTTTCTTTGTATTTTTGGAACATACAACTGGCAATCAGCTCAAATAAAATCATGCCATAACTACCAAGATTAATAATCCAATGTCGCTCCCATTTGGTAAATGGATTTTCACGATCGAATACTGATAGCATCTCAATCACTGTATCGGCCAGTATAATTTCTAACTGTCCCTCGTTTTCCTTATATTCGCACTGAACAAGCCAAGACACTCCAGTTCTATGCGTCCGTTCATTATTCTTAAAGTTCCAAAAAAAGAATGCTTTGTGCAGCATGCTATTAGCAACTTCTGCCAAGGTACGGTAAATACTTTTTTTGCCTAAATTATATTCACGGGCAAACTCTAGCGCATTAACCACAAACATTCGTTTTCTGGCATCAGGGTCTTTTTCTACATGCTTACGTACTAAGGGCGATAAAAACATAATCAGACGCCGCTCATTCAAGTCCAAATCTGAAATGGCATTTAATAAACGGTTTTGCATCACCAGCCATTTGTCACTGTAAATTGGTTTGGGCTTACTCTCAACTTGACTGACATTCTGTAATGGTTTGATTTCTTTAACGTCTGAGGTAATCAAATCAAAATTAAAATCAAATTTTGATTCTATGACAGGTTCAATAATAAGGATAGTGGCATCATTATCACCCACTGTCCTTCTTACATGAGCGGTAAGTTCATCGCGCTCTTGTTCGCTTAAATTTTTATCTACTTTGACCGTATAAGACTCGCCTATAAACTCTCGTAGGTTATTTTGGAACTGTGCCATCTCATTTTTATTCATATCGTAATATTTCGCTAGATTAATGCTTATGGTGAATAATAAACAATATTAGTGGAATTTACAAATTTACTTTCCACTAATACCGCTTAAACTTCCACCTTTAACCGCTTAAACTTCCACCTTTAACCGCTTAAACTTCCACCTTTAACCGCCTAAACTTCCACTATATAAAAATATTTTTCCGCTGTAGACCAAGTGAAGTAAGTGTCTGCGCCGATTTTCACCTTCAGGACAAAAGCTTTTAAAAATTATTAAAAAATAAGAAATATATTTTTGTTTTAAGTAATAGGAAAATAGGCAAAAAAACCGACGAATTTGAAATAATAATATGAGCTACCAACTGCTTTTAAAATTATTTAGTAGCTCAACCAGCTGTTGTCCGCTTACTTGATATTAATCCTCACTTTCATAGTCCGAATCAAGAGTCGACCTCTGGAAATCTTCAAAAGCACGATCAAAGATCTTTTGAATGTCTGCATCTGTCATTTTGGACAAAGCTGGTTTCATGTTTTCAGTCGCATTTTTTGTAGATAATTTGTCTTCATTTTCAGTAGCCATTATCGATACCTCTGTAAATACATCTCAAATCGTTGCTAGAAAGCCTAATAAGCACCCTTATACGCATTCTATGCTCTGTTCTATACACTGATAGCTAAATATATTTTAAAGCGCTTAAAACAGCTAAAAATCGCCTTCTAGCATTTTACTAATTAGAAGACGATTCAGTTGTACGGATGAATAGGCTATTGCTAACAGTAACAGTTATTGCGCTGCTGATTTGTCATCAAACAATGAACCGTACTCACTGTCTTGATTGTCTTTATGCGAAGTAAAACTGCTTGATACCATCTTAGCCTCACCTTGCATCTTATGAGCAATTGACTTTAAAAACTCACGGTGCTTTTTCAAACGGACATACTTTTCATTATCGTGTGCGTCTAAAAAAATGGCTTGCAGTTCATGATTGTCATCATCGTCTAATGCGTTGGCCAACCACTCCCCCAATATTTTATGTGCTTCAAGCCTGTCCTGATCAATCTCTTTTTTAAGAGCCTGCAATTGCTTAATCTTATTTGCGAATAAATCATCTGATATTACTGACATTACTTCATCCTTTTTTAGCCAACTATGATAGAGTTGATCCTAGCAGTACATACACAGGTATGCAAGATAGTAAAATACACAAGACCACATCGTTTCGTGGGCGCAGTAGTATTTTAACCCTCTGTTAAGAGCGAACTTAGGAGTTTATGTAAAAAAGGCCCACAAGGGGCGCTATTTTTTTACATAAACTCCGTCGTTCGGCAGGGGGCGAACCCCCTACAACCCCCAAAAAATTATCTCTCAATGTTGGGTTTTTTTGCTATGAATAATAAAGGGTTTCATCTGTCAGTTAGCGCCGTTAGTAGGGCGAAAAATCATAGCGTGGTGGCAAAGTCGGCTTATAATTCTGGCTCAAAACTGGCTGATGAGCAGTCAGGAGTCGTCCACGATTACACCAGTAAAGCTAAAGACAAAATCTTAAATTTAGTGGACAGTGATGGTACTAAATACACGCAAGTTATTGAGAAAAATGTGATGCATACGGCGTTGATAACGCCAACTCTTGCTGGGGATCTAGCAGTGACACGTGAGGGTTTTTGGAATGATATCGAACGCATTGAGACTCGTAAAAACGCTCAATTGGGTACTGAGATTGATGTGATGTTTCCTGATGGGATCACCGCTGATCAGCGTATAGTTTTGGCCGAGCGCTACGCTCAAACCTTATCTGATCGCTATAACGTGCTTGTCGATGTAGCCATTCATCGGCCACACAGTCACGAGAAACATGTGGGGGAGGTTGAAGTGGTTGAGCTGACCAGTCGTAACTTTCATGCCCATATTTTACTCTCAAGCCGTGAGATAGTAGCGGATGTTGAGGGTTATGCTTTATCAGCACGCAAGAATTGGTTGCAGTGGTCAACGGAGGAGCGTTTATCTAAGGGGTTAAACGGGCGCGGCGATGAGCTTAAATATCAACGCACCCTTTGGGCGGATATGGCCAATGAGCTACTGCCTGAGAATAAAACCATTAGTGAGAAATCCTACCGTGAGCTGGGCATCAGTCGTTTACCAAAAATGAAACTGGGTAAGTCACTATATAAGGATATTCTCAAAGGCAATCGTTCAGTGATTCATGAGTACAACGAGACGATTGATGAGATCAATGCTTACATTGAAAAAAATGGTCTGGTAATTGAGTATGACGACAAGGGACGTATTGACCTAGAAAGCAATGAACAAGAGGTTAACGGCGTCACAATACATTATAAAAAGCGTAAACCCTTTGCGCGAATTGAGCTCAGTAATATCCGCTTTGTAGATCCTGCCGCTGAACTTGAACCCGCTATTCCTAAAAATAAGAGTCAGACGCATAGTGATGCGGCCAATGATCACGCACTTGATGAGCTTTTAGCAATCTCAGCCAACTTTGTGAGTCAAAAAAAGATGGTACGCAGCGCCTTATTTTCAACCATTGATGCGCTGCATGAAGAGTTAGCGCACCAGTCTAAACAGATTATTACCATTGATAAAAACATTAAGAGTACCCAGCGGTTCACCGAGGAGGTGGGACAGGATTTTAGCGAGCCCCGCCAAAAAATGATTGAGCTTGCCCAGAAAATACATACGACAGAGCAAAGTGAGGCACTGAAAACGGCTTTAGTGTTGGTTGATCAATTTAGACAAGATGACACCCTACAAACAGGCCGCGCTGTTAGCCGCCTTGAAGAGCAGCTGTCACAGATTGATAAAACGATGCTGAACAATAAAACGGTTTTAAAAGAGCTTATTCCCCTTAACAATCGAGTTATTGATGATCATAAGGCGCTTAAGGCCACCCTAAAACCGTTTGCCGCAACGCTGAATAAGCTGGCTACTGACTTTAAATCGCTTGATGAGATTGATGTTGAAAAAACTGAGCTGCAGCAGCACTGGCGCGAGGCGTTTGAGGATTTGCAGGCGATCGAGGTAACGAGCAACCTTGACACCTATCATAAGTTCGCGGCACTGGCAGATCTTGATGTTGAGCGTTTTAAAGCGCTTGAGCAAGAGCGTGAGGCGCTGCGTGCTCTTAAAGCGGTAGAGATAGATGATACCGCTGAGGCACGTTTGCAGATGCTTGCATCTGATGTAAAGACATTTAAAACCGCCAATAATGAAGACATCAAACAATTAAAGCTGCAAATCAATACCAGTCAAAAAACCTATCAGCGCCTATCGCCGTTTTATGAGCAGCGTATTGCCCTTCTTGATCAAAGTGAAGCGGTGATTGTGCAAGATGATAACTTATACGATGAGATTACCCGTACCAAGACCACTCAATTGAACGCAGATCGGCTTGATGACTGGCGTACTCGTACCATGGCGCTCCAATACCAGCTCAACAAAGCGCGTGAGCAAGCCGAAACTGAGAACAAAGCTAGGCGTGAGCGAGAGGAAGCAGAGAAGCGGCGGCAAGAAAAACAACAAAAAGAGCAAGATGCTACTGCCCTTGCGCGTACCCGACAGGCAGAAGTCAAGGCGTATCAGAGCAGGTTTGATAATATGCTGGTACGGGTTAAAGACCGTATTGATAAGATCGACTTTAAAGCGATTGATACTACTGCCACTGTGATAGAGGCGGCTGAAAAGTTAGCTGCTGAGGCCCTCGTTTTAAAAACGCTTCAGCATACTGATAATGTCACCGCGTTGCAAAAGCGTTTGCGAGACATGGATGCAGAACGGGTGATGATAGACAGAGATACGTCGGTACAGACACTATTACAAGCGCTCGGCACGCTTTCTAGCGACCGTCATAAAATTGATACTATAAACGCGCTTAATGAGCGTTTTGAGCAGATTCCTGACATCCGCGTGGGCACGCAAAATTTAGCGCAAATCTTGGCCGCACAAGTGCTGGATATAGACAAGGCTATTCAAGAAAAAGCGCGCCATTACTCGTCACCACGCCCATTTTAGTTGTGATGATTACAATAATGAGTACTTACTATGAATAAAAATGACCGCACTGAGCAAGACATACACGATCAACTTGTTAACCTAGTGACTTCATTGACTCCGGTCATTGGGGCCTTGCGTGAGCTGATTAAGCGAGCCGATGATGCGGTAGCGAGGCGGCTTGAGCGTTCGCTTAGCGGTATTGATAGCAAGGTGAATGAGGTGTCTTCTGCCATTGAAGAATTAGGTAGTAGCGCAAGCACGACTTCGCAGGCATTGAGTCAGTATCAAGAACTCGTGTTAAAGCAGCTACAAGCGGCAGTGACTGCTTTTACTGACAATGAGATGCCGCGTCGTTATGATGACAAAATAGCAGGCATCATCACCGATATGAAACAGCAGATTGATACGGCTGTAGAGTCGGTCGTTACTGCTAAAAACGACAGCATAGAGGTACAAGTGAGTACCATGCAAGCGGTGGCTGACAAGCTTGGCGCAAGCGCTGACAATCTAGCCCTATTCACCAATCAGTACCAAGCTGGTCATAAGCAGATTATTGAAGATATTGAGACCTTTGAGACCACCACCAAAACGCGGATTGAGCAGGTTGAGGGTAGAGCTAGTAAAGACTTGGACAAAATTCATAAGTCCATTGAGACTATGAGTATTAAAAGGATTGCAGCCGTTGTCGCAGCGGGTACGATGGCTGTGATAATAAGTTTGGTGGCCCTGGTATTTTGGTATGTGCCAAGCTTTGATGAGATTGCAGAGATGAGATACCAGCAAGCAGAGCTACAGCGCGGCATCGATGAGCTTGAAACGGGGTGGAAGCAGGCATTTGATAACGCTCAAAGTCAGCAGATTATTTTGGCTTGTGATGTTAATGAAGCGCAGCCTGATGCAATCAGCTGGTGCGTTAGAGCAGACAGCAAAAGTGTTTTGAGAGATGAGAGAGGCTTTGTTTATTATAAAATAGCTGGGGTGCCGCGTGCAGAGCCGACTGAGTAAAGGCATATGGTAACAGTAAGCCATATTGCCCAAAAGTGCGTCTTCTGAGACATATAAGACTGAAAAAAGCTTGTTTGATTGTCGTTATCTTTGTCTATATCAAGAAGCCAGATAATGACACTTTATCTGGCTTTAAGGATTATTGTTTCTTGTTAAACAAGAAGTCTGTAAATATAAGCTAAAGCCATTACGCTGCTTGGTCAGTGTGAGCTGTGACCAACTCTATAAAAGCAGTTTCAAGGGTGCTTAACGCATGATCGTCAACGATAAGACCGTCATCTAGCTGTCGTTGCACCCAGACATAAACCGCTTCATCATTATAAAGAATGGGGTCAACACCAAGTAGGGTTGCCAGCTGTAAGCCTTGCTGTATTTGTAAGCTTAATAACAGCTGAGAGGCTAACGTTTTAGTCTGTTCACTAAACCATGTGCAGCTATTGAGCCGAGATAGATTGTTATTCATTGGTATTCTCCTATAGACCATTATATGCATATAATAAATAAAATGACTTACTACAGGTCAAATTATACCTATATTTTAATCTATTGCAAGAGAAAATAACCTTCTGTAGGTCTTTTTATTCGTTTAAAGACAATCACAGCTCATGACAACGTTATTTATGCTGGTGACTCACTGCTGTCCTCATTTATGATTTCGTATAAATCACCAACATTGATTCTAAGATAAGTACATAAAGACTCGATGACATCTAGATCAACGCGGGTGGCTTCTTCATGATACATGCGAGTAATGGTGCCACGATTGATGCCAGTATCTCTTGAGATATCGGCAATTTTAAGGCGTCTTTCACCCATGATGGTCGATAAGTGACACTTCACCATAGTGGTTCCCTCATTCATATTAGTGGTTTTTGATTGGTGAGCGGATTATAACGAATATGAGCGGCTAAAGTATTGCTTTTAGTAGCTCATATTGATACTTGATAGCTACACTTTATATGTTAGCAGTCAGTTTACTGGGGCATCTCAGTCTTTGATAAATTTATGCATTTTTATGAATATTATTCACATAGAAATTCAGTCGATATCAAAGATATAGTTATTTTTTAAAAATGTTGCTATTCATCTAACTATTGAGTAAAGTCTTAATAATACTCAAATACTCAAATACTCAAATACTCAAATACTCAAATACTCAAATACTCAAATACTCAAATACTCAAATACTCAAACTTAGGATTGCTCTATGAAAGTCATTGCTGTGTTGAATCAAAAAGGAGGCAGTGGCAAGACAACTATTGCCACTCAATTAGCTCGTGGCTTGCAGCTGCAAGGACATAGTGTATTGCTAGTAGATAGTGATCAGCAGGGCAGTGCACGGGATTGGCGAGCTGTAGATGAAGATAATCCAGTACCAGTGATAGGTCTCGATAGACCTACGCTTGATAAAGATCTAAAAAACGTCTCTGATAAAGAGTATGTGGTGATTGATGGTTCACCACAAGCAACTAGTTTGGCTTTATCTGCAATTAAGGCGGCTGATTTTGTATTAATTCCTGTACAGCCTAGCCCATACGATGTCTGGGCGACTAGCGATTTAGTAGACTTAGTAAAGCAGCGTATAGAGATGACTGACGGTAAACTAAAAGCAGCCTTTGTAGTGTCTAGGGCAATTCAGAATACTAATATTGGTAAGGATGTGGCTTCAGTTTTACTAGAGTACGGTCTACCTGTGTTAGATAGTAGAATTATGCAACGTGTAAGTTATCCAAATAGCGCAGCATTAGGCAAGACCGTGTTTGATACTGAGTCAGTGAATAGTAATGCGGTACAAGAAATGACAGCATTGGTTAATGAAATTAAAACATTCTTTGATAAGGAGTAAATGATGAGCTTAGCAGCAGGTCGTCCCAGCAAGAAGGTAAAAGATGAGTTATCTTTGTCAGACGTGACCGATAGTCCTCAAAAAACGGCACGAGTAAACTTTAACATTGACAAAGATAAGTATATTGCATTCAAAAAGTTTGCGCTTGATAACCGAAAGACAGTGACTGAGCTATTAACTGAAATGATTGAAGAAAAGTTGGTTGAGCGATAGGCATAAAAAATCCGATTTTTTATGCCTATAAAAAGGATATGTATAAAAAACTCAAAAAACTATACATATTATCGGATTTTAGGGGAGTTTCCTAAAAACTGTGTAACTGCTTATAATCCACTAACAGGAGAATAAGCAATGACTAACCAAACTGAC
>NZ_JADQAN010000027.1:0-32971 GCF_022129425.1 Psychrobacter sp. Ps1 | reverse complement strand
TTGGCATATCTATTAAGTAAGTAGCGTTCAATAATATACGTTGTGTCTTATAACTACTTTTGCAAGAGGTCTAATATCTCAATAACTAAGGGTAAGTATAAGTTGATATTCTATCAGCAAAATGACGGGCAAAAATAACGCCTTCTACCTATTATTCACAGGTAAAAGGCGTTATAAAAAATATCCTAGCACACTATATTGAAATCTACGCTATTGAAGATTATTTATCAAATGACTCAACAAATTATTCATTGAGAACCGCATCAGTGTGAATGAGTAATAGTCTATTGCGCTAGCGTATTATACTTCTAGGTAGTCTAGAATACCTTCCGCAGCTTCACGGCCTTCCCAAATCGCTGTCACAACCAAGTCAGAACCGCGCACCATATCGCCACCAGCGAAGATTTTAGGATTTTGGGTCTGGAATTTGAAGGTTTGCTTTTCGGCTGCTAGTACACGACCAGAGCTGTCCATCCCCACTTGCTGAGACTCGAACCAATCAGCAGGACTTGGTCTAAAACCAAAGGCCATGATGACTGCATCACATGGGATAATCTCTTCAGAATTAGGAATTGGCTCAGGGCGTTGACGACCACGGTTGTCTGGTGTACCCAGCTGAGTAGTAACGACTTTTACACCATTAACTTTACCGTTTAAGCCGATGATTTCGGTTGGCTGACGGTTAAATAAAAACTCGACGCCTTCCTCGCGAGCATTGACCACTTCACGGCGTGAACCTGGCATGTTTTCTTCGTCACGGCGATAAGCACAAACTACTTTTTCGGCGCCTTGACGGATACTGGTACGGTTACAGTCCATTGCTGTATCGCCGCCACCAAGTACCACCACCTTTTTACCTTTAAAGTCGATGTACTCTTCAGCGTCTTTTTCCCAGTCATTGCAACGGTTCACGTTGGCAATCAGGTAATCTAATGCATCGTAGACGCCTGTCAGCTCTTCACCAGCGAAGCCGCCGCGCATATAGGTATATGTACCCATACCCATAAATACTGCGTCATAGTCAGCCAATAGCTCATCAATGGTGACGTCTGTACCAATCTCTGTCTCTAAACGGAATTCGATACCCATGTCTTCAAAGATCACACGGCGATTGCGCATGACGTCTTTTTCCATTTTGAACTCAGGGATGCCGAATGTCAGTAAGCCACCAATTTCAGGGCGCTTATCAAAGACCACTGGTTTGACGCCATTTCTGACCAAAATATCCGCGCAACCTAAACCTGCTGGTCCTGCGCCAATGATAGCGACTTTTTTGTCTGTCCAAACGACTTCAGACATATCTGGACGCCAGCCAAGTGCAAACGCGGTATCGTTGATATATTTTTCGACATTACCAATGGTCACTGCACCAAAACCATCATTTAACGTACAAGCGCCTTCACACAGACGATCTTGTGGGCAAACTCGTCCGCACACTTCAGGCAAGGTATTGGTACGGTGGCACAATTCAGCTGCCTGAAATATCTGGCCTTCTGTGGCCAGTTTTAGCCAGTTAGGGATATAGTTGTGTACTGGGCATTTCCACTCGCAGTAAGGGTTACCACACTCAAGACAACGATGCGCTTGCTGAGCAACAGCTTCGTTTTCGAAAGGTTTATAAATTTCAACAAACTCTGTTGAACGCGTTGCAATGTCTTTTTTGGTTGGATCAAATCTTGGTACATCTAAAAACTGGAAGTTATTTTCTAAGCGTTTTGCCATGGTGCTATCTCTTTTATATAAGGCTCTTTTGCAGTGGGTGGCGACAGTCAGCGATGTTTTGTTTGTCTAAAATTTAAGACATATATCGCTGCTGTCACGTACCTGCTGAAAACCTGTGAGTTAAAACGTCTCTAAAAACGGAACGCTGGCTAACCTGATTAAAGCGACTGCCGATCCATCAATACATTCCATCAATGCAATCCATTGATACGATAGGCAGTTACGTATCGGCTATTGTGGGTCGGCCATGGTAGTTTTAAGAAGGCTTGCAATGTTCGCCGCTTTTGGCTTAACCAAATAGAATTTACGAACATAGTGCTCAAAGTCGTTCAGAATTGTCTGACCCCATGCACTGCCTGTTTTATCTACATGAGCTTCAATCACTTGTTGCAAATGAATGCGATGCTCTTCTGTTTGCTCGCTTGAAATACGGTTTAGATCGATTAGCTCATGGTTGCAACGGTCAAAGAAGTCGCCTTCCATATCGAGTACATACGCAAAACCACCCGTCATACCAGCACCGAAGTTGAGTCCAGTACGACCAAGAATCGTGACGATACCGCCAGTCATATATTCACAGCAATGGTCGCCTGTACCTTCGATGACTGCGTGTGCGCCAGAGTTACGAACGCCAAAACGCTCACCTGCTGTACCGGCAGCATATAGCTTACCGCCAGTTGCACCATAGAGACAGGTATTACCGATGATGGCCGTTTCTTGTGCTACAAAGTTTGAGTCTTTTGGCGGATAAATAACAATCTCACCGCCTGCCATACCTTTACCCACATAGTCATTGGCGTCGCCTTCAAGCTCGATATTTAAGCCGCCAGCATTCCACACGCCCAAACTTTGCCCTGCAGTACCAGTTAGGCGAAGCTTAATTGGCATATCGCTCATGCCAAGGTTGCCCCAGACTTGCGCAATCTCACCAGAAATACGAGCACCGATAGAGCGGTCACAGTTACCAACGAAATAGCTATAGTCGCCGCCTGCTCCTTTGCGAATGTTCACGAGCATATCGCTAATCATTTGCTCAGCAAGCAAGCCTTTATCAAACGGCTCATTACGCTCAACCTGACAAGTTTGTGCTTTGCCTACGCTGGCTGGGTGACTAAATAGCAATGGCGTTAAATCAAGATGACGCTGCTTGTCCGTATTACCTTCTAAGATATCAAGCAAGTCAGTACGACCGACCAGCTCCTCCATGCTACGAACCCCTAACGCCGCCAACCACTCACGCGTCTCAGTTGCGACAAACTTAAAGAAGTTAATCAACATTTCTGCTTCGCCAATGAAATGCTCATCACGCAGCTTGGCTTTTTGAGTTGCAACACCTGTCGGACAGTTATTTAAATGACAGATACGTAGGTACTTACAACCAACTGCAATCATCGGCGTGGTACCAAAGCCAAAGCTCTCTGCACCCAAGATAGCAGCTTTTACTACATCCAGTCCTGTTTTTAGACCACCGTCAGTCTGGACACGTACCTTATCACGTAACCCATTCACTCGTAGAGACTGGTGAGTCTCAGCCAAACCTAGCTCCCATGGTGAGCCTGCATGATGGATAGACGATAGCGGAGACGCTGCTGTACCACCGTCATAGCCCGAGATAGTAATCAGATCGGCATAGGCTTTTGCAACACCTGTCGCGATCGTACCAACACCTGGACGTGAGACCAATTTAACCGATACCAATGCATCTGGATTGACTTGTTTTAAATCAAAAATCAGCTGTGCCAAATCTTCGATAGAATAAATATCATGATGCGGCGGCGGTGAAATCAAGGTCACACCTGGCACTGAATAACGCAAACGTGCAATCAGCGCATTGACTTTACCACCAGGTAGCTGCCCACCTTCACCAGGCTTGGCACCTTGGGCTACTTTAATCTGCATAACTTCAGCGGAGCGAAGATAGGCAGGTGTTACCCCAAAACGACCAGAAGCAACTTGCTTGATTTTTGAGTTACGCAATGTGCCATAACGCGCAGGATCTTCACCGCCTTCACCAGAGTTTGAACGACCACCGATGGTATTCATAGCCATCGCAATCGACTCATGCGCTTCAGGAGATAGCGCGCCTAGTGACATGCCAGCTGAGTCAAAACGCGTCAAGATTTCAGAGATATCTTCCACTTCATTGACATCGATACTGTTGTCAGTTTTCAGTTGCAACAAATCACGCAAAGTCGCAACCGGACGGCTATTAACTAGATCGGCATAATTACGGTAATTATCGTAATCACCTGTACGTACTGCGGTATGCAGGCTGTTAATCACATCAGGGTTAAAGGCATGGTACTCTTTGTTGAAAACAAACTTGAGCAGACCGCCCTGATCTAGAGGGGCACGACGCTTAAACGCATTGGCAGCCAATTGTGCTTGATCAGCGGCAAGGTCGGCAAAGGTAGCGCCTTTAATACGGCTTTGTACACCTTTAAAGCATAAACTGACGACTTCTTCTGATAGGCCGACTGCTTCAAACAACTGCGCACCGCGATAAGAAACAATGGTAGAGATACCCATTTTTGATAAGATTTTTAGCAAACCTTTATCTAAGCCTTTGCGGAAATTAACACGGGCTTGAATTGGGTCGCCAAGTAGCTCACCAGTCGCGACCAAATCATCAATGACATCGTATGCCAGATATGGATATACACAAGTTGCACCAAAACCAATCAATACCGCTATTTGATGCGAGTCACGGGCAAGACCTGTTTCAATGATTAAGTTAGCATCAGTACGGATACCTTGCGCGATTAGATAATGATGCACAGCGCCAGTCACCATAATGGCATTGGCTGGTACTTTGTCTGCATCGATATCTTTATCAGACAAGACAATCAATGTATTACCTGAGCGAATGTTATCTGCCACTTGCTCACAAATAGCCACGATAGCATCAGATAACTCTAAAGTACGGTCATAGTTCAGATCAATACGAGCCATCTTAAATGCTGGATCATCCAAAGTTTCAAGCTGCTGCATTTTGCTGGCTGACAATACTGGCGATGACAAAATAATACGATGCGCATCTCTCGCAGATGGCGCAAATACGTTAGTCTCAGCGCCTAAACAAGTCTGCAACGACATCACGATTGATTCACGTAATGGATCGATTGGCGGATTGGTCACCTGTGCAAACTGTTGGCGGAAGAAGTCACCGACATGGCGAATTTGCTGCGACAGTACAGCCATTGGCGTATCGTCACCCATTGAGCCGACTGGTTCTTGACCATTTTCAGCATTAGGGCGGATGATTTCTGTGCGCTCTTCATTGGTGATGTGATACATCTTTTGTAGCGCTTTGAGCTTATCACCGCGGCACGCTTGCGTTGCCAACGTCTCTTCTAGACGCTCATCATCACGAACACGCGTCGCTTCTTCACGCAACCATTTACGATATGGATGGGCTGTTTTTAGTAAAGTTGCAATAGCCGTCGTATCTAAAATTTGACCAGTCAATGTATCAATGACCAGCATTTGACCAGGTCCAACGCGACCTTTTGCCAGTACGTCTTGCGGCTCATAATCCCAAACGCCAACTTCTGATGCAACAGTGATATAGCCATTCTTGGTGGTTACCCAACGTGACGGGCGCAGACCGTTTCTATCGAGCATACAGACCGCATAGCGTCCATCTTGAATGACTAGACCTGCTGGACCGTCCCACGCTTCCATATGCTGTGAGTAAAACTCATAAAACGCACGCAGATCCATATCCATGCTATCAACGTTCTGCCACGCTGGCGGTACCAAGATAGACATCGCATGGAACAGGTTCATACCACCTGACATAAGCACTTCAAGCATATTATCTAAGCTTGATGAATCTGAACCGGTACTATTTACAAGTGGTGTCAGCTCATTCAAGTTAGGCAGTTTGTCTGATTTCAGCTTGGGCGTACGGGCTTTAGACCAGTTGCGGTTACCTGTAATGGTATTTAACTCACCATTGTGCGCAAGATAACGGAATGGCTGTGCCAGTGGCCAGCGCGGTAAGGTATTGGTTGAGAAACGCTGATGGAATACTACGATATGTGACGCCAAACGCTCATCTTGCAAATCCAAGAAAAACGCTGGTAAATCTGAAGGCATTACCAAGCCTTTATAAATAATGGTCTGACAACTCAATGAACAGACATAAAATAGCTCATCATCCGTCAAACGCTGCTCTGCTTTTTTACGTGCAACAAACAGCTTACGGTTGAAATCATCAGCAGCTAGATCATCTGGCGCATTAACGAACACTTGCTTAAAGTCTGGTAATGTCTCACGACCAATCTCACCAACTATACTTAAGTCAAGTGGTACATTGCGCCAGCCAGCCACTTCTAATCCTTGGGCGGTAATCTCATCGCTTAATACTTGCTGGCTATGCTTGGCTTTATCGCTATCTAAATTAACGAACACCATACCGACAGCAAAGTTGTCCGTAATGGCAAATTGCTGCTCGTCAGCAATCTGTTTAAAGAAATCGGTAGGCGTTGCTAATAGTAAGCCACAACCATCACCAGTTCTACCGTCAGCAGCAACGCCGCCGCGATGTGTCATACAACTTAAACTATGAATGGCAGTTTTTACCAAATCATGGCTCGCTTCACCCTCAATATGGGCAATTAGGCCAAAACCGCAATTATCAGAAAAATCATCTGGCGTGGCCAGGTGTGTTTGTGAGGAAATCATTGACATAGCTTGTCCTTTTAAGTAGACGGGCAACTTACATTTCCAATGCGGAGTATAAGTTGGTACCCGTAAGCAGAACGGGCTGATAGTGGATATTCGTGTGTTCGAATTGGCAAATAGCGCAATGCTCGATAGACATCATACTTTAAGAGAAAGTAAAACCCTTGACCCTCCTGGTCATTAGCTGATGTCTTGACATGTGGTCCGTGTATCAAAAGATAGTAAGTAGCAGCCCTTGGCAACGGGAGAATCTACGCCCTTAAATGCCAGTTACTCAATCAGTGATATCTAATGCCATTCATTTAAGCATCATTTGTTATGTTGTCATGTCTAGCATTTAAAGCTAAGCATACAATAACTTAATAACAGTGCACTTGTTTATCTTGAATATCTGACGCTCTGTATTCAAGCACTTTGTTTACCCTAAAAAGAGTGACAATAAGAGAGGTTGCGTCACTTACGATAACCTAATTATGGATAGTAAGTAACCGCGCTTGAGACAATAATATTTAGTAAAGAACTCTAAAAACTAAGAAAAAACCACTAAATAGTTGTTAAATAGACATTTTTTACGATAACTATACAGAACGTCGCCCACAGTTATATTAGTTAATGATTGTCGAAAAATCTAGTCTTTTCTATCGATTCATTAGCCATAAATTGTAAGAGGACTTATTACTATTGGTTATAGGACAAATAAAACTGCTGTTAAAATTTTAATGCAAACCATATAAACGACAGTTAGCAAAAGGCTTTGATAATACTTAACAGTAGTAGCTTACCGCTTATTATGACGATGGAATGATTTCGTATAACGCTAAAAAAACCCACTAACCAAATAGCTAGTGGGTTAAATTAATCAAGCAAAAACTAATTACTCTTGTCTTCTATTAGCGCTTTTATACTATCACTATTATTTTTGGGTGGATTAGCGCTAGCACTTTTGCCATTAGCATTTGAATTATTGTTCGTGCTGCTAGGGGGCTTAGGTGTTGGCACGACTGGTGGCTTTTTACTAGTAGAGTTATCTGCCGGTGCCGCAGGCTTTTTATTTTCTGATGCCGCGGGCTTACTTGCGTTGTTTTCGTCTTTTGGCGATGCTTCAGATATTGTTTGTGTCTCACCACCAACTGTACGTTCTTCGCTAACAGACAACGTGGCAGAGGTATCTACCGACTGACGAATACTTTCTTGAGTACTACTACTATTAGCGCTTTCTTGGTTACCTCGATTACTGGTAGCACTGGCTGCTTGAGCAGCGGCGTCAGCAGCTTCTTCTTGCAAACGAGCTGGCACTTCGCGCTTGGTAGGTTTTAAATCAACGGCACGTGTACGTTTCGTACTTAGATCTTTTACTGGATCAGGACGCTCATAATTATCAATAATACTGACATACCGATTAATCTCTTCTGGCAATACACGTACGTTTGTAGGTAGCTTAAAGTCTATTAGCTTTGCGGCTCCTACCGCTTCTTGCGGGCTACTCATAATCCCATAAGTCAGCATATAACGGACTTGTTTTTCATCATCAAGATAACGGAAATAAGCAAATTTATCACGATCTTGACGGCCTTCTAAGTAACTAACAATCACATCGTTTTCAGAGACATTCATTACTTGAACAGTCCATTTGCCTTTGTTAGCTAGCAGATAACGCTTGTCTTTAAACTCATCAGGATAATCGCGCAAATCTCGAATCGTTGCATCAAAGTTAATCGGTTGTACATCCGTATCTAGCTCATGCAGCGATTCGACTTTTAGTGGTTGCTCAAACTCTTCATTCAAAATCTCTGGCGCTGATATTGGTGCATTTTCAATTTTGGCACCCATGGCTGGCGTTTGACTAAACATCCATACTAACGCTGTGACCACCCCTAGAAGTAGGGTCACTATTAGCCAAATCAGTGCTTGACGACTGTATGATTGGCTAGCAGTACGCGTTTTTGTTTTTGATGTTGCCATGAGGCGGTCCTTGGTAAAAACATGTTTTACAGCATAATATAAATGCTTATTTAAACAGAGGTACAGCTAACCAGTCGGCTATAAGTACGAGATTTTAGTATAAATATATAAACGATAATTTTTAAAACGTTACGCGCTATGTTTTGACAAAACTTCATGCAATAACTGGCTGTCAAACTCATTAGTCATTACCGCATCGCCAATTGATTTTAACAAAATTAGGCGGATTTGTCCGTGTTTCACTTTTTTATCGTGTCCCATTAAGTCTAGAGCAGTGTCTACATCGATAGCTGGTGGTGTAATAGGTAGGTTTGCCAATTCTAAAACACGCTTAATACGTACGACTTCATCATCAGTTAACCAGCCTATCTTTTGCGATAGCTCAGCTGCTTGTACCATACCAGCGGCCACTGCTTCGCCATGTAACCAATTGCCATAGCCTTCATGTGTTTCAATCACATGACCAAAAGTATGACCAAAGTTCAATAGCGCGCGCACACCTGACTCTCTTTCGTCTTGTGCCACTACATCGGCCTTGTACTGACAGCAGCGCTTTACAGCTTCACCAAGTACTGCTAAATCAAGCGCCATCATTGCAGGCAAGTTTGCCTCAAGCCACGTTAAAAACGCCTCATCCATGATAAGGGCATATTTGATAATCTCGGCCACTCCAGCAGATAGCTCACGCGCAGGCAGTGTCTTAAGCGTACTCATATCAGCCAGCACCATTTGTGGCTGCCAAAAAGCACCAATCATATTTTTACCTTGCGGATGATTGATACCCGTTTTACCACCAACACTAGAATCTACTTGTGACAATAGCGTCGTTGGAATTTGAATAAAATTGACACCACGCATAAAGCTAGCAGCAGCAAAACCAGTCATATCTCCAACCACACCACCGCCAAGGGCAATAAGTGTCACATCGCGATTGAAGTGTTCTGTCATCAGCGCATCATAAATCTGATCAATACTTGCCTGATTTTTGTATTGTTCACCATCTGGCAGTACGCACACCTTTACCGTAAACTGCTCTGCTAACTCATCTTCTAATGCTTTTAAGTATAAAGGTGCCACAGTGTCATTAGTAACAATCAAAACCTGACGGCCTTTGATATAAGGCGTGATCTGCTTCGCCATACTGCCATGTTCAGTCGTAGATTGTTCAGTAATGACAATAGGATAATCATGACTTTGCGTATGAACTATTAGGCCATCATGAAACGGCATTACCATGTGATACTCCTAAAGCATTTTCGATGAGGTAAAAGTAATTGAGTCTGCATATTAATATCGTAGTTGCCAGTCTATTACTAGTCTTCTTGGTGCGCTGATGCGTCGGTAGTGCAGTCGACGAATGATTCTAGCTGCTGCATCAATTGATTGACCATGTGGCGTGGGTACGTGTGACCAGTAGGCATAATAATATGGGCGACTTGGCGATAGAGTGGATCGCGAGCACTATACAAATCTTGCAATATCTTTCTAGGATTAGGCTGCTGCAATAATGGTCGAGACTTGTCTTTAGAGGTACGGGCTAGTTGCACCTCAACCGGTGCGTTAAGATAAACGACAATGCCACGCTGTTTTAGGAACTCTCGGTTTTCAGCACACATGACTGCACCGCCACCGGTCGCTAATACGATTTGAGAGTTTTGGGTCAATTCATCAATGGCACGCGTTTCACGCTCACGGAAACCTGCTTCACCTTCTTTGGCAAATATCCAAGCAATGTCGGCACCTGTCTGCGATTCAATATACCAATCACTGTCTACAAAAGTGCGACCTAACTGCTTGGCAAGCAGTTTTCCGATTGTCGTCTTCCCTGCTCCCATCGGACCCACTAAAAACACCGACGGTAATTCCTGCCCCATAATACTTACTCAGCTAAATTAGGTATGATACAACGTCATTGTTATTCTGGCTAGTAATGAGCCGTGATTATTGTGAGTAAAATTTAGAGCACACCTTTCATCAGTACATACATAGATATCACAACGCTAAAACCACTAATCTCGCGCATAAAAAAAGCAAGCACTATGGCTTACTTTTTTTAGTAACTAGCTAAACAATTTATTATTAGTTCAGACGACTCGTACCATCATTAATAAGCTTCGGAGTTACGAAAATAAGTAGCTCTTCCTTACTATTACTACGTACATCACGACGGAAGGCACGACCAATATAAGGCAAGTCTCCTAAGAAAGGTACTTTATCTACACCATTACTAGTGCGGTTTTTGAAGACGCCGCCCAGTACGACTGTCTGACCATCTTCAATAATAACGTTGGTTGATATAGAATCCTCAGAGATGGCAACCTGATTATTAATGATAGTCGGTGTGCCATTGGTAATGACCAATTGCAAACCAATCTTGCCATCAGGTGTGATGTTTGGTGTCGCTTCTAGACTTAATGCAGCCTCTTTAAAGCTGGTTGTCGTCGCACCACTGGCTGATGCTTCTTGATAAGGAATCTGAGTACCAGAAGAGACCTTTGCTGTCTGCTTGTCTGCGGTTAAAATCTTAGGTGTAGAAATAACTTCACCACGGTTATCCGCTTGCAGTGCTGACAGCTCAAGATCTAGCATCACATCAGACATACTGAGCAAACCAAAGGCGATACTACCTGCTGGGTTGGAAACACCCAAATCAACGTTTAAGTTATCAGGACGACTAATGTCATAAGAAGGATAAGAAACGGTTTGACCATTAACGGTCGTCGTTTCTACATCAAAATCTTTCAAATCCCATAAGGTTTGATCGCTACCGCCAACCAATAAGCTACGGTTGTTGGCTGCACCATTTGACAAGATACCCCAACGAACACCGATCTCTTTACTGAAGCTATCAGTTGCACTGACGATACGTGCTTCGATCATGACTTGGCGAACAGGAATATCAATTTTGCTGATTAGTTTATGGATATTTTCGATACTATCAGCCACGTCTTTGATAATCAAAGTATTGGTACGTTCATCAACTGTTACCGTACCACGATTGGATAACAACGTATTATTATCCTCACGATTTGCGAGGCCACTACTATTACCAGTCGCGCCGCTACCTTGCGAAATAAGCGTCAAGACATCTTGTGCTTTTGCATAGCTTAAACGAATGTACTCAGTACGCAAAGGTGCGTAAGATTGAACAGCTTGCTGCGCTTCAAGCTCTCGTGCTTCTTGCTCAGCCAGCTCAGTAGATGGCGCAACCAAAATCACATTACCATTTTCACGCTTGCCTAGGTTTTTACTCTTTAAAATGATGTCAAGCGCTTGATCCCAAGGCACATTGATCAAACGTAGTGTCATATTACCAGTGACTGAGTCACTAGCCACGATATTCATCTCAGTAAACTGCGCCAAAATATCTAAAACGCTGCGGATTTCAACGTCCTGAAACTCCATAGATAGCGGCTCGCCACTATATACTCTTTCTTCCAATGTCGGCTCACGTAACAATTCAGGTTTCTTGATACTGATATTTAACTGGTTACCTGATTGGTAGGCTTGATACTCATAATCGTCATTAATGTTAATGGTAACGACGCCATTCTGACCTTGGTTTTTGGTATCAATACTACCAACAAGACCACTATTGATATTCAATCGGCGTAGTAAGTTTCTAGGGACTGTACTACCTGTTAGACGTACGACAAGTTTATTACCTTGGCGCTGCACATCTACTGGAATAGCTTCGTTGGCGAGTACCATGCTGACATTGCCGCCACCATCACTGCCTGCTGAAAAATTGACTGCGCTTAGCCCATCATAACTATACTGCTTACTTACTTGTGAAGCAGCCAACTGAGGGTTCAAAAGTGGATTTACTCTGACCACCATCGTATCAGCTGGTACTTCGTTCTTCACGACTACCTTGCTTGTGGTACGTACAGGCGCCACTGGTACGGTAGAACTCTCAACGATAGGCGTAACGACCGCGGTCGTTGTCATACTATTATTGTTATTGAGCACATCTTGAATTGGGTCGCTGGTAATAACTGGACGATTAGAATCAGTGATAGTTAGCAATAAATCGTTGCCTTCAATCGCTGTCGTATAATTTCCGGATTCTTTTAAACCAACAATGAGGCGCGTGGTACTGTCACTGCTGAGCGTAGTAACGTCATTAATCGCACCGATGTTGTATTCGTTAAAGCGGCTAGCAAGCCCATTCTGTACTTGTTCGAAATCTAGAACTAAGCGACTAGGATCATCAAGCTGATAGGCTGCGGGCAATACTGGCAATCCTGTAAACCCCAAACGCATTTGCGTCACTGCAGGTGCGGTCTGTACTACAGAGACATTATCGATGCGCTGTGCAGCATGAGCACTATTAGTCACAGCCACTATACTGACTGCCAGTGCTGAAATGGCAAAAGCAGAAGACATGCGGTTGCTCATCATCATTACCTTGTTATTGCGTACTGTCATTATTTATTCCTCAAAAAATCTGCCGACTTAGCTTATAGGGGATACCAGCGACTGGGGCTTTTCTACAAACCCTGCGCGGCTGTCTGGCACAATTTCAATCAAGTTAACCTGGGTCGGCGTGATTTCAACAATACGGCCGTCATTCAATCCAAGATAATCGCCTACTTTAACACTCGCAACCGAACCATCAGGACGTTGTATCAATGCATATCGCTGACCTTCGGGTGAAATCACCACACCTCGAAAGACCAATTGCGACAGTTCATACTGCTCAAGCGGTTCTTTGATTCTGTTGATATCTGGTCGTACACCATCTATAGGAGTGGTCGGGCCTTGTACATTGACTAAACTCGGTGGCAAAAACGGACTACGCTGCGAACTAGCGCTATATACAAAATCTTCTACCAGCTCGGCTTTAGGCGGCGGCTCAATAGGCTGTGCAGGCTGATTGCGGATATCGGTCATTGCCTGCTCTGCCATACCTATACGGTCACTACACCCTGTCATAGATAAAACAGCGACACTTAAAACCAATAGCATGGGCATTTTTTGAATACTCATTAGTTGCCTCCTGCATTTGCATCAGTAGCGGCGGCGGCATCACCTTCAGGAGCCGCTTCTTTAGAGCGATAAGTCTTAGTTTGCAAGACTAAGTTAAGCTCTGGCAAAACATCCAATGTAGGCTGCGGATTGCTGACTTCAAAATCATGCATCGTAATAATTCGAGGCAGTGCAGCAAGACCACTGATAAAGCTACCAAACTGATGGTATTCACCCAAAGCTGCGATACGTATTGGCTGCTCAATAAAGAATTCGTTTTCAATTTCAGGTTCTACTGAAATATCTTGGAAGCGGATATTACTACCAACGCCTGTCATGTTTATGCCTTCTACCAATTCTGACACACGTGTATCTTTCGGCAACTGATCCAATAAAGTATTAAATTCAGTTTCCATTTGGACAACTTGCGCTTGATACGCTTTTAAGTGACGTGCGCGAGATTCTTTTTCACGGTAGCTATCGAGCAAGGTCTGCTGCTGGCTTTCAGCCGCATTAATCTCATCAATTTTGCTGCTGATTGGTAACGCCCATGACAACGCTGCGATAAAAGTAATGATAAGACCAATCACTGTCACCTTGACAGGCAATGGCCAACTGCCATAGTTTTCTGAATCTAGCGACTCAAAACTACGGCGAAACTCATTTAAATCGAATTGCTTTTTTGGCTTTAAAGCAGATTTCTTGGTTTTAGAGAGGCTCTTTTTGCGGATAAGCTTCATAACGCACCTCCTAGACCAGTATCGGTATCAGCAGCAGTCGGAGTTTCCGATTGTACTCTAGTCGTTACTACAAACTGTACGTAACTGTCTTCAGGATAAACGGGGCGCGCCTGCTCACCAGTATTAACCGTATTATTGAGGGCTGGAGCAGCCTCATAAGCGCTAATATTCTGTTGAATGTTACTTACTGCTGAGTTGCCCATCCATTTACTGTTATCAAGGTTACGAATCAGGCTGGACACAATATTTGGATTGTCCGCTAAGCCTGTCAAAGTTAGCGTATCGCCTTCACGTTTGAGGTTATTTAGATAAAGTGCTGGTGGAATAGCTTTAGCGAGATCGTCCCATAAACGTACAGGCACAGGACGTCGTCCCTGCAAGTCTTGAATGACTTGCATGCGTGAAATAATGTCTTCACGGCGCTGCTCTAAACTGTCGATCTCGGTCAATGCGGTGTCTAAGCGAGTGTTTTCTTGTTCGATCAATGCGTTGGCATCAAGCTGCTCATCAAGTTCATTATTAAAATAACTCCATGAAGCAAAAGCTGCTAATAGTGTCAGTAATGTCACCGCCACTATCAATGTCATAAACTCTTTGTTACGACGTTCACGCTCTTCTTGTCGCCAAGGTAAAAGGTTAATACGAGCCATTAGTCAAAGCTCCTTAACGCAAGACCGCATGCAGCCATTAAGCTTGGCGCATCAACCGCCAGTTGCTCATTATCGATATTTGGTGCAATAGTCATATTGGTAAAAGGGTTGGCAACACTGACAGTTACACCCAGCTTTTGTTGTGCCATACCAGCGAGACCTGCAATAGAACTGCTGCCTCCTGCAAGCACTACATGATCGATACTGCTATACTGACTTGATGAGAAATAAAACTGTAAAGAGCGAGTGATTTGTTGAATGGTATTTTCTATAAAAGGGGTCAGTACTTCAGGATAATAATCATCAGGTAAGGTACGTTCGCGTTTGCTTAGTGTCGCTTCTTCTGCTGACAGGCCATAACGATTTTGTATTGCCTCGGTCAACTGAGCACCACCAAATAATTGCTCACGACTATAAATAAACTCACCATTCTTGGCAATATATAATGTGGTCTGATTATGGCCGATATCTACCAATGCTACTAGTTCGGGTACATTTGGTAGGCTATCTACCATCAATCCAAACGCACGCTCGATTGCATGAGATTCGATATCCATAACTTTCGTTTGTAGTCCACCAAAGGCTAAAGCATCAACACGTTGGTCGACGTTTTCTGAACGAGAAGCAGCAAGCAACACCTGAACCATATCTTCACTAACCAAAGACGGTCCTAATACTTCAAAGTCTAGATTGACGTCTTCTAATGGATAAGGCACATACTGGTCGGCATCTAAACGTATTTGCGCCTCACGCTCTACATCGCTGAGTGTCATATCCATATCAATAATTTTAGTAATCACCGCAGAGCCAGAAACAGCGGTCGCAGCATTGCTACCCGCGACTTGGCAGCGTCTTGCCAAGCTCGCTATAATATTACCAGCAGCTTCTGTATCTACTAGAATCTTATCGACCACGATACCTTCCGGTAGTCTTTCAATACCATAAGATTTTAGGTGAAACATGCCTTGCTGACGCTGTATGTCAACCAACTTTACTGAAGTGGCACAAATATCCACGCCAATCAAATGTCGACTTTTGGAAGTAAATAGCCTCACTAGCTCTATACCTTATATTAAGTGTACAATCTGGTAGTTATTTGTAATAATTCAATACAATACTTTACTTAATTGATAGATTCAAGCATTTAAAAATATATTAAGGCCAACTTACACATTTATTATGACCTGCCTATTTTGTTCAATGTATAATAATATTGTCTGCTACAAATTCTAACTAATAAGTCTTATTATGGCCAAAACAAATGCTACCGCTCGTCTCATTCGCTTTTTGGTGGGACTCTTTATCGCTTGCCTAGCATTGGCAGTTGTTCTAGCACTTGCTGTACCTATTGGTTTTTATGGGATGGCCATGTATCTATCGCCGACCCTACCTAGTACGCAAGAGATTAAGACAGCCAAGTTAGAAATGCCATTACAGATTTATAGTAGTGATGATAAATTAATCGGCCAATACGGCAATCGTTTATCGTTACCAGTTAGTTTTGATGAAATTCCTGAAGATTTAACTCATGCTTTTTTAGCGGCCGAAGATGCTTCTTTCTTTCAGCATAGCGGAATTAGTATTAAAGGTCTTGGTCGCGCTGTCACCGAAGCAGTCACTGATGACGATGGTCAAACAGGTGGCTCTACCATTACGATGCAGGTCGCTAAAAACTATTTCTTAAGTCCAGAACGTACTTTAAACCGCAAACTAACAGAGTTATTTTTAGCGCGGAAGATCGAAGACGAACTGAGCAAAAACGACATCTTGACACTATATGTCAATAAGATCTATCTGGGTGAAGGCGCCTATGGTATCCGCGCTGCGGCCAAAAAATATTATAGTAAGTCATTAGACAATCTAACTATTGCTGAGATGGCGATGTTAGCAGGTCTACCAAAAGCCCCTTCTAAGTATAACCCTGTTGCCAATCCTAGCCGCGCATTGACTCGACGTAACTGGATCGTTGGACGCATGCATGAGCTTGGCTATATTACTAAAGCTCAGTACGATGAAGCGGTCAACTCCCCTATCGGTATCAACCTATATAAAGAAAAGCTCGATGTAAACATGCCTTATTTGGCAGAAATGACGCGAGCTTCTTTAGTCGAACGTTATGGCGATCAAGTCATGCACGGTGGGTGGCGCGTACGTCTCACAGTAGATAGTAAAGCGCAAACAGATGCAGAAGCAGCAGTAGTAACAGGATTGATTGCCTATGAGCATCGCCATGGTTGGCGCGGGGCTGAAGCAAATGATGAGCCTCTCGAAAACTTTCGACGCTACAGTAATATGTCTCCTGCCAAAGTGACTAAAGTCAATTCTCGTAGTTTTGACGCAGTCCTACAATCCGGTGAAGAAGTAACCGTTAATTGGTCTGGTATGAAATGGGCACGTAAATATATTTCTGCTGACCGTATTGGTTATTACCCTAGCAATGCCAGTCAAGTTGTTAAGAAAAATGATATCGTTCGTGTGATACCTACTTCAAATGGCAGCTGGCAATTAGGTCAAATACCTAAAATCCAGGGCAGTTTGGTCTCGTTGAATCCAGAGACTGGTGCTGTCAATGCATTGGTTGGTGGCTTTGATTTTAACCACAGTAAGTTCAACCGCGCTCTACAAGGCTGGCGTCAACCTGGCTCAACCATTAAGCCACTTGTTTATACCGCTGCTTTAGAAAAAGGTTATCGTCCAGATACCATCGTTTCTGACCGAGCTATTCAAGTAGGTGACTGGAAACCGAAAAACTCTGATGAACGTTTCTTAGGTGATATCACTTTACGTCGTGGTTTATATTTATCCCGTAACCTCGTATCTATTCGCTTGTTACAAGCGATCGGTATCTCAAGTACGCGCAACCTATTAGATGAATTCGGTCTTGATAAAGAAAAGCTACCAACAACCTTGTCATTAGCACTTGGAGCAGGACAAGCCACACCATTACAAATGGCCACGGCTTACTCAACCTTCGCCAATGGTGGTCATCGTGTCCAACCTTACTTTATTGAACAAATTTACAATTATAAAAACGAGCTGTTGTTTCAGGCAAATCCACGTCAAGCGTGTGCACTATGCTTTAACGAAAAACTTGAGAAGGTTAATAGCAGCTTAGTTGAAGAGTATGAGAAGTCAATTGAAGCGCCTGATGATAGTACTAATGAAATAACCGCTGATAATTCATCATCGAAAAGTAATGATGATAGCGAAACAACAGATAAAGAGCTTGATTTAACGGTATATAACGCAGGTCCACAGTCAGACCGCCTAAAAGCGCCTGCCGTACAATATGTAAGGGCCAAACAAGCACCGCGCATACTGCAACCTAGAGTCGCTTTTGAGATGGCCGATATACTACGCGATGTAGTCCAACGCGGTACAGCGGTAAGAGCAAAGGCATTAGGTCGCAATGATATCGGTGGCAAAACTGGTACCACCAATCAGGCCAAAGATGCATGGTTTGCAGGGTTCCATCCTACCAATGCGACAGTAGTATGGATGGGATTCGATCAACCATCTACTATGGGCCGCCGTGAATATGGTGGTGTGGCAGCGCTGCCAGTATGGATGGACTTTATGAAAGCTCAGCTGAAAGACACGCCAAGCCAATGGGTATCTATCAATAATCGCTCAAAATCCAGAAAGCAACAGCAAAGTATCATAGAGATGACTGATGATGGTATCCTAGTTAACGACGCCTCCAATAAATCAGCAAAACCAGTCAAGACTCAAACCCAGCAGCGTAAGCCTTCGGTTCCAGAGCCTACTGAGGAGACGAGCACTCCACCATCAACGAAACCAAGTAGCAATCGTAGTGATGACAGCGTACCGGAAAATCCATTAACGGTGACACCCGTTGAAAGTATGCCACCGATGCCAGAGTAACAAACAAGACTATTTTTAGTTAATAAGAAAAAGGCTTATTCAGCAATGACTGAATAAGCCTTTTTCATGCGCTGTAGACTATGGCCTACCCTACTTAATCATACTTTAAAATGGTTCAATAAATAGCGGTCAAAGAATAAATCTTCTGGTTTACTTCCTATTAGAATTCAACCATACCTGCACGCAGTTGTTCAATCAACTCTAAAAGCTGATTACGCCATTCCCGTATCGTTGTTTCATCAGGTAGCCATTGGTTAGATAAAGTGACAACATTGACAATCAAGTCTGGCGACGCTGAATGACTGCTTGGCGCTTCATCGACGATAGTATCTGGCGGTACTGCATAAAGACAACGCTGATAAGCACGTTCTATATTAGCAATAAAACCTTGCTGTTGCAGTTGCTGTAAACGCTGAATCTCAGGAGATACTTGGGTACGCTCGCTCAGTGCTTGCTCAATATCGAGCAAAGTTGGCGCCGTCATATTTAGGCTATAGAAATGACCGAGCTCCTGAATGAATGCCAATAAAGCACCATGCAAGTGAAAAATAGCAGTCTCACAGTGTGCTTGGTATAACTGCTTATCATTGGTACTTCCTGCAGATTGGCAAGATAAACGACAGAAATATAACTTTTGATTGGTTCGATCTGCTTGATATTTGGCGACGCGAGTTTTACCTGCCATTTGCTAATTATCCTTTTATGAGTAGTGAATTAGAGCCTATTTCCAGTGTACTATTTTTTTAGATAATAGCACCATGCCTTTCTTAGTTTTTTATACGCACAAAAAAGCCAGCAACTTAGGCTGGCTTTTTTATCAAATTAAGAATGAATCAAAATACTTAATACGATTAATTATCTTGATTTAACTCTTGAGCAAATGCTTCGTCGAAGCTTGCAAAGTCTTTGCTATCAGTGCTTGCAGTCATATCAAACGCTGCATTCAAATCTTTATCTTGTAGCTTCTGATCTGCTTTTTCTTTACGTGCTTTATGATAAGCAAGACCAGTACCTGCAGGAATCAAGCGACCAACAACCACGTTTTCTTTCAGACCACGTAGCTCATCCACTTTACCAGTCACAGCAGCCGCAGTTAGTACACGGGTTGTTTCCTGGAAAGAAGCCGCTGAGATAAAGCTTTCAGTTGCTAGACTTGCTTTGGTGATACCTAGTAATTGACGCTCAAACTGTACTGGGAATTTATCTTCCGCTTCTAGCTTAGCATTCAATGCTTTGATATCTGCATACTCGACCTGATCACCTTTGAAGTGACTTGAATCGCCGCCGTCAGTGATTTCAACTTTACGCAGCATCTGACGAATGATAACTTCGATGTGCTTGTCGTTGATTTTTACACCCTGTAAGCGATAAACGTCCTGTACTTCGTTGACGATGTAATCAGCAAGTGCAGTCTGACCTTTCAAGCGTAAGATATCATGTGGGTTCTGTGGACCATCAGCGATCACTTCACCACGTGCTACCGTCTCGTTTTCGAAGACGTTGATTTGACGCCATTTAGGGATTAGCTCTTCATGCACTTCACCATCTTCATTAGTAATAATGAAGCGGTTCTTACCTTTAGTCTCTTTACCAAAGCTTACCACACCAGTCATTTCTGCCATGATAGCGTGATCTTTTGGACGACGTGCTTCGAACAAGTCAGCAACACGTGGTAGACCACCGGTAATATCTTTGGTACCAGAAGACGCTTGTGGTACACGGCCTAGAATCGAACCTGCTGCTACTTTCTCACCGTCGCTTACGCGGATGATAGTTTCAGCTGGTAAGAAGTAAACCACTTCTTTGCCTTCGTCAGTGTTCAAGATAATCGCAGGACGTAAGTCTTTTGCTGAGCTTGAACGGTCACGAGTAGCTAGAATCTCAAATGAGCTCATACCCGTCGCATCATCAACCTTCACTGTTGCAGTCATACCATCAGTGATGTCACTGAAGCGTGCGGTACCAGCAAATTCTGTGATGATTGGATGCGTATGCGGATCCCATTTAGCGATAGTTTGACCGCCTTCTACTTGCTCTTCGTCTTTCACAAGTACGCTTGAACCGTACGGTACTTTATAGCGCTCACGCTCACGGCCAAGCTCATCGGTCAATGCGATTTCAGCTGAACGCGATACGATGACTAAGTGACCATCGGTATGCTGTACTGTTTTCATGTTTTCAAAGTGTGCTTGACCAGCATTACGTACAGAGATGCTGTTATCCACAGAGGCTGAGCTCGCTGCCCCGCCCACGTGGAACGTACGCATGGTTAACTGAGTACCCGGCTCACCGATAGATTGAGCTGCCATAACACCGACTGATTCGCCGATATTCACTTTATGACCACGTGCAAGGTCACGACCATAACACTGTGAACATACGCCATGTTCGATATCACAAGTAATTACTGAACGTACCCAGATATCATCGATTGCGTTGTTATCAAGGACGTTAACCCAGTACTCATCGATCAATGTACCAGCTGGAATCAATACTTTATCAGCATCGTCATTATAAGTAACATCACGAGCAGTGACACGACCCAGTACTAGCTCACCTAGCTTCTCAATGATTTCACCACCTTGGATATGTGGTTTCATGAGTAGGCCTTCTTCAGTACCACAATCATCGCTAGTGATAACCAAATCTTGTGCCACATCAACCAGACGACGAGTTAGGTAACCTGAGTTAGCTGTTTTCAGTGCTGTATCTGCTAGACCTTTACGTGCACCGTGAGTTGAGATGAAGTACTGTAGTACCGTCAAACCTTCACGGAAGTTAGCTTTAATCGGCGTCTCAATGATTGAGCCATCTGGCTTAGCCATCAAACCACGCATACCAGCCAACTGACGAATCTGTGCCGCACTACCACGAGCACCAGAATCTGACATGATAAAGATAGAGTTGAATGACTTCTGCTCGTCTTCTTCACCTTGTGCGTTAATAACTTTATCTGTTGCCAAGTTGTCCATCATCGCCTTAGCGACTTTGTCATTGGTACGTGACCAGATATCAACTACTTTGTTATAGCGCTCACCAGCAGTTACGAAACCTTGCTCGAACTGATCTTCGATTTCGCGAACTTCGCCTTCTGCCACTTCGATGATTTGCTTTTTAAGTGGTGGAATGACCATGTCGTCGATACCGATAGACACGCCAGATAGTGTTGCTTGAGCAAAACCAAGATACATCAATTGGTCAGCAAACATAACACTTTCTTTTACACCAACTTTACGGTAGCAAGAGTTGATCAAACGAGAGATGTTTTTCTTCGTCATCTCTTGGTTACACTCATCAAACGTCATACCTTTAGGCATGATGTTCCAGATAAGTAGACGACCAGCAACCGTATCTTTGATACTGATTTCTTTAGTCTCATTACCTTCTTCATCAATTTGCGTCTCAGTAACACGCACTTTGATCTTGGCGTTTACATGTAGGTCGTTTGAACCAATCGCACGCAATGCTTCATTAACGGTAGCAAAAATCATGCTCTCGCCTTTGGCATTGATCGACGAGCGACTGATGTAATATAGACCTAGTACAACATCCTGAGATGGTACGATGATCGGATCACCGTTCGCAGGTGACAAGATGTTGTTGGTAGACATCATCAAGGCACGTGATTCAAGCTGCGCTTCTAGCGTCAATGGCACGTGAACGGCCATTTGGTCACCATCGAAATCGGCGTTGAATGCAGTACAAACAAGCGGATGCAACTGGATGGCTTTACCTTCGATCAATACTGGCTCAAATGCCTGTAGACCCAAACGGTGAAGTGTTGGCGCACGGTTAAGAAGTACTGGATGCTCACGGATAACCATGGCCAGCATATCCCACACTTGTGGCTCTTCACGTTCTACCATCTTTTTGGCAGCTTTAATCGTAGTCGCTAAACCATGAGACAATAGTTTGTTATAAGTAAATGGCTTGAATAATTCTAGTGCCATTTTCTTAGGTAGACCACACTGATGTAGACGTAGTGTTGGACCTACAACAATAACCGAACGACCAGAGTAATCGACACGCTTACCAAGTAAGTTCTGACGGAAACGACCTTGCTTACCTTTGATCATATCTGCCAAAGATTTCAATGGACGCTTGTTACTACCAGTGATGGCACGACCGCGACGACCGTTATCAAGCAACGCATCTACTGACTCTTGCAACATACGTTTTTCGTTACGTACGATGATATCAGGTGCGCTTAGCTCAAGCAGACGCTTAAGACGGTTGTTACGGTTGATCACGCGGCGATATAGATCGTTTAGATCTGACGTCGCAAAACGGCCGCCTTCTAGCGGTACTAGAGGACGCAAATCTGGTGGTAGTACTGGCAAGATGTTCATTACCATCCACTCAGGCTTGTTATTAGAATCACGGAATGCTTCTAATAATTTAAGACGCTTAGACATCTTCTTAAGCTTGGTTTCAGAACCTGTTTGCGGAATTGCTTCACGCAGCTCATCAATCTCAAGATCCATATCGATATCTTTCAATAGGTCTTGAACTGCTTCAGCACCCATCTTGGCTGTGAATTCGTCACCAAACTCTTCAAGCGCTTTGTAATAATCTTCATCATCAAGCAACTGGTACTTTTCTAAGCTAGTTAGCCCAGGCTCAGTAACGATATAGCTTTCAAAATATAGAACGCGCTCGATATCACGTAGCGTCATGTCTAGCAATAGACCGATGCGGCTTGGTAATGATTTTAAGAACCAAATATGCGCCACAGGACTGGCTAGGTCGATATGACCCATGCGATCACGACGAACTTTAGCAGTGGTAACTTCAACACCACATTTTTCACAGATAACGCCTTGGAACTTACGGCGCTTATATTTACCACATAAACATTCGAAGTCTTTTACTGGGCCAAAGATTTTGGCACAAAAGAGACCATCACGCTCAGGCTTAAACGTGCGATAGTTGATGGTTTCAGGCTTTTTTACTTCGCCGTGCGACCATGACTTAATAACGTCAGGTGAGGCTAAAGTAATTTGAATGCTATCAAACTCTTGGTTACCGTTGCCGGTAGGGCTTTGCATGATATCGAGTAAATCTTTCAAGTTGCTTCTCCGTTATCTTTATAATCATCTGACAGCGTACCATTGACGCAGATAAGATGAATGAAGGCAATGAATAGGGTTGAGACAAATCACTAAAAGCAGCAGCAATAAAGCAGACTGCCTTTAGTGGACAACTAAGTTAAACAACGGGCTAGTTGCTTTGTTTTAACTCAATATTAATACCCAGTGATTTGATTTCTTTGGTCAGTACGTTAAACGACTCAGGCATGCCTGGATCCATATACTGCTCACCATCAACGATGTTTTTGTACATACGAGTACGGCCTTCAACGTCATCCGACTTCACCGTTAGCATTTCTTGCAAGGTGTAAGTCGCGCCGTATGCTTCTAGTGCCCACACTTCCATCTCACCGAAGCGCTGACCACCAAACTGAGCTTTACCACCCAATGGCTGCTGCGTCACTAGAGAATAAGAACCTGTTGAACGCGCATGCATTTTGTCATCAACCAAATGGTTAAGCTTGAGCATGTACATGTAACCAACGGTTACTTTACGGTCAAACTTCTGACCTGTACGACCATCATATAACGTCTGCTGACCATCGCGATCCATACCAGCAAGCTCTAACAGGTCTTTAACTTGGCTTTCTCTTGCGCCGTCAAATACTGCTGTGCCCATCGGTACACCGCCACGTAAGTTGTCTGCTAGCGCCATGATGTCATCATCACTCAAGCTATCAAGATCAACTTGCTCACCGCCTACTTGGTTATAGATTTTGTCCAAGAAGTCACGTAACTCTTTGATCGCTGCTTGAGATTTGAGCATACCGTCAATCTTCTCGCCCAATCCTTTCGCTGCCATACCCAAATGCGTCTCTAGAACCTGACCGATGTTCATACGAGATGGTACACCAAGTGGGTTCAATACGATGTCAACGGTATTACCATTTTCATCATAAGGCATGTCTTCAACTGGCATGATGCGCGATACAACACCTTTGTTACCATGACGACCAGCCATCTTATCACCAGGCTGAATACGACGCTTAACCGCTAGATATACTTTAACGATTTTTTGTACGCCATGTTGTAAGTCATCACCAGCAGTCAATTTGCGTTTTTTCTCAGCAAACTTCACATCGATGTCTTTTTGCTTATCAACCAAGTAATCAGCGATTTGCGTTAGACGTTCAGAGATTTCTTCTTCTACTGGTTGGATATCTAGTAAAGTCTCAAGGCTCATATCTTTCATATCAGCCAAGGCCATAACCGTACCAGCTTTTAGACCAGCACCGCCGCTGACTTTTTGGCCATCTAATAGATTACCAATACGGCCACGTGCTGCTTCTTCAAAGATACGTAGCTCTTCTTTCAAATCTTTGCGATAGCTATCAAGCTGCGATTTTTCAATCGCTCTTGCGCGTGCGTCTTTTTCAACGCCATCACGGGTAAAGACCTGTACATCAATAACCGTACCTTTACTTGAAGTCGGTACGCGTAGTGAAGTGTCTTTCACGTCAGCCGCTTTTTCGCCAAAGATAGCCCGTAGTAGTTTCTCTTCTGGCGTTAGTTGCGTTTCACCTTTTGGCGTCACTTTACCAACTAGAATATCACCAGCGTCAACTTCAGCACCGATATAGACGATACCTGCTTCATCAAGACTTGATAATGCTGCTTCACCAACGTTTGGAATATCAGCAGTGATCTCTTCTGTACCTAGCTTGGTATCACGAGCCACACAAGTCAATTCTTGGATATGAATCGTAGTGAAACGATCTTCTTTAACTACTTTCTCAGATAACAAGATTGAATCTTCGAAGTTGTAACCATTCCACGGCATAAATGCGATGCGGATGTTCTGGCCTAGTGCTAGCTCACCAAGATCCGTTGATGGACCATCTGCCAAGATATCACCCAAAGCAATCTCGTCACCTTGGTTAACGATGATACGTTGGTTGATACAAGTGTTTTGGTTAGAGCGCGTGTATTTGATCAAGTTATAGATATCGATACCCGCTTCACCAGCAGTCATCTCGTCTTCGTTGACACGAACAACGATACGTGATGCATCAACATCTTCAATCACACCGCCACGCTTAGCGATAACACAAACACCAGAGTCACGAGCAACGTGACGCTCCATACCAGTACCTACTAACGGCTTATCAGCACGTAGCGTAGGAACAGCCTGACGCTGCATGTTCGAGCCCATCAAGGCACGGTTAGCATCATCATGCTCTAGGAACGGAATCAGACCTGCTGCAACCGATACTACCTGACTTGGTGATACATCCATATGCGTCACTTTTTCTGGCGGCATACGAACAAATTCACCATAGCTACGTACACTGACCATCTCGTCAGATAACGCGCCATCTTCAGTCATCGGAGAATCAGCCTGTGCAATGACAGTACCTACTTCTTCGATTGCTGATAGATACTCAATAACATCAGTCACTTTACCATCAACCACACGGCGATAAGGCGTTTCTAAGAAACCAAAGCTGTTGGTTTTAGCAAAAGTCGCTAGTGAGTTGATTAGACCAATGTTTGGACCTTCAGGAGTCTCAATAGGACATACACGGCCATAATGGGTATCATGTACGTCACGTACTTCAAAGCCTGCACGTTCACGAGTTAGACCACCAGGTCCTAACGCTGATACACGGCGCTTATGGGTAACTTCAGACAACGGGTTGTTCTGATCCATAAACTGTGACAACTGGCTTGAACCAAAGAACTCTTTAACCGCAGCCGCTACTGGCTTAGAGTTAATCAAATCTTGTGGTGACAGGTTGTCTGATTCTGCTGAGCTTAAACGCTCTTTTACAGCACGCTCAACACGTACTAGACCAACACGGAATTGGTTTTCTGCCATTTCGCCCACTGAACGAATACGACGGTTACCAAGATGGTCAATATCATCGACATCGCCGCGACCGTTACGAATCTCGATAAGTTCTTTTAGAACGTTAACGATATCATCATTGGTCAATACACTGCGTTCGCGCTGGATATCAGGATCATCAGTGTTGTCAAATTCTAAACCAAGACGACGGTTGAACTTCATACGGCCAACGTTTGATAAGTCATAACGATCTGCGTTGAAGAACATGCTTTCAAACAGTTTCTCAGCAGTCTCAACCGTTGGTGGCTCACCTGGACGCATGACTTTATAGATTTCGATCAATGCTTCTTCACGGCTCGACGTGCTATCTGCACGTAGCGTATCAGCAATATAGCTACCCTGATCGATATCGTTCGTGAATAGGATGCTGAACTCTTTGATGGCACCACTGGCTTCAAATGAGTTCAATTTAACCAATAACTCGTGGTCGATTGGCGTGTTTGCTTTAGCGATGATTTCATCGTTAACGACGATGTCTTCTGCTAAGATACGCTCGTATAGATACTCATCAGGCACAGCAATTTTCGTCATACCTGCTTCTTCAAGCTGACGGATACGGCGGGCGTTAATGCGTTTGCCCTGCTCTACGATAACGTCACCTTCAGGTGATACGATATCGAACTGAGCCATCTCGCCACGTAGACGATCAGCAACTAGATCAATTTCAAACGTCTCTTCAGCTTTATAAACAGCGACTTTATCAAAGAATAAATCTAAGATTTCAGAAGTTGTTAGACCAAGTGCGCGTAGAATGATAGAAGCCAATAGCTTACGGCGACGGTCAATACGAGCAAAGACTAAGTCCTTTGCATCAAATTCAAAGTCTAACCATGAACCACGGTAAGGGATGATACGCGCGTTATAAAGCACTTTACCACTTGAATGCGACTTACCTTTATCATGGTCAAAGAACACACCAGGTGAACGATGTAGCTGAGATACGATAACACGCTCAGTACCATTGATAATGAAAGTACCGTTAGCCGTCATCAAAGGCATCTCGCCCATGTAAACGCTTTGCTCACGGATATCTTTGATAGCAGCTTTGCTATCTTTGTCTTTGCTGTCTTTGTCTTTGATGATCAAACGGATTTTGACACGCATTGGCGCCGCAAACGTTGAACCACGTAAGATACACTCACGCTCATCAAATTCAGGCGTGCCTAAATAGTACTCAACAAATTGTAGCTCTGCGTTACCAGAGTGACTCTCAATTGGGAAAATAGAGGAATACGCAGCTTGCAAACCAGTATTCTCACGAGCTTTCGGCTTTTTGTGCTCTTGCAAAAATTGCTCATAAGAATCTACTTGAATAGACAGTAAATAGGGAATGTCCATTACAGTGGGCAATTCAGCAAAACTTTTGCGAATACGCTTTTTTTCAGTATAAGAATATGCCATCGAGAGTCCTTACAGTAAACGTGGAAACAAATTAAAAGCGTGGCCAGTATGCATAAATACGATGCAAACGTGACGACGTAAACGATAATATAAAACGGGTCTTCGTGTTCAGTTCATGTCTTTTCTGTCAATTACTACTTTACTCTTCAGTGCTTACCTAGCACACTTCACTTAATCTCGTCATTACTTGCTATATTCATGGTAAGTGAATCAGTCTATATGACTGTTGCAACTAAAAAATTCAATATTATATAATCTATAACGCATTGCCTATCAGGCTTACTTTACAAATACATTGCTGGGAAATAATGTCTATTAAGATTGCATCCATACCACTTGCCATCTAGACTACTTATTACCGAACTATGTTCCCTACACATACAAACTGTCTATGAAACTGAATATCGACAGTCATGCCACACCAAGTAGGCAACTTATGATCAACAGCTTTTTTAAGAATACCGCTTTTTTCAGGATTAATAATCGGGGTAACTATAACTTTTAGAATCAGTATAAACTATAGTGTTGATAGGAAAGCATGCAGACACAAAAAAATGCCAAACATCTACAGACGTTTAGCTCATATTAACTGATTTCAAAAACTGGCATGTGTGCTTGCATGTATATCGTCTGTCCTTTTGATGGGTATCCACCGTGATGTTGCATACGACTGTTGGCAGACACAAAAGGTCAAGCTACGAATTATAGTAAAAAAAAGCTGGCAATGCAAGGCATTACCAGCTTTTTTTCGTACAGTGTTAAACTTATTTTAGTTCAACAGTTGCACCAGCTTCTTCAAGTTTCTTTTTCAACTCTTCAGCTTCAGCTTTAGATGCGCCTTCTTTGATTGGAGCTGGAGCGCTTTCAACCAAATCTTTCGCTTCTTTTAGGCCAAGACCAGTAGCTTCACGTACGGCTTTAATTACGCCAACTTTCTTCTCGCCAAAGCTGGCAAGAACTACGTCAAACTCGTCTTTTTCTTCAGCAGCAGCAGCAGCAGGACCAGCAGCAGCAGGTGCAGCAGCAACAGCAGCTGTTACGCCGAATTTTTCTTCCATGTCGCTGATTAACTCAACGATATCCATTACTGACATTTCAGCGATTGCATTTAACACGTCATCTTTAGATAGTGCCATGAGAACTCTCCGTTATCTGATAAAAATTAATTGATTCTAATATCGCCTTGATTGCTTGCTTAATGTGACAATAAAGTGCAACCAAAATTAGCGATGTTAAAGTTACGTTAAAACAAGCAATTAAGCAGCTTCTTTTGCGTCTTTGATTGCCGCTACAGTGCGAACGAACTTGCCAGGAACAGCGTTCATAGTCTGGACAAGCTTGGTCACTGGTGCATTCATAGTAGCCATCAAGATAGAGATTGCTTCGTCGCGAGTTGGTAGCTTCGATACGCGCTCTAGCTCTTCTGGACCATAAACTTCACCACCGACTGATACTAATTTGGTCTCTAAAGCTTTGTTATCTTTGCTGAAGTCGAAAACGACTCGAGCAGCAGATCCCAAATCTTCCATAGAGAAAGCCAAAAGTAGTGGACCAGTCATACGGTCTGACATGCTCTCAAACTTAGTGCCTTCAAAAGCGCGTTTTGCTAGTGTATTTTTTACCACTTTCAAAACAACACCTTTATCACGAGCTTGTTCGCGCAGCTTAGTAAGCTGTGCAACACCAATACCGTGATATTCGGCAGCTACTGCTGAGTAAGCATTAGCAGCAACTTCAGACACTTCAGCCACAACTTGTTGTTTTTGTTCTAGCGTTAATGCCATAAGTTGACTCCTTTAATCTTATCAATCGACTTATAATAAAAGTGCCAAAAACAAGGTTTTTATGCGCTCAAACTGTAAGCTAAGACTGACTTGATACGACACATTACCAGTGGATTCAATTAATAAAAAAAGCATCTACTGGTAACGACTGATTACGGCACCGTTATCAGAATGACGTTGAGTAATAGTTTGAAGATTATAAATAACCTTATCGCCCTATTCGCTCGTGTCTTAAACTGTGTGGGCCACCGTCTGCGTAGGACAACTAAGATTTTCATCTGTCGTCGATTAACAAAAGTGACTTATTGTCATAAGCAACTATCCGAAGATCGCTAACTATGACTCTAAACTACTCTCTACCTACGGTCTTAGACAGCGTAGTAAATACTACGCTGACCTAATTCTTTAAAAACTGTTTGTGTTTATCATTCGAAATATTTGAAGATAAAAACTTTAATTATTTAGCAGTACGATAAGGAACAGCGTCGATCGTTAGACCTGGACCCATCGTGCTAGACAAGGTAATTTTCTTAATGAAAGTACCTTTAGAAGTAGCAGGCTTAGCACGCTTTAGATCAGAAAGAATCGCTTGCGCGTTTTGCTCGATTTGATCAGCAGTGAAACCAACTTGGCCGATAGTTGCATGGATGATACCAGCTTTATCAACACGGTACTGAGCCTGACCAGCTTTCGCATTAGTCACAGCTTCAGCAACGTTTGGCGTTACCGTACCAACTTTAGGGTTAGGCATTAGACCACGTGGGCCTAGGATAGTACCTAACTGACCAACAACACGCATTGCATCTGGAGCTGCGATAACAACATCAAAGTCCATGTTACCGGCTTTGATTTGCTCTGCTAGGTCTTCAAAACCAACTATGTCTGCACCAGCTTCTTTAGCGGCTTCAGCAGCAGCGCCTTGAGCAAATACAGCAACGCGTTTGGTTTTACCAGTACCCGCAGGTAGGTTGGTTGCACCACGAACTACTTGATCAGATTTACGTGGGTCAACGCCCAAGTTTACTGCGATATCGATAGACTCTTTGAATTTTAGCGCTGGCAAATCGTTTAGGATTTGAACCGCTTCTTCAATGGTGTACTGTTTTTCGTTATCAATACGGCTTTGGATTTCTTTTTGACGTTTGGTTAGCTTAGACATTATACACCCTCCACGGTAATACCCATTGAACGTGCAGTACCAGCGATGGTACGGACAGCAGCGTCAAGATCAGCTGCAGTTAAATCTGCATTCTTAGTCTTAACGATGTCTTCTAGTTGTGCACGGTCAACTTTACCAACTTTAGCAGTGTTCGGTGTACCTGAACCTTTGGCAATACCAGCAGCCTTACGTAGTAAGTATGCAGCTGGTGGTGACTTCATGATGAAGGTAAAAGATTTGTCGCTGTATACTGTGATCTCAGTTGGGATCGGTAGACCTGGCTCTTGGCCTGAGGTCGCAGCGTTAAATTCTTTACAGAACGCCATGATGTTCACGCCTTTTTGACCCAAAGCTGGACCAATAGGTGGTGAAGGATTTGCTTTGCCTGCAGGCACTTGCAGTTTGATGTAACCATCAATCTTCTTAGCCATGATACTCTCCTAAATGGGTAATAGCGCCAAATCAATGTGGTATATACCTAATTGACTAACAGCTCCCCGGTTGATGAATTTTTTGCTAATTTAGTCTAGTTTTTCAACTTTACTAAATTCAAGCTCAACCTGTGTAGGTCGATTAAATACGTTTACCGTTAGATGTAGTTTAGACTTCTCATAATCCACTTTTTCTACCAACCCTTTAAAGTCAGTAAATGGACCATCGATAACCAACAACTCTTCGCCTGGCTCAAATAGAGTCTTAGGACGTGGGTCAGTCTCAGTCTGGTTCAAACGGTTTAAAATGCGATCAGCTTCTACTTGCGTAATCGGTGCAGGCATCTCAGGCGTACCACCGATGAAGCCCATAATACGAGGACAGTCTTTTACGATGTGCCAAGTATTATCGTTCATTTCCATTTGGATCAATACATATCCAGGAAAGAACTTACGCTCGCTCTTACGTTTTTTGCCGTCTTTCATTTCGACGACTTCTTCAGTAGGAACCAATACATCACCGAATGACTCAGCAAAGTCACTACGATTAATACGATCAGTTAATGAACGTTGTACTTGTTTTTCATATCCTGAAAACGCTTGGACAATATACCAACGCATATCACGCTCCTGATCATTATAAATAAGTCGTTATGAGTAAATGTCTCGCTAATAGTCACTAATACGTGCTATTAACCGATGAAGATACCAACGAACCAATTAAAAAAGTTATCCAATAACCAAATAAAGAAACCGGCAATCGCAATCACGACAATTACTTGCCATGTGTATTGAAAGGTTTCATCTTTACCTGGCCATGTCACTCGGCGAAGCTCAACGGCAGCGTCTTTTAACAATATTTTAAAAGCACGGCCTTGATGCGTTAGCGCCAAACAGACTAATGCAAATACAACAAGTACGACAATAATACCAATACGTACCCAAACATCGTTGGCAGGTTGCCAATAGCCTGGTAAGTATTGATTTACTAGAGTCGCACCGATTAATACAGCTGCGGCAAGTAGCCACAAAATCAAATCTTTTATTGAGCCAGTCTTAGCCACTTCAACAGCAGTAGTACTGCTAGCTGAAACATGCTTATTTTTAGACAGCATTCCACCAGCAACCGCCTTGGCATCAGATAACTTAGTCTCGAGGTTATCTTGATCATTGCTCATAAAGAACTCGCTTCGGAGATGGTGGGGTACAACAAAGATGTGATAAGAAGATGGCAGGCGATGTAGGACTCGAACCTACAACCCTCGGTTTTGGAGACCGATGCTCTACCAATTGAGCCAATCGCCTATGGGTGTAAAGGACAGCATTATACAATATTTAGCATAGAATGCAAGCCCTTGACGGTAAAATTATTAATTTTACCTGATTTTGCACCACTGCAGTCTAAAATAACTGCTAGCGTTAAGTGCAGCGATAATATAACAAGCTATGCCGTAGATTACAATATGCTATCTAACAAATAATTATCTCTATCTCACATATCGTGAGTTATTGTTTCGCTAAAGCTATTATTCTAATTATAATAATGATTCACATTCTCCCACAAAAAAAGGCCACCCTAGATAGGATGGCCTTTTTTATGACTAATTCATAAGCTCATTGCTGAGACTTAATGATTAGT
>NZ_JADQAN010000026.1:0-38911 GCF_022129425.1 Psychrobacter sp. Ps1 | reverse complement strand
TGGTTTGATTATTATCGTCAAGCTGCGTAACTAAAATCTCCCAAGTTTAATTCTACGGGATTGACGGCAGGGGTCACTTGGCTGATTTAATTTATTTTTCATATGACTGCCTAAATCCTATTCAGGGCTACCGTCAGTATGTGATAAACAGTATTTGTGCCAGCATTATTGTAAAAATGTAGCTCATACAATAGAAAACATGTTGAGTAAGGCAAACAGGTAGCAAAAAAAACGTCTACATCTTTCTTGTCCACTAACGAATAACCAAGCCTGTCGTTGCGTCACGAATCTGGCTAGGTAAGGTATAACCCAATGTATCACCCTGCAAATAACCAATTTGCTCTTCGAAATAAGCATAGGCGGCTTCAAAGGTGCTAGCAGGCGTTTGTCCTGATCGGTTGCAGCTTGTAGAAACCAATAGACCAAATGGATTCTGCTCACTGACCAGCTGCTGGCAAAGCTTACGAATTGTAGGATGCGAGATAACTCGAACAGCAATAGTCTGATGCTGCCCGGTAATCCAAGTAGGTACAGTGTTCGCAAGCGACTGAGGAATCGGTAATAACCAAGTATGTGCTTGGCGATTGTGCTGTTCATCTCTACTATCGTCTGTCTGCCAGCTATCAATAACCTGCTGGCGCTGAACATCATCTAAAGAGGCTAGTAAGGGGGCTAAGCGAGACACACTATCAGTAACGACTATCATGCCTTTGGCTTGTGGACGTTGTTTGATATCCAAGATACGCTGAACAGCTGCTTGGTCATAAGGGTCGCAACCAATACCCCAAACGCTTTCTGTAGGATACGCGAGCAGTTTTCCTTCTTTTAGCCACTTAGCAGCTTGGATGGCAGAATTAGTAATAAGAGGTGTAGGTTGGCTCATGACTTAAATGGTTCGTAGAAGTAAATCCTAATAATACCACAATAGAGATATTGTCTAGGAGAGTCTATAACTAAGGGCTATCTATGCCAGTGTCCAATAAGGAATATTTACGTTACTTTAAACGCGCAAATATCGTCCACCTTGTTCGCTGATAAGACCCATTAACTCAAGCTCCATTAGCTGACCAATCAACTGCGGCGGTGCAAGCTTGGTTGCACTAATAAGCGCATCTAAATCTTGCCCATGCCAGTCAAGCTGCTCATAGATTGCAGCTAAATTCTCAGGCACAACGACTGTACTGCGCGCAGGTTTTATCTCAGAGGATGGTTGCCGGCTAGTAGATTTGATTGAGTTTTTCTCTATCTCAAACGTATCGGAAGTCTGAGTGACATTCGAGTGATTGCTATTAGAGTTGGTAGCGTTTGCTGTTCTATAAGCGCCTTTATCGTAATCAAGCTGACCATTGACGTCTTCTAGTACTTGCTGCGGATGATAAATCAAGGTCGCACCTTCACGTATCAAATGATGGCAACCCTCTGCATTACTATTATCAATATGACTGGGAATAGCAAAGACCTGTTTACCTTGTTCAGACGTGAGACGTGCTGTTATAAGCGAGCCGCTTTTGATGGTCGCTTCCGTTACAATGGTCGCGAGACTCAGCCCAGCTACCAAACGATTGCGACGCGGAAAAGTATGTTTATGTGGCTGCGTATGCGGTAGTAGCTCACTAATAATGCAGCCACCTTGCTCGATAATTTGAGTAAATAACTGATCTCGATGATTGGGATAGTTCACATCGATCCCTGTACCCATTACACCAACCGTCCGTCCCTGATAGTCAGGGTCTGCTTGTGCTAGCGCACCTAAATGTGCGCGTTTATCTACACCCATAGCTAGACCGCTAGTAACGATATAACCTGCTTGCGCTAAGTACTGCGCCATATCAAACGTGATTTTTTGCGCATGCGCGGTGGGTTTACGGCTACCTACTATAGCGATTTGTGCTTGATGTAGGCGCGCGCTATTCCCACGATAAAATAATAATGGCGGCGGGTCGTAGATTTGTAAGAGTTGGGCAGGATAGTCGGCGTCATCAGCGAATAGCAGACCATAGCGCCCATCTATCAATGCTTGCTGAATCTTATCGATATTGGCGAGTGTTTGCTCTGGCTGTTCATGACGTTTGAGATGGGTGTGGTGAATACCGAGCTGCTTCCATGCCTCTACTTTAGCTTGCCAAGCAAGCTGCGGATAACCGAAAGAAGTGATCAGTTTGTGATAAGCAGATAATGACGCATTCACCTCGTACCACAGCGCTAAGATAGCGCGCTGATCGTCGGATAAAGAAGAGGTGACTGCCGTCATTGTCATCTGTCTCGTATAGGCAAGCTTAGATTAGTATTTAGTTTGATATATTGCTTAATAAAGCCTTATAGCTATTTATAAATAAGGGGGTGGTAATAACTGATCGCCAATATTGAGCGGTAATTCAGAGTCTAGTACGTAAGCATAGCTGATATGGTCAAAAGTATTAAAAACCATCACCATACCACTTGGCTCGTTTGGTAGACGTACCGGTGTGTCATTGTCCTTAGTATCACGTACCAAAGGCCCTTTTTGATAAACCGTCAGCACATCACCTGGCTTAGCACCTTGTAAGCTACCTAAATTGATGGCGACCACACTACCCTTCGCAGCCGAGCTGATAGAGTCCATCACACGTACGATCATACCGCCGCGACTGACACTTGCAGGCGTTGGATAAAAGACAGGAGGAATAGCGTTGTCTAACTCTACAAATACGCGATCCCCTTCACGCACTTCTTTGCCATAGCTATCGATAAGCTGCAAGCTAGTCACACCATTACTTTCTGTAGAAGTTACTAGTCCTGTCGCTACCTGCGTAACTTCTAGACCAATCACTTCTTGAGTTTTGGGATCTACATATAGCTCACCCTCACGGTAAACGCCGTAACGCTGACCCACGATAAGCGGTACGCCTTTAGCATAGACTTTATCACCGCGCGCAGTAATTAAGTTACGGTTTTTAGAAGCTAAAATATAAGGTGTGGTATTAAAGTCTTGAGGATTTACGATAAGCGTTTTATCAAGCCAATGCTGAATAGCTGACCACGGAATAGGAGGAATGCTATTGGCCGTCGAGGTAATCGCGACCGTACTTGTACTTACACTTCCAGTAAGCTGCTTTTCAACGCCAGCACAGCCTTCACCAGTATCAACGCCAATCAGCGTTTTTCCTTGAATCACACAAAGGATAAGAACGTCATTGGGGTAGATAAGGTTTGGATTTTTGATTTGCTTATTGGTGGCCCAAATTTCTTTCCAGCGCCAAGGACTGTCTAGATAGCGACCTGAAATATCCCATAAGGTATCGCCTTTTTTAACGATATAACGATTGGGCGCATCAGCTTTGATAGTTGGCGGCGGATTGTTAGCTTGAGCCGTGCTCATCAACATGGCACTACTAAACGTCGTAATTAACAGTGCTTTTGCTATCTTTTTTAAGCTCATCTTCATCGTTATATCCACAATATGTACCACTGTATTCGACGCAAAGAACTGTACTTAATTTATTACTGTAAAAATCTCTTAAATTAATAAAAAATCAAATTTATCAGAAACTTATTAATAAAATTCTTATGGCGATTATAGGGTAACTGTTCAGTGTAATTGGCTAGAATAATTCCTAAAAAAGCGCCTAGCACGATGATGACTTGCTGACGCTGTTTCTAATATTACAATTATATCTACCATAACACAATCATAAACACTTTATTACAATGGTGTAACTTTTACGCGGATACTTTTCCTTGTTGATGATAAGCATAAAGACCGTAATTACTTAAGCAGGATTCGGCGTAACATGTTGGCGGATTTGTTCAGCAACCAGTTCAGCCTTGTTTTCCAGTACCACTACATGCTGTGGTAAATCTTCTAACCCTTCAGTATGCGCTGGACGCTCAATATCTATTTGACCTACTGCTTCAACGATAGTATCTGCAAATTTAACGGGTAATGCCGTCTCTGCACAAACGATGATTTCACCGTCCAGCTGTAGCTCTTTGGCGACTTTAATGCCGTCTGCAGTATGTGGATCAACCAATTCACTATGCTGTTCATAAAGCGCTTTGATAGTCTGCAAGCGGTCGCTATGAGTAGATTTACCAGCAGCAAAACCGTAACGCGTATTAACTGCTTCCATCAAGTCAGACAAGTCAAAGCCTCGACCTGATTTTACGCCATCGAATAGTTCATGAACGCGTGCGCTGTCTTTCTCTAATAGCAGATAAACAAAACGCTCAAAGTTAGACGCTTTTGAAATATCCATTGACGGGCTTGAAGTGACATAAGTTTTTTCAGTCGGACGTGGCTGATAAGCGCCTTGATTGAAGAAGTCATTTAAAACGTCGTTTTCATTGGTTGCGACAATCAGACGGTCAATTGGCAGTCCCATTTCGCGAGCGATGTGACCAGCACAAATGTTACCAAAGTTACCTGATGGTACGCTAAAGCTGACTTTTTCATCGTTGCTCGTCGTGACCGCAAAGTAAGCTTTAAAGTAATAAACAATCTGCGCTAGGATACGACCCCAGTTGATAGAGTTTACTGTACCTAGGTTATAAGCGGCTTTAAACTCAGCATCTTGCTGTAGCGCTTTGACGATATCCTGGCAATCATCAAACATCCCATCAATAGCGATATTATGTATGTTTTTATCGGTCAAACTATACATCTGCGCACGCTGGAACTCACTCATTTTGCCGTGTGGAGATAGCATAAAGACTTCGATGTTCTCTTTGCCGCGCAATGCATACTCTGCTGCACTACCCGTGTCACCACTTGTTGCACCGATGATCGTAATACGTGCGTCTTTTTTCTTAAGTACATACTCAAAGGCATTGCCTAAGAACTGCATGGCAACGTCTTTAAATGCCAATGTTGGACCGTTCGATAATCCTAGAATATATAAATTGTCTTCGAGCTTGCGGACAGGAACAATCTCGTCAGAGCCAAACACATCAGCAGTGTAAGTGCGCTCAATGATATCTTGCAAATCAGCCGTAGGAATATCAGTGGCAAAACACTGCATAATCGCCATCGCAAGCTGCGGATAGCTGAGCGTACGCCATTCATCAAGGGTTGCACTATCGATATTTGGATAATGCTCAGGCAACATCAAACCACCATCTGGGGCAAGACCCATCAAAAGCACATCACTAAAATCCATTGGTGCTGTCTGACCACGGGTACTGATATATTTCATTAGATTGTCCTGTCTACAATAATGTTATTCAATATTTAAAAACGGTTTATTCAGCAGTTTTTTGTAGCAACGCATAATAAAAACCATCGCCGCTTGCACTATCAATCGGTAAGCATTGACGACCGATTGCTTGTTCGATACCCCAACTGCAATCGTCGGTAAACTCAATCACTACTGCGTCATTATGATGAGTAATAAAGTCCTGCATTTGCTCGACGTTCTCTTGCTTTAAGATAGAACATGTCACGTACAGCAGATAACCACCAGCTTTGAGTTGTGGCCATAGATTGTGCAAGATGTCTGCTTGCAACAGCGCCGTCTGTTCGATGTCTTCTTCGGTACGCAGGATACTGATATCTGGATGACGGCGAATCACGCCAGTCGCAGTACAAGGAGAGTCCAATAATATCGCATCAAATACCGGCTCATTGGTAGCTGCTTTTTTATTTTTTCCATGCTGCCATCTGGTCGCATCTGCACAGACGATATTAAGTGCAATGCTGTTATCTGCTTGCTGCAAATCATGCTGACTTAAATTTAGGCGCTGTAAATTCTCACGAATACGCTCGATACGTGGTGCTTCGTTATCGATAGCTGTTACTTTGATGTTGGTATTTTCAGGCGACGTTTCAGATGACATCCCATTGTTATCTTGTTTCACGTGAAACAACGATGACTGGTCGTTAGCACTTATAAGCTCTAACCAATGAGCAAGCTTACCACCAGGGGCTGCACAAGCATCTAGAATATGTATCTCTTTCCCAACACTATCACTGTCAGTATTCGCACTTTCAGCGCTAAGCTTAGCCATTAATGCTTGATTAATAATCGGCGCAGCTAGTTGCGCATGCATGTCTTGTACGCTAGCCGTTCCTAAGGCAAAATCAGGCAAAGCGTTAACGGCAGTGCTTTGATGTAGTCTAAGACCTTTGTTTGATAGCGTGGTAGAAGTGGCAGACCCTGATGAGCTTGCTACCTTAAAACCAGTCGTTAGCTCAACGATATCTGCATCAATTTCTGCCCCGTCTAATGCATGCTGATAGTCCTCTACCGACGTAACCGCAGAATTCACTCGTAAAAACATCGGTGCTGGCTGACGCAAGCCTTGTGTCAGATCGTCATACTGTTCGCTCCAATCTTGCTTAAGCTGATAAGCGAGCCAGTTCGGTAAGCTATGCTTTTTATCGCATTTCTTACGGAATTTGCTTGGATTCTTAGCGACTTTACGCAAAATAGCATTTACTAAACCAGTCGAGTGAGCGAATTCAATCTCTTTGGCTGCTTCAACGGTTTCATGAATCGCAGCATGGTCAGCCACTTCTAAATATAGCAACTGTACTAAGCCGACTTGAATAGTGGTACGCACTTCAACCTCGTCGATAGGGTTGTCTGCTAAGCTATCGAGCAAACGTGCCAGCGCATGCCACTGGCGCAATGTCGTGAGCAGTAACGCATGAGCAAAGCCTTTGTCACCATCGTGCAGACTATTCAGTAACGGGTCAAGGACGCTTGAGAGCGACTGACCATTTTGAATAGCCAGTAAGGTACGAATCACACGCACGCGTACGCTGCCATTCATAATAAGATTGCTTGATGGTTTGAGCTTATTGTTTCTAGGCGCAGTACTGTTTTGTCTCATTAAATTTCATTTCCTTGACGTATGATCGATAGCGTCTTGTGCAAGTAGGTTAGATATAAGTAACGTTATTTTGTTTCTGACGTAAATTGATCGCCGTCATTTAATTGGTTGCCATGGCAAACTTGTTCAGCTGTCATCGGCTTACCACCCGCAAACTGTAAATGAGTAATGGCTAAAGTGGTGGCTGACGATTCAGCGTCACTCTCTTTACCACAAGCGACTAAAATCGCTTTTCGTCCGACACTGATAACCGTTCCAGCAGGCTCATTGGTTTGCTGCGATGTATTTACAGGTAAGCTAGCCAGTATTTTAACGCGCTGCCCTGCTAGGAAAGTATAAGCACCTGGCCATGGTGTCAGCCCACGAATTTGGCGTTCAATAGCGGCAGCAGGCTGCGACCAATCAACCTCGCCTTCGGTTTTGACCAGTTTTTCAGCGTAGTTGGCTTGACTATCGTCTTGAGCAATAGCTTGAGCTTGATAAGTAGCTAAATCTTTTAGCACCGTACTAATGGCTGTCGCACCAAGTGTAGCCATCTTATCATGTAGGCTAGCAGCAGTATCATCAGAGGCAATACTTTCGCTAACTTTATAAAGCATGTCACCTGTATCAAGACCTTTATCCATCTGCATAATGGTAATGCCGGTCTCATCATCTCCGGCTAAAAGTGCACGATGGATAGGTGCAGCACCGCGCCAGCGTGGTAACAGTGAAGCGTGAATATTCAAGCAACCATGAGTAGGCGTCTCTAATACACCGATAGGTAGGATCAACCCGTAAGCGGCGACAATCATCACATCTGGTTGATAGGTGCGCAGAGTTTGCCTAGCAGCTAGCCCTTCTGCACTAGACTTTTTAAAAGTGACTGGTTGCTCTATAGCGATATCATGTGCCAATGCAACTTCTTTTACCGCAGAGGCTGACAGTTTTTGACCACGACCTGCTTTACGATCAGGCTGCGTGTAAACAGCGACTATTTCTATATTCAGCGCTTCTTGCTGCTTAATTAATGACTCAAGGCTAATAGCAGCAAATTCAGGCGTACCCGCAAATACTACCCTTAATCGGTTAGTAGTTGGGTTATCATGGTCAGTAAGCGAGTTAGATGTATCAAAGGTAGGAGCAGTTGTAGTCATAATCATGCATTATATAAGGTTTATTTGTTCATTATAGGTGAGTTTACGGCGCAGTGCCATGATTGTAATGACCTCACTTCACGATAACCAATGACATTATTTGCCTTTATAATATCAAGAACATCGAACGTTCTATTTATATCTTTTACAAAACAATTTGGTGTTAATAACCACTCTCTGTAAACAGTAAGCCGTTATTCTGCTATAAATAGAGGGTAACACTAAAAATTTTAGACAATTCAACTGTCGTATAATTCACCTACAATATGTAGAAACCTAATTTTAATTTCACTATATTTTTTTGTGTCGAGATAGGGCCACGCTTTCATGCAACAGTTTCAGTCCTTACAGCGCTTATTGATTTTTTATGCCTTGTCTCTCACGGTTATGTTACTGCTGTACTATGTCACAATGTTTGATGGGATGAAAAAACATAGTGAGCAACATAGCATAGATACTTTTTATGCCCTACAGCACAGTATTATTGAGCATGCAGCGCCTGTAGATAGTGAAATAAAAAAAATCTTAGAACAACCTGCTTTTGATCACCTTAGCTATCAGCTGATTTTAATGATGCCTTCTGGGCAGACCTATATTCATCATAATACTCGTCCTAATGAATCTGCTTTTTCTACCGTTGCTTTCCCTACCATCGGTACATCAGCTTCTAGCAGCAGCGACCATAGCTCTTATACCATCAATAGCAATGACCTAACAGGAATCATTAATCTAAAAAGCGGACATCAGATTTATATCGTATTACGCCACGAACCTTTTGTTGTCGACTGGATATCTTACCGTTATTGGCTCCCTTTGATGGTCGCCATCGTACTATTTTTCATGGCATTGCTCTATATGCTTAATCGTCGAACTAACTGGGAACAACTACTGGTTTATACGGATAATTTGAGTAGCCGCGCCAAAGAATCTTATACGCCGCCACCGTTTTTACAAAAGAAATCTACTACCGAGTTCATGTTATTAGGTCATGCGCTAAGTCGCGTCAGCTACCAGCTACATAATGACTATCGGCGTATAAAAACATTGACTCATCGTTTAGAACGCTTGGTTGATCAGGCACCCTTACCGATGTTGATGAGTATACGACATGGTCAAATTAGTTTCTATAATCAGCGTTTTGAGCAAGTGTTTACTCCTCCTACACAGAGTGAACAGAGCTATGAGCTGACTGATTTCGTTGAAGGGAAAGATGAGGCCACTCAAATACTGTTAAAAACCATCTCAAGTTTGCGCGTTACTCGCACACTGATAGTTTATGGCTTGGAAAATAAACAAGCCTACCAACTACACGTAACACCATGGTTCGGTGAACATGGGCAAGTTCACGGTTTTACTGTGATTTTTAATAATGTTGATGAAATTTTACATCAATCTGAACAACTACAGCTGCACAACCAACAACTGCAATTACAAATTGATGAATCAAACGAAGCCCAAGCATTTATAGGTCGTAAGTTAAGGTTACCACTAGAGAAGATAATTGATTCGTTGGAACCCATCGACCCTTTAATATTGACAGCTCAAGGCAAAAAAACTCTAAATACATTGATTACAACCAGTCAAAGCATGTTGACTGTGCTCAATGAGACGCTAGCAACAGAGGAAGTTGAAGTCAGAAAAACACGTCTAAGTATAGAAACGGTTGATATTTATAAGGTAAGCAAAGAGGTTAGCAATTTAGTCACAAAAGAAATAAGACAACAAGGGTTAGAATTGATCTATTTCTTTGCGCCGGACTGTCCCCGTTACATCGAAACTGATTACATTCGACTGCACCATATTCTATTAAACTTATTGAAAAACGCTATTACTTTTACAACATCAGGCTATGTCGCGCTCACTGTTGATCGTGTACCTGAAGATAAAGTAACGCGAATAAGTAATCAGCATTTAACTCCTAACAATGACACGACAATGCCTGCGCAGACATCTTATTGGATTCGGTTTAGCGTAAAAGACACTGGAGCAACTATTACTCCTGAGAGACAAAATCAATTAGTCAATATCTTGAATCAAAGCAATCAGAACTTAGTTGAAGACAGTAATATTGGCTTGAGTGATGCCAATAGCTTTGCTCAGTTACTCGGCGGTTTCATTGAACTAAGTAATACGGTGGATAAAGAAACGATATTTAGCCTCTACCTTCCTTATCCTCAGACCACTTATCAATCGGTATATCATCGTTGTTCGCAGCTGCCCCATATTCACCTTATCGCTATCATCAATCAGCCTCTAGTTGCTAAACATTTACAACGTTTGTGCGAGTACTTAACGATATCCGTGACTATCTACAGCACTTTAGATAGAGCCACTGTACAGCAGCTAAAAAAACAATTAAAACAAGATGAGCAAACTATCATTCCTGTCTTGTTATTAGATTATGAGTATAGCCAATCCATCACCTTACCAGTTCATGCGAGCAACAAGTATAACGAACAACAAGAAGCGTTAAACGACCTAGTCGCTACGCCTTCACTACCGAAGATATTACTTAGCATGAAACTTGAAAGGCATATCCCTTCTACTTTACTAGGCCAATATGATGGATTTTTGACCAAACCCTTGGACGCAAGTTTATTACTTTCTGAACTGCTACGTTTAACCTTATTTGCAAGGAAAACGCTAAACATACTGGTCAAACATCAATATGACAGTAGTCTATCTTTTGTAGAAGATATACCTAAGAAAGAAATCTTGTCTCCACTGATTTTGGTCGTAGAAGACAGTCCTACTAACCAAAAGATAGCCTGCAAGATGTTAAGTAAACTTGGTTATCGTAGTATTGTCGCAGAAGATGGACAGCAAGCACTCGAGAAACTCAAAAGCCAACGTGAAGAAATCTCTTTGATTTTGATGGACTGCCGAATGCCCGTTATGGATGGCTTACAAGCCACACAAGTGATTCGCTCGCAAGGTGATAAAATACCGATTGTGGCGCTAACTGCGAATAATACAGAAGAAGATCGCGAGGCTTGTATGCAAGTAGGTATGGACGAGTTTTTATCCAAACCCATTAGTAAGAAAGACTTAGAGTCCGTTTTGCAGAGTTTTATACAATAAATCTCTAGTGCAAATAAAAAATACCCTATCGATATCACCTAATCAAAGTAATATCGATAGGGTCAAAAACTTGGTACGAGGATAGTATTTCGGTAAGCTTAATTGTTATTTCATAAACCCATTATCGGCCAAAAATGTTTCTGTGATTTGGCTTTGCGGGCTTGACGCATTCATACCCCCAGATTGAGATTTATTTAGTAGACGTTCTAGATAACGGGCAACGATATCTACTTCAATATTAACTTTGTTACCTACTAACCAATGCTTAGCGATATTTGTCACTTGAGCAGTATGCGGAATGATATTTAGAGAGACAATATTGTCACGCACTAAATTGGTCGTCAGACTAATACCATCTACTGTAATAGAGCCTTTGGTCGCTGTATAGTGCGCTAGCTCTTGCGGTATCTCAATCTCAATATAGATAGAACGAGCATCTTGTTGTAATTTGCTAACGACCCCTACTCCATCTACATGACCAGCTACGATATGACCACCAAAACGTGTTGTTGGTAGCATGGCTTTTTCTAGATTGACCGTATGCCCTGCTTTTAACCCTTCTAATGCAGTTCGAGCAATTGTTTCACGTGAGACATCAACAGAGTAGTAGTTACTTCCGAGCTCTACCACGGTTAAACAAATACCATTTGATGCAATAGAATCGCCTAGCTTCACGTCACTGAAATCTAAGTCATTAGACTCTACTGTCAAACGTATGTCACCGCCTGTGGCCTGCATAGATTTAACTTTTCCAACGCTTTCTATAATTCCAGTAAACATATTATCCTCATCTCATTACAGTATTGCCGTTATAGGCGATATGTTTTAGTTTATCAAATCATCTATAAATTCTTTATCACAATTTGTTCAAATAGATGACAGTGAAACATCGTTAGACTTGACCTTTAATAGGATAGATTGTGGATAAGTAGGGATATATCAATAGAGATATAGCAAAAAGCATCTATAAATACATAGTTATCCACAACGAATGCAAATTTCACATGAAGTATACTTATCTAGTAAACAACCAATAAGTTATTGATTTTAAATAATATTTAACAAAAAACTCAAGATAAACCCATCTTTTCCGTTTCATGTGAAACAAAGTTATACACAGTTCCATGTGAAACACGTAAATCAATGACGTATTTACCCACATTTTAGTCTTATTTTTATAACTTGTGGACAACCTACTTATACGAAGAATATTTATAAAGGTAATAGGGTTAATTTGAGATCTGGGCCAAGCTGTTGATGACTTTCTATATCAAACCGTAATTGCTGAGCAAGGAACATAGGATTGAAATCAACCATTGGCCGAGCGTCATCACCAAGTAAACAAGGTGCTTGATACACGATTAACTCATCTACCAACTGTTGACTCAAAAAACTACCTGCAACGCTAGCACCTGCTTCTACCAACACGTCATAGCATTGATGCTCACTGACTAACTTTGCTAACAACGCTGGTAGATCGTCTTCATACCAATAGATAGTATCTGGATGCCGGCACAGCTGATAATCAGACTGTAAGCTGTGTTTTAAACGCTGACGCCTATCAAGTATGACTATTTTAGGATTAGGTATTTTCTCAGGCGGTACGTCTAGTTGTCTTGAGCGCACATTGAGCTGTGGGTTATCAGTTATTACGGTTTCACTACCTGTAATAATCGCACCACTTTGTGCTCGTAGTTTTTGTACATCCTCGCGAGCAGCTGTCGAGGTAATCCACTTAGATTCGCCAGATGCCATCGCTGTACGGCCGTCTAAACTGGTCGCTATTTTCAATCTTACATAGGGCATCTGAGTGCGCATAGCTTTTAGAAACCCACGGTTTAGTGCCTCTGCTTGCTCTGTCAGGACACCGACTGTTACCTCAATGCCAGCTTGCTCTAATAGTTTCACACCGCGGCCTGCAACCTGCGGATTTGGATCTAGACCTGCAATCACAACGCGCTTTACCTTAGCGGCAACTAACGCCAATGCACATGGCGGCGTACGTCCCGTATGACTACAGGGCTCTAATGTAACGTAAGCAGTGGCCCCTGCCGTTCGTATGCCCGCTTCTTTCAGCGCAAACACTTCTGCATGTGGCTCACCAGCTTTCGGGTGAAATCCTTGACCCACAATCTGCTCTGCCTGAACAATAATGCAGCCCACTGCAGGATTGGGTCTAGTAGTATACAAACCGCGCTTCGCTTGTTCGATAGCAAGCATCATAAAGTAGCGGTCTTGAGCATCTTGAGCATGGCTTTGAGTAGACATAAGGCTAGGCTTAATAAATGATTAAGGGTTCTATATAAGAAAATAAGGTTTGAAAGCTGATTGGTAATTCTGATTAGTAATTGGGAAACACTTATCAACTAGGGATTACTTAAAAGCTTACTTCGCTTACTTCTCATTTGGACGAATATTGGCAATTTCTTGATGGAATGCATCGATATCTTGAAAGTCTCGATACACGCTAGCAAAGCGTACATAGGCGACATCATCTAAAGTTTTTAGTTCACTCATGATGATTTCACCCAAGACCTTACTACTGATTTCTCGCTCACCCATCTGCCTAACACGCTTTTCAATACGACTAATCATCGCCTCTTGTTCATCGATAGTGATGGGACGCTTTTGTAAAGGTAGTAAAATAGAACGGCGCAGCTTTTCATTGTCGTAAGGTTCAATCTTGTTGCTCGATTTGATAATCCTTGGCATGACAACTTCTACCATCTCAAAAGTCGTAAAACGTTCTTGGCAGCTGTTACACGAACGGCGTCGACGCACTTGTGCCCCTTCCGCAGCAAGACGTGAGTCAATAACCTTGGTCTCTGACGCATTACAGTACGGACAGTGCATAGCATTTCCTTATTTTACGATTGAGAATAAGAGCAGTGTTTTCAAGATAGCTAATTCATTAAATAATAAAGAACACCGTTTACTAGTTATTTACCAATACAAAAGCTGCCGAATATCTTACCCAATAAGTCATCAGCACTAAACTCACCCGTGATTTCACCCAGACTCTGCTGTGCCTGACGTAAACTATCAGCAACCAACTCACCTGCTTCGAACACGGTTAATTGCTCATGCGCCTCTGCCAAGAAATTAGCAGTTCGTCTAAGCGCGTCGAGATGTCTGGTACGAGCGATTAAGCTATTCTCTGGTGGATGAAAGCCTACTTTCTCACATAGGGCTTCAACCAAATTATCAATACCCACACCTGTTTCACATGAAACATTAACTTGTTGATAACCTCTATTCTTGATTTGAGCTTGGGTCATAGCCGCACTTTCTTCTCTATCATTATCGCTCAATAAGTCGCTTTTATTAGCAATGATTAGTAAGCGTTTAGCTTCTGGCAGTTCACCAAATAACTGTTCAGCAAGCTGTAACGGTGTGCTCTCTTCTTCAACATCGCGAGTCACATCATAGACCATCAATAGCATATCAGCCTGCGTGATGGCAGTACGGGCACGCTCAATTCCGATACGCTCTACAGTATCTTCTGTCTCACGTAGGCCTGCCGTATCGGTCAGATGTAGGGTCAAACCATTGAGCACGACTGTCTCTTGCAACGTATCACGTGTCGTACCCGCGACATCAGTCACGATAGCACGCTCTTGTCCTGCAAGGCGGTTGAGCAAGCTAGATTTACCTGCGTTTGGCCTACCTGCTAGCACGACATGGATACCGTCGCGCAAAAGCTGACCTTGCTTTGCCGTTGCTAAGACTTGTTGTATCTTATCTTGCGTCTGCTCAAGTTTGCTTTGTATGACTCCATCAGACAAAAAGTCCACGTCTTCTTCGTCGGGGAAATCAATCGCTGCTTCAACATGTAAACGAAGATGAATCAATTGTTCTAGTAGCTGGTTAATTTTTTGTGAAAACTCACCGCTTAGAGAGCGAATTGCACTACTAGCCGCAGCGGCACTGGTCGCATCAATCGCATCAGCGATCGCTTCGGCCTGCACCAAGTCCAACTTGTCATTATCAAAGGCACGGTAAGAGAACTCTCCTGCACTTGCTTGCTTGGCACCTAGCTCAAAAACTCGCGCGAGCAACTGATTTTGCAAAATAACACCGCCATGCCCTTGCAGCTCAATAACGTCCTCACCTGTGAATGAATGCGGACCTTTGAAAAACAAGACCAATCCCTCATCAATGACAGTGCCATCAGCCTGATAAAAACGACAAAAGCTGGCCATCCGCGGGGTAAAAGCAGACTTACCTGTTAGAGCGCATGCCATGTCGTAAGCACGACTACCTGATAGACGTATGACACCCACACCTCCTCGCCCAAGCGGCGTTGCAATCGCAGCAATTGTGGCCAATCCAGATGTATTAGACTTTTCAGAAGAATTAGGTACGGCTAATGCTGTCTCTAAGGAATCCACAATGACTCTCAATGTTTAAAAGCTCCATTATAGACGTCTGGACTCATACTGACAAAGCAAACTTTGAAAGGTAGATGTATCAGACATATATTCGTTTCAATATTTATAAACTGTGGATAATGTTGATAAGCTGTGGATAACATTTACCACTTGTCCACCACGTATAAAAAAACCACCGCTTGCGCGATGGTTTTTTGTATTTCTGATAAAGAACTAATTAATCGACCACTTTTACCGTACGACGCTTCTGCTCTTCATCGACTTTCTTATTGACGATATATTGCTGAGTCATACTAAACAGGTTGTTGACTGTCCAATATAAAACCAAACCTGCTGGGAAGAATAGCATGAATGCAGTAAAGATAATCGGCAAGAACTTCATGACTTTTGCTTGCATCGGATCTGCTGGCTGTGGGTTCAACTGCTGCTGTACAAACATTGATGCACCCATTAACAACGGCAAGATAAACCATGGATCCATCGCTGACAAATCTTGAATCCACAAAATCCATGGTGCATGACGCAGCTCAACACTCTCTACCAACACCCAATATAAAGCTAAGAAAATAGGCATCTGCATCAAGATTGGTAGACAACCCGCCATCGGATTGACTTTTTCTTCTTTGTATATCGCCATCATCTCTTGCGACATTTTCATACGATCATCGCCATGCTCTTCTTTGAGCACTTTGAGTCTCGGCGCAATGGCACGCATTTTAGCCATCGAGTAATAGCTCTTATTAGAGAACCACATCAAGGCAATTTTTACTAAGATAGTCAGTAAAATAATTGACCAACCCCAGTTGCCAACAACCTTATGCACACCTTCCAAGATAGCAAATAAGACCTTTGATATTGGCCATAGCAGACCATAATCAACTGTTTTATTAAGGCCTACCGCAACGTCTTTTAGCTCAGACTGAACTTTTGGACCTGCATACAGTGTTGCATTTAAAGTAACTTGTTTGTTTGGTGCTACGTTCACCGGTTGGCTATTGAAGCCGATAAAGTAATCACTACCTGTTTCACGAGTGAAGAATTTGCCAGTGAAGTTTTCAGGCGTCCAAGCAGATACAAAGTAATGCTGTACGATACCAACCCAACCTTTATCGCTAGTCGTCGTCAACTCACCATCACTAAAGTCACCAAATTTCAGCTTGTTATAAGGATCATCTGGTGTACCCCAAGCGCCGCCTAGATAAGTCGCCATGCTCAGCGCGCCTTTATCAGACATGCCAGGATCCTTACTATCATCACGCTTTAACTGTGCAAACATCTGACCTTGCCAAGCATTGGTAGACGCGTTTTGAATCTGATAGCTAATATCGATTGGATATTTATTTTCAGTGAAAGTGAAAGTCTTGGTAATCGTCACGCCGTCTTTTTTGTAAGTAAGCGGCACTGACAACGTTTGCTGTCCATTTTCCATCACATAATTGTTAGCAGTATGGCTATAAGTCGCTCTACCTTCTGCTGTATCAATACCGTTCTGACCAATAAGTCCAGATTGAGCCACATACACACGGTTACTGTTGTTTTCTAACAATACGAAAGGCTTATCGCTATCGAGCGTTGCGTCATACTGCTTGAGCGCAGCATAAACAATATCACCACCTTCTGGATTGATTTTTATATCATAGCGATCAGTTGTTACCGTGATTAGACCAGCGTTTTTCGCAGGCGTCGCTGTCACGGCACTGTTATCCACAGGTAATGTCTGTACCGGGATATCACCTGCTGCACCAGTAGTAGAAGGAATGTCAGCACCTACCGAACTCGTAGTTTCTGGCACCGCATCTACAGCTGGAGCATCGGCATAATCATCTCGCCATGCCAAAATCAGCAGATAAGCGGTAATTAGCATCGCAATGATGATCATCACCCGAAATATCTTTTGCATAAACCTTTCCTAGATTAAAAAATTAGGGAATGAAAAATTAGGGCATGTGTCATGACTGTACTACACAGCTGTCCTGTCACATTGCAACTGCATTAGTAGTCATTTACATAAAATGTGCATCATTTTACTAAAAATCTGTCTCAAATGATACCAAGAGTGTGGATAACTTGTGGGTAACTCAATAGAGTATCTATCTGAGACTAGAGAGGTCGACTTTATGTTGATTTCATCAAGTGATTAAGTTGTGAAACATAGCTAGTATTGTCTCGATATACACCTAAACCCTGAATGTTATTATTTGATACATCAGTAAAAGATATGTATTGATAGCTATAGGAAGCTAAAGGTAAGGGTACAAAGTCTATACCATGCCCACCTAAAGGGTGACACCTGCTAAGACGTTTTAACAACAACCAACCACCTTTGCGAATACCATGCCATGTTAAAGCTTGTTTGCCATAATTTGAGCATGTCGGATAATAGCGACAACGAGCAGGTATTATAGGACTAATTATTTTTTGATAAAAAACAATTAAATTAAAAAATATTTTATAGAAAATTTTATTTATATTTTTTATTTTTAATAAAGTATTCATTTTATTTTTTTTCTATTTTTTTAAATATATTAATTATTTGATTTTTTATTTCTTTATTATCTATATCTTTAATAGATTTTTTGACAATAAAAACAATATCTTTATTTTCCATTTTAAAAGCTTTGGTACGGAACTCTTCACGTACATATCTTTTGATCAGATTACGAGCGACAGCAGTAGGTACTTTACGTTTAGTAATAGCCATACCGACTCGCGGCTGTGCATGCTCGTTGGCGCGTACAAAAGCCATTAAATGACTCTGATGAATCTTGCGCTCAGGTGCGTCAAATACTTCACGAAAGGCTGCAGGGGTAAGCAGGCGTTGCTGTTTAGTGAAACTAGCTGCAGGTGTATCTGATAGAGTATTGGACATAGTACAACCTAGTAGAATAACGATAGAAGAAATGATAACAAATTATAGAGACAAAAAAAGCGCCGATGCGGGCGCTTTTAATATATGGCTAAGTGTCAGTTGTGATGATTGACTATCGCAATCTATAAACAATAAGAACACAACAAGCACTATTAGCCATGCTTATCGCAATCTACTGATTATACAGTAAGGCGATGACGTCCTTTAGCGCGGCGACGAGCTAAGACCTGACGGCCTTTTTTAGTTGCCATACGAGCACGGAAACCGTGAGTACGTTTACGCTTGATCACGCTTGGTTGGAATGTACGTTTCATAACTCACCTATCAAAATAATGGACTAAATTCGTAATAACGGAGGATTATACCATTCAGTATAGTTTTGGTCAATAAACTAATTTGCTTTGTCCCCAAATAGAAAATAACTCATATGAACCTAGTAAAAATATTTCCTTAGAAACATATTTCTAGTTAACCAAATTCTATATTTATATATTCTATAAATTCCAAAGTTATCCACAGCTAGACTCGAGTACTATAACAATAATCAATTAATATAAGTATAGTATTGTTATTATTGGGACCATGATTATCTGTGGCTAAGTCTATTTTCCTTTTTATTATCAATTTATTAGGCTATGGGTAAGCCTGTGGATAAACTGTGGGTTAAATATGGATAACTAACTTATGAAAGTTATGCACAAAACTGTCCACAGTCTTATCCACAAAAAACAAGGTTTTATCCACAGGGTATCTGTGTTAAATTGGGTGCTACTTGATATACACCTTCGTATAGGATATCAGTACGAACTCTTTGGTTAGTTGTTACGTGTAATATCGAGGCTTAGGTAGCAATTTATATTGCTAAAAAATAACTATTATTTCAGATTACAAGGTCAGTACTTTTCATGATAGACACAGCAAATATTTGGGATAAATGTCTAAACGATTTGCGTTATAACGTCAAAGACAACGTATTTACTATGTGGCTGAGACCTCTGTCAGCTCATCAAGAAGCGCAAACTTTGATCATTCTTGCTCCCAATGATTATTTTGTGACGTATATCAAGAAGAATCATCTTCAGGATATTCAGCAGTTAGTGACCAAACACAGTCAAGGTAGTATTGAAGAGGTCGTCGTACGTGTTGATAATGCTAGCCGCAATGCAGAAGATAACAGTCAATCAGGTTCTTTATTTGTAGAAGACGAGGTCTCCCCTACCCCATCCGAACATAAATTTGAATTTATTCATCATAACAACGCAAAAGCAGATATCGACGCGAACATGCGTCATAATGAGCCAGTTGAGTCTGCTGATACAAAATCATTAAGCTATCTGAACCCCGACTTTACTTTTGAAACCTTTGTTACAGGTAAATCCAATAACTTGGCTTACAAGGCTTGTTATGAGCTTGGTAAGCGCCAATCAAAAAATCGTCACAATCCTTTATTTATATACGGCCCTTCTGGCTTGGGGAAAACGCATTTAATGCATTCTGTAGCTCATCGCTATTTAAAAAATAATCAAAGTTTTTATTATTTCACTTCTGAAAAATTTATAAATCAATTAGTTTATTCATTAAGAAATAATAAAATAGAAGATTTCAAAAAGAAGATAAAAAAAGTAGATTTATTAATTGTAGATGATATTCATGTATTGGCAGGGAAGACTAAAAGTAGTAATGAGTTTCTAACATTATTTGCAGATTTTACTAGTGGAGATAAACAACTTATTTTAGCCTCTGATCGCCATCCCTCCCAGATGACGGAATTCGATGAGCGATTTAGATCGCGGTTTTCTTGGGGTTTGACAGTCGCCGTTGATCCTCCTGAAATTGATACTCGAGTGCAAATTCTGCAGAAAAAAGCAGCCTCCTACGGTATGGTATTGCCAAAGGAATGTGCGCTATTCATTGCACAAAATGTGGTGTCTAATGTTAGACGTTTAGAAGGTGCCTTAAATCAGGTGTTTGCCAATGCTAACTTAACAGGGGCACAGATTACTCTTGAAATGGTGCAATATGCGCTAAAAGACATCGTTGCGATGCGTGTGCAAGCAGTAAATATGGATAACATCCGTAAGATAGTTGCTGAGTACTATGATGTCACGGTCAAAGACATTATGGGGCGTAAACGTACGCGTAGTATTGCAAGACCACGTCAAATAGCGATGGCTTTGTCGCGTGAATTAACAGGCGATAGCTTCCCTGAAATTGGTCAGTCGTTCGGTGGACGCGACCATACAACGGTGATGCACGCTTGCGATAAAGTAAATGAGTTAAGAGCAGCAGATCCTGCATTTGATAAGGATTATAAAACCCTAGCTCTGATGTTACAGGCAGGATAAAAGCGCTAGATATCGTTGTATTCTAGTAGATACAGATGGTTTATAATATCGAAAATATAAGTCCACAGATGCTTTGTAGATTATCGTCAGCAGACAAGGTATTATTAAGTCATTACGATAAATATTTATAAAAGAATCATTCAAATAAGAGTAATTAAGCATGCAATTATCGATCAATCGAGAATCGTTACTAAAAGCTATCAACTTGATCGCCAAAGCCGCTGATAAACGCCACAATATGGTTATATTGGGTAATATCAAGCTACAGCTATCAGAATCTGAGCTTATCTTAACAGCGTCAGATTTAGAGGTAGAGCTGACATCGACATTGAAATTGCCTGCTGGTGCTTGTGTAGAAACAGGTACAACGACACTTCCTGCAACCAAGCTAAAAGATATTTGTAAATCGCTACCTGCACAGGCTCAAGTTAATCTAGCAACTCAAGCAAATGAGCGTTGCTTATTAACTAGTGGTAAGAGTCGTTTTACATTAGGAACATTGCCAAGCGAAGACTATCCGAGCTTGGGTAACCCTGAGAATATCACACCTCTGACTATCAGCCGTAATCGTCTGACAGATTTGATTCACAAAACGCAGTTTGCGATGGCGATTCAAGATGTACGCTATTACTTAACAGGTATGTTGTTTGACGTTTCACAGCAGCAACTGACAACGGTAGCAACAGATGGCCATAGATTGGCATTAGCCCGTAGTGTTATCAATGTAAGCGCAGATCTCAATATGCAAGCTATCTTGCCACGTAAGGCAGTGATCGAACTTGAGCGTCTAGCTTCTGAGCTTGGTAAAATGTTGGGTGATCAGGACAACGCAGTTACCCTAAGTTTTGGCCGAGAGTTTTTACAAGTAAGTTTGCCATTTGGTGATGTAGATAGTACAGGGCAAGTTAGCCAAGATCTGATGGTGACTTTTACTGCACGTTTGATTGATGGTAAGTTCCCTGATTATCGCCGTGTGATGCCAAGCAATACTGATAAATTGGCTTTATTCAGTCAAGAAAAAATGACAGACGTACTACGTCGTGTTGCCATCTTGAGTAATGAAAAATCTCGTGGTGTGGTCTTTAATTTTGCTAGCGATGGTATGGTCGAAGTACGTGCCAACAATGCTGAGCAGGATGAAGCAGTCGAGATGATACAAGCTAAGTATCAAGGTGAGCCAATGGAGTTGTCATTTAACGCTGCTTATCTGCAAGATGTATTGGGCGTTATCCAAGGCGATTTACAAATGCATATGAGCCAATCGAATGCCTCTGTATTGGTCAATCAACTAAATGATGAGTTTCATCAGTATGTCATTATGCCAATGCGTATATAATGCGTTTTTCTTTAGAAACAAACAAAATTGAATAGAAATAGTACGTTTCAAAGAGCTTTATTTTCAGTACTATATATTGGTTTTTAATAAACTTTTGACTGCTAAATAAGTAGGCTTTAATGGGCGGCTATCGATACCATGATTGAACGTCTACAAATATCCCATCTTAGAAACCTTACTCAAATTAGTTTAGAGCCTGCTGCTTGCAACATCATTATCGGTGCAAATGGCAGCGGTAAAACCTCGTTGCTCGAAGCTATATTCTTGTTATCAAGAGGTAAAAGCTTTCGCCATCACCAGCCTAAACGTTATATCCAGCATCATCAGAATAATACGACTGTTCATGCCAAGCTCAATGATAGTCGTACTTTAGCTATTCAAAAGCAAGCAGATGCTACGACTATACTACGCCTCAATCAAACCACTGTTTACAATCAAAGTATCTTGACAGAGCAGCTACCTACGTTACTGATAGATCCATCGTCAATGGATATGTTGGAGCAGGGAAGTGCGAGCCGTCGACAGTTGCTAGATTGGTTAGTGTTTCACATGAAACAAGGATTTCATCCACAATGGATGGCTTATCAACGTCTCCTAAAACAGCGCAATAGTTTACTAAAAAGTACTCGTCATTTAACCCAAGTACAGTTTGCTGAGCTGAAATCATGGGATAAAGGACTGAGCAATCATGCTGCCTTGATTCATCATTATCGCGAGCAAGTATTTACTGAATGGCAGCCTTATTTTGCCAAGAGTATCGTACAGCTATTGCCTTCTTACGCTGAGCAACTGAGCCTGAGCTATAACGCTGGTTATGACACCAGTGTCGCGCTAGATGTGCAGCTTAATGAGCGGTTGGAGCAGGATTTACAATTGGGATATACCCGTATAGGCAATCATCGTGCTGATATTCATGTGCATTGGCGTTCTGATGAATCTACAAACGATCTAACGATAGATGCTTCAACCAAATTACCTACCTTAAAAGAGCAAGCAGCAAACGTATTGTCTCGCGGTGAAAAGAAACTGCTTATTACCGCACTGCGCCTATCGCAACTACCACTGTTGCTAAACGATGGAGAGCGCAGTGACTCACTCAATGATGATTTGTCATCGAGAGCGACGCCTGTTGTGCTCCTAGATGATATAACTGCAGAATTGGATAATAGAGCTATAGGAATACTGCTATCGACCCTAGCTAAACTCCCTTGCCAAGTATTTATGACCAGTCTGAAAGACGATATTTTACCTTTAGTTAATGAACTTTGGTCACAACCAAATGTGTTTCACGTGAAACAAGGTAGGATATTACTTACTGATTAATATCTTATTTTTAATTCATACTCCTGATGATTACCTATCTACTTTCACCTCTCATTATTCAGTACACTAGCCACTACTATTTATCCTAACAGTTACTATGTTAAGACGACCTTGCTCAGACCGTAAAACTCTCAGTAAACAGTGACTTAGAAGCAAAAAAATGTTAAAATAACCCTTTATTTTTGTCCTGTGCTCAGCAATTTATCTGATAGCATCATAGAAAAGATTTCTATTTTTCAATTATCTATAAGTATTTGATAACTATGTATTTTATTTATTTCAATAGTTTTAATAACGGTTAGAAAAACAAAGACTATTACTAATAAGTAATTTACTAATTTTATCTCTGTGCGGCCTTTTTTGAGGCTAACGGTAGTTAGTAGTTTAGCTGCTCATATGCACTCTAGATTATGAATAATAGACGTTAATTTTAAGATGCCATTATGTAGCGGACTTTTTATAAGTGCGCTAATCATAAATGGCTGATTATGGCTAGATTAAGGAATGTACATGAGTGATTCATTACCTATTGACCACGAGCAATTGATAGACGACAGTGCTACTGAAGCGGCTGTGCCTACTGTAGTTTCAGAGGTGTTACCTTCTGATTATAGTTCTAAAGATATTCGCGTATTGCGTGGGTTAGAGGCCGTACGTGTGCGTCCTGGTATGTATATCGGTGATACCGATGATGGCACAGGCTTGCATCATATGGTCTTTGAGGTAGTGGATAACTCTATCGATGAGGCGCTTGCTGGTCACTGTGATCAGATTGATATCGTTATTCACGAAGATGAATCTGTCAGTGTGATGGATAACGGACGCGGTGTGCCTGTTGATATCCATCCAGAAGAGGGTGTATCAGCGGCTCAGGTTATTATGACTGTCTTGCATGCAGGCGGTAAGTTCGATGACAATAGTTATAAAGTGTCAGGCGGTTTGCACGGTGTAGGTGTATCAGTAGTTAACGCGCTGTCTCAAAAACTTGAGATGAATATCTGGCGCGAAGGGTATCATTATCATCAGACTTATACTGATGGTGTACCTGATAACGATATCCAACAGATGGAAGCAACCGATCAAACAGGTACACAAATACGCTTTTATCCTAGCAGTGACGTGTTTACTGGTACGATCTTTGAGTACGATATCTTAGCAAAACGCTTACGTGAGCTATCATTTTTGAACTCTGGTGTGCGTATTGTTTTGACTGATGAGCGTATTGATAAGCGCCATGAGTTTGAGCATAAAGGTGGCTTGCTAGAGTTTGTTAGTTACATCAATGCTGGTAAAGACGGTATCAATGAAGTATTCCATTTTACCAGTCAGCAAGATGACGGTATCAGCGTAGAAGTCGCGCTACAGTGGACAGATACGTATAACGAAAAAGTACTGTGTTTCACTAACAACATCCCGCAAAAAGATGGTGGTACTCACTTATCTGGTTTCCGTTCAGCATTGACGCGTTGTTTGAACAGTTATATGGATCGTGAAAACTTATTCAAAAAAGAAAAGGTTGCTGCAACGGGTGATGATGCTCGTGAAGGTTTGACTGCAATTGTCTCTGTGAAAGTACCAGATCCAAAATTCTCAAGTCAGACCAAAGATAAGCTAGTATCAAGCGAAGTAAAATCTGCTGTCGAATCTGCGATGCACGATAAATTTAACGATTATCTATTAGAAAATCCAAGTGCTGGTAAAGCTATTGCTAATAAAATTATCGATGCAGCGCGTGCACGTGATGCGGCTCGTAAAGCGCGTGAGATGACACGTCGCAAGACCACTTTGGATATTGCAGGTCTGCCTGGTAAATTGGCTGATTGCCAAGAAAAAGATCCAGTATTATCTGAACTATACATTGTGGAGGGTGACTCTGCAGGTGGGTCAGCTAAACAGGGTCGTAGCCGTAAAACGCAAGCAATTTTACCGCTAAAAGGTAAGATTCTGAACGTCGAGCGTGCTCGTTTTGACAAGATGCTATCGTCTGCCGAAGTGGGTAACCTGATTACTGCGTTAGGTTGTGGTATTGGTCCTGATGAGTATAATCCTGATAAAGTACGCTACCACAAAATCATCATCATGACCGATGCCGATGTTGATGGCTCGCATATTCGTACGTTGCTGTTGACGTTCTTCTTCCGTCAAACGCCTGAATTGATCGAGCGCGGTTATGTATATATTGCTCAGCCGCCGCTATACAAAGTGAAAAAAGGTCGTCAAGAGTTATACCTAAAAGATGACGAAGCGCTTAAAGCGTATCTATTGTCTTCAACAATTGACAATACCAAGCTGCATATCAGTGCTGATGCGCCTGCGATTACTGGTCAAGCGCTCGAGACACTGCTTAACGACTACAACCAAACGCAGTTGATCAAAGCACGTCTGCAGATTCGCTTCCCAGCGGTGATTTTGGATGCATTGACGCATACGCCAAAACTTAGCACTGACATGACTTATGATGAGTCTGCCATGCAGGATTGGAAAGCAGCAATGCAGACTAAGCTTGATCACTTCGGTAGCGATCTAAGCCCTGAGATTGAATTGGTTAATATCCATGCGCCGCAGCCAAAAAATATGGACGCAGCCGCAGCAGATCTATTGGGTATGACGCCAGTATTAGGTACTGAGGAAGGCGAAGCGTTAGATAATGAGGCTTTATCTACCAAGGCTCAGTGGCTGCCACGCGTCACGGTATATGTGCATCAACTAGCACACCATTATTTGTTAGATGCTAGCTTTATCAACTCGGGTGAGTATGGCAAGTTGCTGCGTTTATCAAGCGAGTGGAATACGTTGCTTGAGAGCGATGCTTTCATCCGCCGTGAAGCAAGTGCGGGCACAACGAAAGATATCCCAGTGCGTGACTTCGATTACCTATGGCAACAAATGATGCTGGATGCACGTCGTGGTCTAGCTATCCAACGTTACAAAGGGCTAGGTGAGATGAACGCCGACCAGCTATGGGATACAACGATGGACCCTGAAAATCGTCGTATGCTACGCGTTACTATCGAAGATGCTATCGCCGCTGACCATATGTTTACCTGTTTAATGGGTGATCACGTTGAACCGCGTCGTATCTTCATTGAAGAGAATGCGCTAACAGTATCGAACTTAGATATCTAAATTTGAAACTGGTTACTGACAATTTATAAAAATACCGCTTTGATATTCAAGGCGGTATTTTTGTTTCACGTGAAACTCATTTGTTAGCGTTTCTATTACCTAATAATTATAATTTGTGGGAATCAAATGGTTGAAGTAATTTTACTCGCTATTGCTTTAGCGATGGATGCGTTTGCAGTGTCGATAGGGTTGGGTGCTAAGGCTCAAAAATACAGTCATCAATATGTACTGCGCTTGGCTATCTATGCTGCGCTTTACTTTGGTATTGCTCAAGGTGTCATGCCGCTTATCGGATATTTATTGGGTGCGGCAATGTTGGGTTGGTTGGCCGCTGCTGCACCTTGGATTGGCGGCACTATTTTGATTGCTCTAGGTGGGAAAATGCTTTACGAAGTGTTTACTGCTGATGAGTCGGATGATGACAGTGATGATCTGGACGTCAATGATGTTGCTATTAACACTGGTAGCGACACAGTAATAGCCACGAGTAAGCATGGACATATCAATCATCGCACTATGTTTACGTTAGCGGTTGCAACCAGTATTGATGCAATGGCAGCAGGGTTTACGCTGAATTTATTGGCACTGAACGCGTGGTTAGCTTGCTTTATTATCGCTATAGTAACCGCTATATTTGGCTGGCTCGGGGTCTATTTGGGACGTCGCTCAGGCACATGGCTAGAAGATAAAGCTGAAGCATTGGGCGGTATCGTGCTTATTGCGATTGGTCTAAAAGTAATGTTTTTTTAGCTAATTTAGTTTTTTACTGAGTATTTATACAAAAGCACCGCTTGGAATATCAAAACGGTGCTTTTTTGTTTCACGTGAAACTAAAATTGGCAATTTTGCTTAGTGGTTACTCTTCGTCAGTGTCAAAGCGCCAAGCTAGTACGCGAGTGCTTTTTTGACCTTGGCTCATTTCGATAATACGCATTTGAGCGACGTTTAACTGCTTTAATAATAATTGCAATGGCTTAACGTTTTCAGATTTCGACACTAAGGTAGTGAACCAACCAACGTGTTCTGCAAAGCTCTGGCTTTCTTTAGCCATTTTGGTTAAGAAGGCAATCTCGCCACCTTCACTCCATAGCTCTTTGTGCTGACCGCCGAAGTTTAAGTTTTGTGCAGCGTTGCCTGATTTGGTTGAGCTACGGCTGATTTGCTCGCTTTCATTCTTACCACGATGGCGCTGCAAATTGTGCTGCTTGCGACTATTGGCTTCCATTGCTTCTTCTAATGAAGCATGAAATGGAGGGTTACAAACCACGACGTCAAAATAATCTTGACGACCAATGATGTTTTTAAAGATAAATTTAGGCTCAGGCTGCAGCTTTACTTTGACCGCACTTTTCAGCTTTGGATTGGCTTCACAAATCAGCGCTGCGGTATTGACCGATATAGGGTCAATGTCACTTGCTGTAAAGCGCCAGCCATAGCTCTGACTACCAACGATAGGGTAGATAGCACTGGCACCAGTACCGATATCAAGGGCGTGAATTTCTTTACCTGTTGGCGGTGTGTTATCGGCGTTTACGTGAGTGGTTTGCGCCAGTAAATCCGCGATATAGTGAATATAATCGGCACGTCCAGGAATAGGCGGACATAGATAACCTTCAGGAATGTCCCAAAATTTAACCCCGTAATAGTTCGCCAACAGTGCTTTATTCAGCACGCGAACAGCCTGATGATCCGAGAAGTTAATCGTCGACTCACCTTTAGGATTGGTAATGGTGTGGTCAGCAAGCTCTGGTAAGGTGCGAGTCAGTACTGCAAAGTCATAACGACCTTGGTGCGGGTTGCGCGGGTGTAGCTGACCGAGTTTTTTTGCGGTCGCAGGAGATCTGTTTCTGTGTTTACTATTTGCAGGGTTACGGGTCATGGGCTTACTTGTCATAATGTCAGGCTACGATATATGGATATAAGTAACCAGTGTAGCAGATTTCGCAGGTTGCTAATTGTTTATCCGCGCTTTATCGGTCGCTTATCGGTGACGCAATATCAAGTTAAGCCCTAATACGATCATTGCAGTACCCAATACACGGTCGATCCAATGCTCAAATCTTTGGAAGCGTCGATGTACCGCAGGGATAGAAAGTAGCATGACGACCGTACTAAACCACGCCATCTGTAACACCATCATCCATACACCATAAATAGCCAATTGCCAAAGCGGTATGTCAGGCGACAATACAAGAGTAAAAATAGCTACAAAATAGACAGGCGCTTTTGGATTAAAGACATTACAAAGGAATCCGCGACGCAACGTAGCAAAGGTAGATTCGCCATTACTAGGCGATTTTTCGATAGTGATTTCTTTGGTTGTAGGTGTGGTGTGGCTAGTGAGCGAATCTTGCGAAACGTGAGCGCTTGAACCTACTTGCGGATCTGCTTTTTCCAAAGGATGTGTTTTTTCAAAAAGTTGAACGGTCTCTAAATCTGCTGGTTTTTTAGGTTTGGCTTGGATACCTTGCCAACCTAAATAAATCAGATAGCCGCCACCCAACCATTTAATAGTAGTCAATAATGGCTGCGAATGAGCAATGACAGTCGCCAGTCCTAATACAGAATAGATAATATGGACGGCAAGCCCCAAAGTAATACCGAGACTACAAATCAAACCTGTGCGTCGACCTTTTGCTAATGTCTGCTGCGAGACTAAGACAAAATCAGGGCCAGGTGAGGCCGCAGCTAATAGATGTACGCTAGTGATGAGTAAAAAACCGTGCCAAAATTCCATAAAATACTCTGAACCATACTTAGACCTGCAACATAGTTGCACTTATCGTAAATGAGGTCAACTTTTATCGATTTTTGCACTATGCGAGTCATCTCTATTGCTTGTGTTATAGAACGAGGATGTCTATATTAAAGGTGACATATCGCTCAATCTCTACCGATAAATTATCGAGATTCAACTATATAACCATTCATTATATGCCAATGATTATTTTAACAAGGATGGAACCATGACTACGGATAGTAACGCCATAGAAAACCGCATCACTTATAATACGCAAGGCCATGTTTGCCTTGTCGGGCTAAATCGCGCCAATAAACGCAATGCCTTTGACAGTCATATGATTGGTCAGTTATCTGATGCGATGACACGCTACGAGCAAGACGACAATTTACGCTGTGCGCTGATATTTGCGCATGGTGATCATTTTACCGCTGGGCTGGATTTGGTAGAGCTGCAAGACAAGCTAAGCGATGGCGTGTTTGAGTTTAATGATGATCAAATCGACCCGTGGGGCATCGGTGGAAAACTGCGTACCAAACCTGTGGTCGTGGCGGTCAAAGGCACTTGCTTTACGGTGGCTATCGAGCTGATGCTAAACAGTGATGTGGTCATCGCTAGTGATAACTGCAACTTTGCACAAATGGAAGTCCAGCGCGGTATCATGCCATTTGGCGGTGCGACGGTACGTTTTGTAGCCGCTGCTGGCTGGCAAAAAGCCATGCCGTATCTACTCACTGGTAAAGCATTCGATGCGCAAACGGCTGATAGACTGAATTTGGTCAGTGAAGTCGTGGCTAATGGTACTGAGTATGAGCGAGCACTGACGCTGGCACAAGAGATTTGCAAAGCCGCGCCTTTGGGTGTGAGAGGGGCGTTGTCATCAGCACAAGATGCCAGTCGAAATGGTGCAGCGACTGCATTGGCCAATATCCATAGCTATCTGCCGCCGCTGTTTCATTCAGAAGATGCGAAAGAAGGCGTAATGGCGATGGTTGAGAGACGTGAGGCTGAGTTTACTGGTAAATAGCTTTTTTGCTTTCTCTTGTATGGTCATACAAAACCATTATTAAAATTTTATTAGAAGGATGTCTCATTGCAACAAATTATCGTAAAGGATGGTGATTATAACTGCCCACCGCCTATTAATAAACAAGACTGGATAGAGATACTGTCAGATGACAGCTTTATGTCCAACAATTATAAATTTGCGCTAAGTATCTTTTATTTAGAGCCAGATCATAAAGCGACTTGCAAATACCTAGCAGAAAAATATCATACTCACCCGACCTCGATAAGTGGTTTTGTTACTCAGTTTAGTGCTCGCTTGCAAGGTAAGCTAAATCGTTTTGAGGTAATCAAAGAGGATGGTTCGCCAAACTGGTGGCTGATTACTATGACTGGTAAAAAAGTAGCTGGTGGCTTGTTTGAGTGGCGGTTACGTGATGAGCTTATAGAGGCAATGATAGATTTAGACTTTATTGATTCAAGCCAACTAGAAATTGATAGTTTAGATGCTCTTGTTAAATTTATTAACGAAGACTTGAGTGAATTCATAATAGGGTTCAGGAAAACAAGGAAATTTTTATCAAATAAGGAAAGAGCAACCACGTCAGGTATTCTTTTTAAATATAAAGGTGATGATGCAGACTGGGCTATAAATGAAGGGGGACATAATGAAATCCAGTATCACATATTTTTAAGGGATAGCGAAGTTGGCTATGGACTAGGCTTTAATGCTCAGTATGTCCCATTTAGTAATGATAAAACGTCACTTGAATTTGCAAGGCCATTCGTAGATTCGTTTTTGTCTATCCAGAATAGCGATATAGTCGAAACTCTCAGAAACAGAGGATTTGAGATTGATTTAATCTCTTTGAAAAGCATGGCTGAAGGTGAATACAATCTATTTGGGCGGGTTGTTCCATTGGTCGACGGCAAACTTCCATTAATAGACTACTATAGTATTATCAACGATTTGAAAGGCAATGTTTTTGAGTTGTACAAACAAATATTTGAGTTTGCTAATGAGTTAACTACGAACAACCAACCAAGTGATCAAAATCATCAGCCACCTATCACTAATCCTTTGCTACAAGAAATTAGCGAGTTATTACTAGCCAACAAAAACATTGTTCTTACAGGTGCACCAGGAACAGGTAAAACCTATTTAGCTAAAACGTTGGCTGAGGAATGGGGTGCAGAATATGAACTCATTCAGTTTCATCCATCTTATGACTATACTGACTTTGTAGAAGGCTTACGACCTATTCAAAATGAAAACGGAGAAGTTGGTTTTGAGCTACGAGATGGAAGCTTTAAAAAGTTCTGTAAAGAAGCACGAAAATATCAAAATAATCAACAGTTAAGCAATTTTGAAGAAGTTTATCAAAGATTTATAGATGATATATCCGAAAGCGCTATAGACTTAGTGACGCCTAGCCAAGGAAGTCCATTCACAATTATTGTGAATACGCGTGAAAATATCACAGCTGTTTTATCAAGTGAAACACAGAGACAAATCACGTTAACTAAATCGTTGATACAAAATTACTTTGAAACAGGCAAAGCGCTCAACTGGAAGCCTTATCTGATTCCAGTATGCGAATACATCAAAAAAAACTATGACTTAACCCTTACCAATACAGATAATCAGAATAAAAAATTCATTATTATCTTGGATGAGATTAATCGTGCTGAAATCTCTAAAGTATTAGGTGAGCTTTTCTTCTCTATTGACCCTGGCTATCGAGGGGAGAGTGGTAGAGTCACTACTCAATATGCCAATTTGCAAACGGACGAAGATGTATTCAAAGAAGGTTTTTATATACCAGATAACGTCTATATCATTGGCACAATGAATGATATCGACCGCAGTGTTGAGTCTTTTGATTTTGCTATGCGCCGTCGTTTTGCATGGAAAGAAATTAAATCAGCAGATCGACTATCTATGTGGGAAGGTCAAATTGATGATTGGGCAGAGGAAGCAGAACAACGCCTAATGGATTTAAACAAGGCTATCGAATCTGTGCAAGGATTGAATTCGGCTTATCACGTTGGCCCATCTTACTTCCTAAAGCTTGCCAACTATGATGGCGATTTTGATAAGTTATGGACATATCATTTAGAGTCGCTACTTTTTGAATATCTGCGTGGTTATCCTAATGCTGAGCAACAGATTCAAGGATTAAAAGATGCCTATAATCTACAGTTAGGGTTTGATGATGATCGTAACGACGGATAATACCTCATTAATTTTAGGCTCTAATGAGCCAAACGTTAATAAAATTATAGATGATTTATCACTACTCGCTAGTAAAAATATTGGCGAGCTAGTGACCGCACACCCCAATTTATTGATTTTCCCCACACATTTTGAAGATAACGAAGATGATATTGCCAGTAAGCCAATCTTTGAATTAAATGTTAGTGAGTCTCAGACCGTTTTAGAGACAGGCAATGTCATGGGCTTTATAGGTGTAAAAGGTACACAGTTGAAAATCCAGTCCCGTTTTGCTCGGGCATCTGTTGTAGATAGTGATGACCAAGCCAATCAAGAAGAGGTTATTGAAGAAGATTATTTTCTACATTATATGCTGCAAAAAGTATTGTGTATTAACCTGTTTGATTTAAAGCACAGTAGAAATCAAACCAACCTATTTGATTTTTTAGTATATTTATTTCCTCATTTTCTTAAAAAAGCGCTCTCACAAGGCCTGTATAAAGAGTATCAAAAGCAAAGCTATAACGACAGTAGTCTCAAAGGGGCTATCGATGTCAAAGCCCATCTGCGACAGAATCTGCCGTTTCGAGGCAATGTTGCCTACAGTGTGCGTGAGCATAGTTTTGATAATCCAATTTCCCAGCTCATTCGTCACGCCATAGAGTTTATCAAACAAAAACCCAATCTGAGAGATGTGTTGCATAGCGACAGCGAAACACTTGATTTCGTCAATCTGATTGTCCAACATACTCCGTCATATCATGTACGTGACCGGCATACTATTATCAATACTAACCGTAAGCCTTTTGTACATCCTTACTTTACGGAATACAGTGGCCTGCAAAAAATCTGTCTGCAAATTTTACGTTATGAAGGTTTGAAATACGCTAACAATGATGATAAGGCTCACGGCATTTTGTTTGATGGAGCGTGGTTATGGGAGGAGTACCTCAACACACTACTACGTCCTATCGGATATGACCATCCCACTAATAATAACCGACAAGGTGGTATCAAGGTCTATGCTCAAAAATTTTCAGGTAATAACGTCCGTCGTTATCCTGACTTTGTGAAAGACAATCGTATTATTTTAGACGCTAAATATAAGCGTATGAAAGATAATAAAATCGATAGAGATGACCTTAATCAAGTCCTGTCATACTTGTTTTTGTATAAAGCAGATATCGGAGGTTATATTGCCCCTACAGAAGAGGATGACTTGGCGCTAAATATGGGATTGCTTAATGGTTTTGGTGGCAGTATCCACAAATTTAAGCTATCCATTCCCCAACATGTTGCAAGTTATCCAGAGTTTAAAAAAGCTATTGCTGAAAATGAAGCAAAGTTAGTTAAGAGTATTGATGAGTTATCAGGTATTCAGAGTAGTAATCAACCACTTATGATTATTTAAAATTCGTCACTATATAATATGAGTTTTAAGGTACGTTTTAGCCATGAGATAATCTCTAATGGCAGGATTAGCTCCAATTTTATAATAACTCTGATAACCACAAAATCTAACGCAGCACTCCAAAATACCACCAAGCAAACCAAAAAAACCTCGCAATTGCGAGGTCTTTTTTATTTTATTGAGTGTAGCTAATTACATCTGTACCAACGTTAGAAACTAGGCTGTGATTGACGATTATTTAGCCGACTTGTAGTAGTCAACCATCATCGTACCTAAAGTGCCGTTGTCATCGATTGTGACGATTCTGACCGTACCTGATTGTGCTGCGGTACTCGACTGAACTTGTCCAGCGTTACCTAACACGACTTGGTTATCTTTAGACGCTTTTGCCTCGTTACCGATAGCGATACTGTTCATGCCGCCTGCCATAGATTTATTACCGACCGCCACCGAAGTTGCGCCTTGTGCCATAGCCGCTTCACCAATAGCGGTAGAGCGCATACCGCTTGCATTGGCTAGATGACCAAACGCTTGTGCGCGTTCAGCGGTAGCTTTTGACTGCCAACCGATAGAGGTTGAGCCTAGACCAGCGGCATTAGCTTCACCGCCTACGGCTGTTGCTGAATTTAGACCTGCATTGGCTTTATTCCCGACAGCAACCGTGTCATTATTGCCACCTGCCATAGCTGCTTCACCGACAGCAGTAGAGCGCACACCACTTGCATTGGCTAGATGACCAAAAGCTTGCGCACGTTCGGCAGTGGCTTTTGACTGCCAACCGATAGAGGTTGAGCCTAGACCAGCAGCGTTAGCTTGACCGCCAACGGCAGTAGCTGAGTTTAATCCTGCATTAGCCTGACTACCGATGGCAACGGTATCATTGGTGCCGTTAGTCGTGGCAGCGTTGCCAAGAGTGATAGCGGTGCTACTAGCTGCATTTGCAGTCTAATGGTCAGTTGCTGTTGCCATAGCAGTGCAAGAAGCGGTTGCGGCAATGGCAAAGGTAAGGGCACTAATCTTTAGTACTGATTTCGGTAAAAAGTCCATTGTCATTCTTCATTCCTTTTTGTTAGCCTTGATGGCTTATTAGGTAGTTTGGGTAGATGTTGATAGATTATAATCATGGCAACATCAGCGCACTCTGGCACAAATAACTTTATGATAGATAGAGTCCGAAACCTTAATGTAGCATTAATTTTTAATCATTATTGAAATAATGTTTACTTTATATCTTTGAAGGTTATTTAAGCCGATAAATGGATAATTAAGGTCTAAAAGCACTTTAATTATTTGTAAAAAAACGAATGCGCCTTAATCTACTAGAGCAGATAGCGTAGCGTATATTGATAATATAGTGCACATATTGCGCTGTGTTTTCGACGTTCCAAACCATTATTATTCCAAATAAGAAGAGTACCAATGCAATATAACTTTGATGAAATAATCGACAGACGCGATACCGGGTCACTCAAGTGGCACTATAGCGATGAGACAATTGCGCTATGGGTGGCGGACATGGATTTTAAGGCTGCCGCACCGATATTAAGCGCGGTTGAGCAAGTCATGCAGCATGGCATTTTGGGTTATACCAAGCCTACTGATGCCTTATACAACTCGATTATTAACTGGCATGGCAGTCGTTATGACTTGCAGTTAGAAAAGCAAAATATTTTGTTTTCCCCTGGTGTCGTGCCAAGCCTAGCGCTGATGATGAATGTCTTTACCAAGGTAGGCGAGGCGGTAATGGTCAACGATCCTATCTACACGCCTTTTATGACTAAGGTTGAGCAAAATGGCCGCAAGCTTGTACTCTCTGCATTAAAGGAAGTCGAAGATAAATATCATCTGGACTTGGCTGATATCGAAGCCAAAATCATCAAGCATGAGGTTAAGCTTTATCTACTGTGCAATCCGCATAATCCTGGCGGGCGTGTATGGACGAGGGACGAGCTGGAAGCGCTACTTACGATTTGCAAAAAGCACAATGTGGCGATTGTTAGTGACGAGATTCATCAAGATTTAACCCTGACTGGTCATACGTTTACGCCATTTCTAACGCTGGCAGAAGGCTACGAGCACAACGTAGTCAGCCTGACCTCAATGACCAAAACTTTTAATATCGCAGGTATCAAAGGCTCTATGATATTTGCTAAAGATAAAGCGCTAATTAAAAAAATCAGTCAGAAACAGCAGTTAAATGACGAGTACGAGCTGAATCTATTTGCGTATACAGCCATGCGCAGTGCTTACGAGCACGGCGGTGAGTGGCTAGAGCAGGCGCTTAGTTATATCGAGGCTAATATTGAATTGACCGTGCAGTTTTTAAATGAGTATTTGCCTGATATTAAGATCATGCGCCCAGAAGCATCGTACCTAATTTGGTTAGATTGCTCAGCGTATAGTCAAGACGATCAGGCGCTGTATGATGCGCTTAGAGCTGCTAAAGTTGAGCTAAACGCCGGTATTAAATATGGCGAGGAAGGCCATTTAAAGATGCGTCTAAATGTGGCCTGCCCTAAAGCAATATTGATAGAAGGGTTGAATCGTATGCGTATAGCCTTTGAGTGATATTACGTAGTAGACCTAGCAAATGACTGATAAACAGAGAGGAAGATAGTTTGCTCATAATTGGGTTTGCTGTCTACTCTTTGCTTATTTTTATCCTTACTTAGGGAGTAATTATTCAAATTGAGGGTATGCGCGAATAATAATCGCGAATAATTAACCATCTAATAGCCAATAGAGGTCGTAAACTTGTTAAAATAGGGCACCAATTTATCTATTGATGGATATCGATTTATGACCACTGCTGCTGCCACTCCTGCAATCAAAGAAGATCGCATCTTAATCCTCGATTTTGGCTCGCAATATAGCCAGTTAATCGCTCGCCGTGTGCGCGATTCTGGGGTGTTTTGTGAGATGTTCCCTTATGATATCGACACTCAGCGCATCATCGATTTTGGCGCAAAAGGCGTCATCTTATCGGGTGGCCCTGAGAGCGTCCACGCAGAAAACAGCCCACGTATTAACGATGCGGTATTTGATCTAGGCGTGCCAGTACTAGGTATCTGCTACGGTATGCAAGCGATGGCAGATCGTTTCGGCGGGCAAGTTCATGCCAGTGATATTCATGAGTTTGGTGCGGCGACTATCGAAGTAAATGGGCATTCGCAGCTGACTGACGGTATCGAAGACAGCAAGACTGACGGCGAGGCTGCCAAGCTAAATGTTTGGATGAGTCATGGTGATAAGGTCATCGAAGTACCTGAAGGCTTTGACATCATCGCTAGCACGCCAAGCTGTCCAATCGCGATTATGGCCAATGATGATAAGCAATACTACGGCCTACAGTTCCACCCAGAAGTGACGCATACGCTACAAGGTCAAGAGCTGCTTGGCCGTTTCGTTCATCAAATCTGTGAGTGTGCAGGTGAGTGGACGCCAGACAATATCGCTGATATGCGTATCGCACAGTTAAAAGAGCAAATCGGTGATAAGCAAGTATTGCTAGGTCTATCGGGCGGTGTCGATAGTTCAGTCGTTGCCGCGCTATTGCACAAAGCCATTGGCGATCAGCTGACTTGTGTGTTCGTTGATAACGGTCTATTGCGTCTGCACGAAGGCGATCAAGTCATGCAAATTTTTGCAGAAAACATGGGTGTAAAAGTCATCCGTGTTGATGCCGAAGATTTGTTCTTAGATGCGCTAGCAGGCGAGTCTGATCCAGAGAAAAAACGTAAAATCATCGGCAAGACGTTCATTGACGTATTCGCTGATAGCGCGCGTCAAGTGAGCGAGCAGAGCGATGGTAAAGTCGTTGAGTTCTTGGCGCAGGGTACGATTTACCCAGACGTCATTGAATCTGCTAAGTCACATCAAGGCAAAGCTCACGTGATCAAGAGCCACCATAACGTAGGCGGTTTGCCAGATGATTTGGCATTTAAATTGATTGAGCCGTTGCGTGATTTGTTCAAAGACGAAGTACGTAAGCTTGGTATTACGCTAGGGTTGCCAGCCAAAATGATCTATCGTCATCCGTTCCCAGGTCCAGGTTTGGGCGTGCGTATCCTTGGCGAAGTCAAAAAAGAATACGCTGATATTCTGCGTTTGGCTGATGCGATCTTTATGCAAGAGCTTGAGCGTTCAGGCTGGTATGACAAGACGGCACAAGCATTTGCCGTATTCCAACCAATCAAATCAGTCGGCGTGGTCGGCGATGGTCGCCGCTATGCATGGGTAATTGCGCTACGTGCCGTTGAGACGGTAGACTTCATGACCGCACGCTTTGCGCATCTGCCATATGATTTGATCGAGACGGTATCAAACCGTATTATGAATGAAATCGCTGATGTGTCACGTGTGACGTATGATGTGTCGAGTAAGCCGCCGGCTACTATTGAGTGGGAATAATACTTAATAAAAACTATCAAATTAAAAATCTGATTAGTTAAATATAGCAATAAAAAGCACTCAACTTAGTTGGGTGCTTTTTTTGGTTTGAATATTTAAAACTGAAATTTAGTTGATTAAGTAATTAATAGTCCTCAAATACTAATTACTTTTAATGGTTTTTCATAGTTAGCTGAAAAAAGGATATACGTAAATGGATAAGAAACAGCTTGAGGATGTGATTGAACCGTCAATAATGGAAAGTTTTAATGAAATCCAAAAACAGATAGACCCTCTATACAAAGCTAAAAACTCATTAAATATGTTGGCAGTAGCTAGTCAATATGAATATATAAGATCGACTTCTAGTGTTGGAGAAATTGCTAGAAAAGCATTTCAACAGTCAGGTTTAGATTTTTCCAGCTTTGAAAATCAAAGCATAGCAGTAAGATTTTCTCAGCTACAAGCTGAAAAAGTAGTAGACTTTCAGTCTTTAGGTCTAGAAGTGACAAAAAGATTGAGTGCTTGCGATGATATTATGTCTACGATTGCAATACCTTTAGGTTTAGTTGATTCAGCCCTTTTGACTGCACAGCGTAATGGTATAGCTTCGCAATCTATTTCTTCGATATATGAACGAGGTAATATAGAAAAAATGAGACCATCCCAGATTCTGTGTAACTGCCATTTAGATTAAATGCTTACTAATACGGTCATCAAACATAATCATAAAG
>NZ_JADQAN010000025.1:0-42018 GCF_022129425.1 Psychrobacter sp. Ps1 | reverse complement strand
GTTTGGCATATCTATTAAGTAAGTAGCGTTCAATAATATACGTTGTGTCTTATAACTACTTTTGCAAGAGGTCTAATATAATAGTTTATCACCGTCAGTTTCAAGATAACGAGCAGCATCTTTGACTGCATCTAAGGTTCTAGTCAAGGGTAATGAGTTACTCATATCTAATGCATAGTTTTTAGCTTGCCCAAACTCAAGAAAGGTTTCCAAATCATTTGTTCTTTTTGCTAATTCTTTACTTGTTACTGGACTAACTAGACCAAGAACCCTGTAAGGACTACTAAAAATTATATTCACGCTAAATAACCTCAAAAGTATACATATTTTCACAATTTTTTATATATTAACACTTGTGCAGTATAACTGAAATAGAGTGATGTACTCTATTGAAAAGAAAGTAAAACATAAAATGGTTTAGTTAAGAAATCAGGTATAGAATTACCACTAATTGTGCATTCTGATAGAGGCAGCCAGTATTGCAGTCACGCCTACCACAAGACCATTAAGCAGCATCAATTCATAGGCTCAATGAGCGGCAAAGGCAACTGTTTCGATAACGCTCCGATAGAAAGCTTCTGGGGCGTATTAAAGAATGAGTTGGTATATCATCAAGACTATAAAACAAGGTTCACAGCCATCAATGATATTATCAGTTATATCGAGCTGTACTACAATCAGACGAGGATTCAAAAGGGTTTGGGCTATCAATCGCCAAGACAGGTGTGGTTTGATTATTATCGTCAAGCTGCGTAACTAAAATCTCCCAAGTTTAATTCTACGGGATTGACGGCAGGGGTCACACCTCTTAGAATACCTTTAAAATATCTGAAATTATCTAGGCGTTGACTAACTCACCATCAAAACAAGCGACCATACAGACCTTATAGTTTTATATTAATGCATAGATAAAAAAATCACCCTAACTGTTCAAGTTAAGGTGATTTTTTATGGTGTTTGCAATATTGATAATAGCTAACTATCTAATTTCTAACTTAGAAAGAAGTCCGGCGATAGTTACGATATTCAGGTAACCAAAAGTTCGCTTTTAATCGGCGTTGTAAATTCTCCGATGTGATAGGTAGTGCTAGCTTATCTTGAGCTGCTTGTAATGCCACTGCATACGCTATTTTTTCACTGATCTCTCTGATAACTTTGATCGGCGGTAGGATGGCACCAGGTGCTTTTTCGTATTCCATGGATATATCTGCAAGGGCTTGGCTTGCTGCCGTTAGCATATTATCGCTGATACCTGTCGCACGTGCTGCTAAAACACCTAGACCAATGCCAGGGAAAATATAGCTGTTATTACACTGAGAAACCTCAAAAGACTGACCGTTATAAGTGGTATGAGGAAACGGACTACCCGTCGCAACAATTGCCTTACCTTTACTCCAATTCATGACTTCTTGCGGCGTTGCTTCCACACGAGACGTTGGATTTGAAAGTGGTAGTACAATTGGGTGCTCAGTATTAGCACATAGCGACTCGATCACTTCTTGGGTGAACAGACCTTTTTGTCCGCTAACACCAAATAATACGGTGATTTTTGCTTGTTTAACCACTTGCGCTAAGCCGAGTTTCTTACTTTTATCCCAGCTTGCAATAGCTGATTCTTTTTGTACTAATGGTTCTTGGAATTTTTGCAGCTCTGTCATGCCATCTGTTAGCAGGCCATAACGATCAACCATGAACACTTGACTACGAGCTTGCTCTTCAGTCAATCCTTCACGTTGCATTTGGCGAATAATATGCTCAGCAATACCGCAACCTGCAGATCCTGCGCCTAAAAATGCGATATTCTGTTGGCTAAGTTTTTGACCTTTATTTAGACACGCTGCAATCAGAGTACCAACCGATACCGCAGCAGTCCCTTGAATATCATCATTAAAGCAGCATAGCTGATCACGATATTTATTCAATAATGGTGTCGCGTTTTCCTGAGCAAAATCTTCAAACTGTAATAACACTTCTGGCCAACGGCGCTTAACGGCCTGAATAAATAAGTCCACAAATTCATTATATTCATCGCCAGAGATGCGCGGATTTCTCCAGCCCATATACATAGGATCATCAAGCAACTGTTGGTTGTTGGTGCCGACATCCAGCAAAATAGGTAGACAGTAGGCTGGGCTAATACCACCACAAGCCGTATATAAAGACAACTTACCGATTGGAATACCCATACCACCAATACCCTGATCCCCTAGGCCCAAGATACGTTCACCGTCAGTAACAACGATCACTTTGACGTTTTGTTTGGTGGCATTTTGTAGCATATCGTCGATTTTGTGACGCTCAGGATATGAGATAAACAAACCCCGTTTACGACGATAGATTTGCGAGAACTTTTCACACGCCTGACCAACGGTTGGAGTATAAATGAGCGGCATGACTTCTTCGATATGCTGCTCAATTAGATGATGAAATAAGGTTTCATTGGTATCTTGGATGTTACGCAAGTAAATATGCTTATCCATCGCATCAGTGAATGAGCTTAGTTGATGATAAGCACGTAATGATTGCTCCTCAATCGTTTCAATATTATGAGGTAATAGCCCCGTTAAATTAAAGCTACTACGTTCTTCTGATGAAAAAGCACTACCTTTATTCAGTAAAGGTGTCTCTAAAAGAGCGGGTCCAGCAACAGGAATATATAAAGGACGCTTGTTTGACATAATGTAATCTTCTTATTAAAGGCATATGAGTGAAAGCCATACTGAGTGAAAGCTATGCTAGTGCTGCATTATACATAGCATCGACTGGTATTTAACAATAGATAACAAAATCATTTTGAATAAATGTGCTTCTGAACTCGAGGTCACTGATACATTTACCGAGAAATAATCAAAAAGCACTACCAATCGGCAGTGCTTCTGAGGATGTATTGAACATTTATAATAGACAAACACTGAACTATTTAGCTACTTAGCAACTGATAAATAATCAGCCCATGGCCAGTTTTAAATATCAGTTATAGAATTCAGTTATAAACAGCACGAGCAATTGCGTTTGGTTTTCGACATTTTACCAATACCCGGATTAAAGGTATTGGTTGGGTCTAGACTTTTATAAAAGTTCTGCAAATCAGGTTCCGCTTCGTATAGGTGTCCGACATTATGCTCAGCAGGATATTTGGCTCCGCGTGCGCTCAGTAGCTCTAACATCATTTTTTTAACAAGATGTGCATCACTACCCTTCTTCAAAATATAATCTTGATGAAATACATAACAAAAGAAGTGCCCGTAATACAGCTTCTTCTCTAAGCGTTGTTCAATTTCTTTAGGTAACGTTTCGAGCCATTCTAATTCGTTACGTGGTATGGCAATATCCAATGCCAATATGTCGCCGACGTCTTTTTCATGTATCACTTCATAACGTAATGCAGCACCTGCAGCGGCAAAGCGATGTAAAAAAGCGCTTTCCGATTCTTCTTGACTACATTCAAAATAGTTACCCGTATTTGAAGCGTCGAAAAACACCTTCAGAAAATCCTGTGCTTCTGCTATGCCGTCATCACTCATTTTTAAGATGAGATGATGTTCATATTGGTCGCGATACTCTAGCATTCGCTTCGGTAAATGCTTTGGAAATATATTGGCGATGAACTGCATGACTTTGTCAGTGAAATGCTTTGGCATCCATGACCATTTATGGAACTTTGCGTCCATAGCGCCTTTGATAGAAAATAGTCGAGGTAAAGCATTGGTACCGAGATGCTTAATACTTAGGAACGTATCCTTGCCATATTTAGCAGATACATCAAATATATCACGATGCATATACTCACCAACTTCAGGAATATTTTCGAAATTTGACAGTAACTGCCGTCGCAACTGTGCAAGCTCACTCACACTGTTGGTGCCTATATAAAAGGTTTTCTCTTTTACAGCCGTTGGATAAGTGTCAAGACGTACTGCAAATACCGCCAGCTTGCCAGCACAGCCGCTTGCTTCATACAGTCTTCGCTTATCTGCATTAAAACGACTTGGTGTGCTCGCATCAACGTCTTTTACTCTGGCGATATATTCTTTGTCAGATGCCATCTTACCAGTGTCAGGTAATGCTCTTTTATCAAAATTACCTGTTTGTAAGTTAGTAAGTATTTCTTCTGGGGTATCTCCTAACTCTACGTCTAGGTGATTAACCAGCACTAGCTGACCGTGCTTGTCTATTTGGGCAAACAATGCCAGCTCGGTATAAGCAGGACCTCTTTTCACCAGTGCCCCACCTGAATTGTTAGAAACACCGCCAATAATTGACGCACCCAACGTCGATGAACCGATGACCGAGTGAGGCGCTCTATTTACGGCTTTAAGCTGACTTTGCAATTGGTGCAACGTGGCGCCAGGTAAGCTAATCACTTGCTCGTTATCATTCACCAAATACAACTGATTCATTGCAAGGGTATTGATCACAACCACTGGTCTATCGTAATCATTACCGCTCGGGGTTGAGCCTTCCGTCAGCCCTGTTTTTGCTGCTTGCATGATAATAATGCAGTCGCCTTCCACACATATTTCTAGACTACGCCAAATCTCCAGCAGTGTTTGTGGAAACAAAACAGCCAAAGCATTGCCGCCGCCAGAACGCCACCCCATTCTATAGTGTTCGTTTTTTTCTGGATCAGCCTGTACATTGCTAGCTCCCAGTAAATGGGTTAGTTTATCTAACACTTGCTCAGGACGGAGTGTGTCTTGGTCTTGATGCGCTATATTTGATGAGAAAAGGTTTGATGAAGCTCTATTTAATGACGGCATATGACGCTCTTTATTTGGTGATTGTGTGTCACTCATAATGCTAAAGGCCCTTGAAAACCAAAGAGGTAAATGGCAGCCATGACGATAATCCCGCAGAACAACACATAATAGATGGTAGGTAAAATAGTACGTCTAAGTGTGGCGCCCTCCATACCGAGTAGGCCTACCGTTGCCGATGCAGCCACCACATTATGTACTGCAATCATATTACCAGCAGCGGCACCAACTGCTTGAGCCGCGATGATTAGAGAAGGTGAAATATGTAAGCTCATGGCGGCTTCGTATTGGAACTGACTGAACATCATGTTAGATACGGTATTGGAGCCCGCGATAAAGGCACCTAACGCACCAATGGTTGCACTAATTAAGGGGAAAACACTGCCAAAAGTACCCGCAAACAACTCTGCACTGGCGACAGGCATACTCGCCACATCTGATAAGTTTACGCCTGAATTAATAAAAATCCTAACCATTGGAATCGTAAAAATAAGAACAAACCCAGCCCCTAGTACAGTCTTGCCTGATTCTTTAAAGGCATTGTTTAGTGCACTGGCAGGTTTGTTCGTTTGAAAAGCTGCGGCAACCAAGGCGCTGATTAATAACAAGCCGCCTGGTAAGTATAAAGGACTAAAGCTAGCACTGATATCTGCCTCACTTAAAATCGAGGTTAGGTCTACTGTCGCACTGTTCAGCAAAGACTGAAAGCCTGTTAATACTCTAGAACACACCAATAAAAGGGCAACTAATAGATAAGGAAACCACGCCATGACCGTGGACATCTTTTTATCACTCAACGCAGGAGTGATGTCTTCTTTGCTGACCACTAGCTTACCAAGCCATTCACTTGGCCAGCTTTTTTTCGGTTCAAAATCCCATGTGGTTTTTGGTACTAAAAATCCACGTTTTGCCGCATTAACAACGATAGTGATACTGACCAAACCGCCGACCAATGATGGAAACTCTGGCCCTAAAAAAATACCTGTTAGGGTATAAGGGACTGTGAATGCCAAACCCGCAAAAATAGCAAATGGCCAAATAGCGAAGCCTTCTCTCCAGCTTTTATTTTTCCCAAAGAAACGTGTGAGCATCATCACCATAAAAAGTGGCATAAATGTACCAATAACACCGTGCATAATGGCTACTTGGCTGGTGATCAGTTGTAAAAAATCGCCCCACTCTAGTCCTTGTTGTGCCAGTTGGGCGCTAATGGCTACTGTATCTAACCCCTTGTTTACTCCAATAACGATAGGCGTACCGACTGCCCCAAACGATACAGGCGTACTTTGGATCATCATTCCCATCAACACAGCACCCAGCGCTGGAAATCCTATTGCGACGAGTAAAGGCGCGGCAATAGCGGCCGCTGTACCAAAACCAGCCGCTCCCTCAAGAAAGCAGCCAAAGCACCATGCAATAATGATGGCTTGCACCCGCCTATCTGGCGATACATTGGTAAACCCAGCACGGATAACAGCAATGGCACCAGTATGCTTCAACGTATTCAGTAAAAAAATAGCCCCAAATACGATCCACAATACTGAGACGGTAATGACCATCCCTTGAATGATCGATGAAGACACGCGATTAAGCGTCATATCCCATACAAAGAGGGCAAGCGCGGCAGTAACCGCCAGAACGATTGGCATGGTTCTTTTGGCTGACCATTGCAAGCCTATCAAAAAAATACCACAGAGAACGATTGGCAGTAATGCCAACAGTCCATATATTGTTTGATTCAAAATCATAGTCCTTTTTTTATCGTGTAATCTTCCTTGAACAACTTCATTTAAGCATTTGTTTTTATAACTTCACGCTGTCGGTCAGACGAAGCCGAAGACAATCTCTGTCAGTGACATGATTAATAGAATGGTTAAATAAACAAATCCTCAAAATTCCCTAAAATATTCTACGCCTTGTCGATACATTGATATATTGCATCAAAGGATAATGTTATTTTCTTTTTTTGCTATAATCTAAAACGTATTACACCAATTGGGGAACAAGTATGGGCAAAGCTGACGATATGGTTTTATTCGTCCAAGTGGTTGATGAAGGGTCATTTTCTCGGGTCGCTGAAAAGCTGTCATTAACGAATTCAGTGGTAAGCAAACGTATTGTAAGATTAGAAGAGAGCTTAAATGCACAGCTACTGTATAGGACAACCAGAAAGTTAAGCTTAACCGATGCAGGAAGGACGCTTTATGACAAAGCTAAAATCGCTAAATTTGCCTTTCAGGAAGCTGAAAATGCCGTAACAGGCTATGGTGAGGACATGAAAGGCAACATACGTATAACCATGCCAGCGGTCTCTGCGAATCTAATATTGAGCGAATCTATTGCCGAATTCTGTAAACAACACCCAGAAATATCAGTAGATTTACAGATTACCAATCGATTGGTTGATTTGATAGAAGAAGGATTTGATCTGGCGATAAGGACAGCAGAGCTTGAAGACTCATCACTCATTGCAAGACGCCTTATAGATAGCCAATGGGTCATATGTGCAACACCAGACTATTTAGAGCGACACGGTACACCTCAAACCCCTGAACAATTACGGAGTCATGAGTGTTTGGTCTATAAGTTTGATCATACGGCGAATGGTATATGGCCGCTATATATAGATGGCACGGAGCAACTGCTTCCTGTACAGGGTCGGTTTCATAGCAATCATCTTAATGCGATTAAACAAGCGACTCTCAGCGACCTAGGTATCGCCTTTTTACCACAAGCACTTGTTTATGAAGAAATGCAGCAAAATACGCTCACTCAGATTTTGCAACGCTTTACACGAAAGAAAATGGGTATGTATGCGGTTTACCCCAAGGCACGGCAACCGGACCAAAAGTTGAAACTGCTTGTAGCGCATCTGCGAGAATCATTACATCAAAAACAGGCTTACTACTGCTCATAACCTTCAGATAGATCAATAAGATGGCTTGTCCACTCTAGCTACTTCTCCGCTAATGCAATCCATCCTTACGCGCATGGCACAGTTGGAAAATGGCGCGTGATACAAATGTAAACCTTCGAATTTGGTAACGGATTTATACGTAAGAATAATAGTAGGGACAATAGCCTTCCTTGTATATTGAATGCGTTAAATACGATTTTCATCGTACATCACTGCTTACGTTCTCCTTTACAACCTCGTCGACAAGATTTTGACATCAACAGTCATTAAAAATGTCGTTCTGATATGAAATTAGCCTTCAATTATCATAAAATCATTAGGTGTGAAGTTAGCAATATAATCATTAAATTATTGAATTAATATACAATATAAGAAGTCAAGTGATGTGAAATTATCTGATACCTGCATAGCGATATTTTTGGGTTCTCTTTAATGTTTTTATAAAAATGAAGGTTGAATAATTAAGAAAAACCATCTAATAATAGATCTATAAGTTCTAGACATTTATCTAGCAACTTATATCCACTACTATTAGGAAATAAATACAATGACGTATAAAAATGTAACTGTCGCGGGAAGCGGCATCCTAGGCTACCAAATTGCTTTTCAAGCCGCATTTCATGGCTTCAATGTCAGTGTCTATGACATCAATGATGAGGTTTTAGAAAAAGCAAAGTCAAAATTTCAATTGATGTGCAAGGCTTTTCGAAAGGATTTGAGAGCAACTCAAGAGCAGTTGGATAAAGCTTTTGATAACCTTAGCTACACCTCAGACTTAGCAGAAGCAGTCAAAGATGCTGACCTAATGATTGAAGCCATTCCCGAAATTCCTGAAATTAAAATCGAATTTTATGAAAAACTTGCCAAATTAGCGCCAGAGAAAACCATCTTTGCCACCAATACCTCTACCTTACTTCCTAGTCAGTTTGCAGAGTCAACGGGACGACCTGCGCAGTTTTTAGCGCTACACTTTGCCAATAAAATTTGGATGCATAATGTCGCCGAAATCATGGGGCATCCTGGCACAGATCCTAAAGTATTTGATGAGGTTGTTGCTTTTGCTACTGCCATCGGCATGGTGGCAATGCCTCTGGATAAAGAGCAACCCGGCTATATCATGAACGGTTTGTTAGCGCCTTTTATAGATGCAGCTTTGCAATTGGTTGCAAAAGAGGTTGCCGATCCACATACGATAGATAAAACGTGGATGATAGTAACTGGCGCGCCGTCAGGTCCCTTTGCCATATTGGACACTATCGGTATCAACACTGCCTACAACATCACAAAACTATCTGCTGAAAAAACTCAAAATCCTGTGAGGTTCAAGGCTGCTCAATATTTAAAAGAGCAATTAATCGATCAAAACAAACTAGGATTCGCGACTGGTGAAGGTTTCTACACTTATCCAAACCCAGCCTTTATGCAGCCTGATTTTTTGAAATAAAAAACCGCTTTCAAACTGGCTCTAAAACACAAAAGGCCATTCAAGCTGTATATTGCATCGCTTGAATGGCCTTGTCAGTCGCGCATTTTATCTAACTAAATATCTTAATATTAGGATTTACTTTCGGCGATGACTATCCAAACTTATCTAAGTTATGTTGTTCACTAAAGAGAAAAGTCATATCGCGTCAATGCAATTATTTCAATTGGCACTGCATACTTCCAAGGCATACCGCCCGTACAGTAGAACTGGCCATCTTCAAAAGCCACAATGCGAGATGTGAAGTCATTACCTACCTGATCTTTTAGAGCATTCTCATCACTCTCATCACTTACAGCACACCATATACTTTGATGACCGTCCTCAAGCATTGAACGAGTTAGTTCGCTTCCAACAATTACCGTATCCATGTTGTTACTCCTATTCAATGACAATGATTAGTAAGCTAAACAAGTGGCTTCATAACAGCAATTACTTGAGCATCTTCGAACTTGTTTTATCTATCGTTGCAAAATATTAGTGGCTAGACAGATGAGCTTATAAATAGATAGTACAGATGTATTGTCAACTAGAACAAGAGGTTGTAGACAGATGGTAGATTTTCATGCATAGGCTGTAAAACTAACCTGCATTTAGAGTATAACAGTCATTATACTGATAATGAGTTATAGCCCCACATCATCATGAGTAAGTGCCACTCTCTTCACTGAGACAGCGTACTTCCATAGATCACCTTTATCACAAACGAACTGGTCGTTATCGAAAGCTACTATAGGAACCAGTAATTCGTAGTAACCATTATCTATGGTTGCTACAGCATAATCATCGCTAACGTTGCTGACAGCACACCATACATAGTTGCTGACATTTTCCAAGATGGCTTTGGTTAACTCACTGCCTTGTAATTCAGCAATCATCTTCAGGCTCCAGTATCTATCAATTTAATCTATTACTTTATAGATAAATTCGGTTTTTGCAATATACGTGTATAACTCATAAGTTCTCGAATACGCTTAACTCCCCTCGAGCAGATTTTTTATAGTTATAATTTATGCTCAATCTATTCAAAGGTATTTTTAATCTTATGCTCGATATACTGTCTTTTCGGTATGATAAATCGGCTTTCATTTATGCTATAACAGACTGCTTAATCGATGCTCGTTAACGCTTTACTAACATCTAATAAATTGACAGCGGGGGCAGCTTATACTACCCTTTATCACTCATTCACTTTATTAATCTTACTTCTTAAATAGTAAGATCGTTCCGGAGTAATCCCATGCAGTGGACCAAACCAGCTTTTCAAGACATTCGTATCGGTTTCGAAGTGACTATGTATTTCGAAGCACGCTAAAACTCATTAGCACTCAATCCATTAAAAGCCCTAGATGATTAGGGCTTTTATTTTTTTGGAAATATTGATTTATGTATATTCACGTTTTAGGCTCAGCTGCTGGTGGCGGTTTCCCGCAGTGGAACTGTAACTGCGATAATTGCCACGGTGTCCGTCAAGGCACGATTCAGGCAAAAACCCGTACCCAATCTTCGATAGCCATATCAGAAAATGGTGTGGATTGGATCTTATTCAACGCGTCACCTGATATCCGCCAACAATTATTTGAGTTCAAGGCAGCACAGCCAGCACGTCAATTGAGAGATACAGGCATCACCAATGTGGTCTTGATGGACAGTCAACTTGACCATACGACGGGGCTATTGACCCTGCGTGAAGGCTGTCCGATGCCTGTTTGGTGTACTGACATGGTCTATCAAGATCTAACGACAGGATTTCCTCTCTTTAACATGTTGAAGCACTGGAATGGCGGTTTGCAATATAATCAGATTGATCCAGAAAAGACATTTAAGATTGAAGGATTTGACAATTTAGAATTGACGCCTTTAGTGATTAGAAGCTCTGCACCGCCCTACTCTCCGCATCGTAATGACCCGCATGATGGCGACAATATTGCCCTGATTGTAAAAGATTTAAAAACACAAAAACAACTCTTTTATGCGCCAGGCTTGGGCAAAATTGACGATGACGTTATGCAAATCATGAAAGCGTCTGATTGTGTGATGATTGACGGTACGCTATGGACAGATAACGAGATGCAAGAACGCGGCGTCGGTACAAAGACCGGTCAAGACATGGGGCATTTACATATTAGTGGTGAAGACGGCTCGCTGCATTATCTAGATCAGTTAGATAACACTCGTAAGGTGCTGATCCATATCAATAACACCAACCCGATATTGAATGAACAGTCTGAACAGGCTGCGACATTAAAACAACATGGTGTTGAAGTAGCATTTGATGGGATGCAGATTGAGCTTTAATACAAACGGTAAGGCAAAACAGCAATCGTAAGGTGAGAACAATGCAAGAAGAAAATACAGCGCTAAGCCCAGAAGCGTTTGAACAAGCGATTATGGCTAAGGGTCAGTACTATCATATTTACCATCCCTTTCATGTCATGATGCATGAAGGCAAAGCGACCCAGCAGCAGATCCAAGCGTGGGTCGCCAACCGTTTTTATTATCAGATCAATATCCCATTGAAAGACGCGGCCATTATGGCAAATTGCCCCGATCAGCGCGTGCGTCAAGAATGGATTCAACGCATGATTGATCAAGATGGCGTGTATCCTGACGGCGGTGGACGTGAGGCATGGTTAGGTCTGGCAGAAGCGGTTGGTTTGACTCGTGAGCAGGTGATTTCTGAAGAGCTGGTACTACCAGGTGTGCGTTTTGCCGTCGATGCTTATGTGAACTTTGCACGGCGTACCTCATGGCGAGAAGCCGCCAGTAGCTCACTGACTGAGCTGTTTGCCCCGCAGATTCATCAGTCGCGTTTAGAGTCGTGGCCCAAGCATTACCCTTGGATAAAAGAACAAGGCTATACCTATTTCCGCTCACGCTTGAGTCAAGCGCGCCGCGATGTTGAGCATGGTCTGACCATCACACTCGACTCATTCAAAACAGCCGAGCAACAAGAGCGTATGCTTGAGATCCTACAGTTTAAGCTCGATATCTTATGGACAATCTTGGATGCCTTGAGCTTGGCCTATGTGCATAATCAAGCCCCTTATCAAAGCGTTACCACTGACAATGTTTGGCATAAAGGATTGTTCAAATGAGTATACCTGCTAGTTTACCTGAGCTGGATCAATCCATCGTACCGGTATGGCGTCACGGTTATCGTTTTCAGTTTGAGCCAGCGCAAAACGCCTATGTCTTACTCTACCCTGAAGGCATGATTAAGCTCAATGACAGTGCCAGCATCATTGGGCAACATATTGATGGCAAAGCGTCCATTGCTGATATTATCCAAAAGGTACAAGCTATGTTTGGCGATATTCCTGAAATCGAGCAAGACATCATTGAATATATGCTGGTTGCCCAGCGTGAACATTGGATTGATTTAGTATGACTGCACCAGTCGGGCTTCCACTATGGCTACTTGCAGAGCTGACCTATCGTTGCCCCTTACAATGCCCTTATTGCTCAAACCCCATTGATTATGCTCAATATAAGCAGGAGCTGACGACAGAGGAATGGTTTGATGTGTTTGATCAGGCGCGGCAAATGGGCGCGGTGCAGCTTGGTTTTTCTGGCGGCGAGCCACTGGTTCGTCAAGACCTAGAAGAGTTGGTCGCTTATGCGCATAACCAAGGTTTTTATACCAACTTAATCACGTCAGGTATGGGGCTTACTGAGGCTCGGATTGCACGTTTAAAAGAAGCAGGTCTTCAGCATATTCAGATTAGTTTCCAAGCCAGTGATCCAACGGTCAACAATGCCTTGGCAGGTTCAAAACATGCCTTTGAGCAAAAGTATGAGATGTCACGTCTGGTTAAGCAATACGACTATCCGATGGTACTTAACTTTGTCATTCATCGGCAAAACATCGATCAGATTGACCAGATTATTGAGCTGTGCTTAGAGCTTGAAGCCGACACGGTTGAGCTGGCTATTTGCCAGTTTTATGGCTGGGCATTTGAAAACATAGAGGGTTTACTACCAACCAAAACGCAAGTGGTCCGAGCTGAACGCATTACCAATGAATACCGTAAGCATATTGAAGAACGTGGTATCAAATGCAAACTTATTTTTGTGGTGCCTGATTATTATGAAGAACGTCCAAAGCCCTGTATGGATGGCTGGGGCAAGATTTTCTTAACAGTGGCCCCAGACGGTACAGCCCTACCTTGCCATGCTGCCAGACAAATGCCAATACAGTTCCCTAATGTACGACGTACACCACTGTCAGATATTTGGTATGAGTCTGCGAGCTTCAATCAGTTTCGCGGGGATGACTGGATGCCCGACATCTGTCAAAGCTGCCCAGATAAAGAGCGCGATTATGGCGGCTGCCGTTGCCAAGCGTTTATGCTAACTGGGGATGCCAAAAATGCCGATCCTGTCTGTGGCAAATCGCCTTATCACTACCTGATTGAGGAGGCACGTATCAACAGCGAGACGCCTGTACCTTTTAAAGAGTTGCGCTTTCGCAATCCAAAGAATTCTAAATCACTGAGTAACAAACAGCTGAATAAAGACAAATTGATTCCTACTCGTATGGTAACAGGTGAAATATGAATGCTAATACTAAGCCTGTGATATTTGATGGACATAACGATCTGTTGACCCGCCTTTGGCTAAGTTCAACTGCCGATCCGGTACATGATTTTATTTATGGCACGCTACCAGGGCATTTGGACTTACAACGTTGCAAAGAAGCGAATTGGATGGGCGGATTATTTTCCATTTTCTTGCCGCCCTATGCTTATGTGAAAAACAACCATCCTGACAAATTAGCCAACCCCTCACATTCAGATTTTACTCCGCAAGAAATCGTCGATATCTGCTGTGCGCAGTTAGCACTTGCACAGCAACTAGAGGCAAGATCTGACGGTCAGATTCAGATTTGTACCTCGTTAGAACAAATTCAGGCCTGTCAGCAGAATAAGCAACTGGCCATTGTATTGCATTTGGAAGGTGCTGAGTTTTTAGCCATACAGCCTGATCTGCTAGATGTATTTTATGAGGCAGGACTCAGAAGCATTGGCCCACTCTGGAATAGAAAGAGCCTCTTCGGTGATGGCTTAAATGCGTCTTTTCCGCATTCTCCAGATACAGGATCTGGTCTTACCGCTCAGGGCAAAGCGCTTATTTTGTCATGTCGTAACAAGCAGATGCTGATCGATGTGTCGCATATGAATGAACGCGCTTTTTGGGATACGCTAGAGATTGTCTGCCAGCCTATTGTTGCAACACACTCCAATTCGCATGCTCTCTGTCAGCAAGCACGGAACTTGACCGATAAACAGCTGGCTGCTATTAAACAAAGCGATGGTATGGTTGGGGTGAATTTCGATGTGGCGTTTCTTCGTGCAGATGGACAACGTAATACGCAAACCTCGCTTGATGTGATTGTCGACCATCTTGATTATCTGATCGACCATCTAGGCGAAGATCACGTTGGGTTTGGCTCTGATTTCGATGGCTGCCTACTACCTGATGAGTTATCTGATATCAGTCAAATCTCTATGCTGATTGAGCGGATGCAACAACGCCATTTTTCTGATCCATTGATTGAAAAGATCACGTCAAAAAACTGGTTTACAGTGCTTGATAAGGTATGGCAATAATTATAATGGCCATCCAGCAATTACTGTCTAGGGATTGCTGTTTTGCTCGTCTGAGTAAACAGGGTAATCATTAGTTCTCGTTTTACCTTAATACCTGCTCTACCCGTTCAATCAAGTATTCTTTGACCGCATTAAACAATGGATCGATTAATCGCCGTTCTGGGCAAATCAAATACAGCGGATAGTTGGCCACTTGCCAGCCGTCCAACTCCACCTCGACCAGTCTCCCTGCCTTTAAATCGCCGGCTATATCTAACTGAGACTTTAATGCGATGCCTTTACCCGCGACTGCCCAGCGGCGTACAACGTCACCGTCTTTACTTCTACGATTACCATCCACGGCCACACGTTTAGTCTTTCCCGCTTTCTCAAAAGTCCACTCGCTCAAATACTTTTCATCATGCCCCAAACGTAAACAGTTATGCTGCGATAAATCTTCCGGCATTTTTGGGATACCGATATCCTTATCAATCTTGCTCAAATACTCCTTTGACGCACACAGTATAGGGCGATTATTCAATACAATAGGTAATGCGACCAGTGATGAATCTTTGGGTGCGCCGTAACGTAGTGCCAAATCAATCTGCTGACCGTACAAGTCCACATAGCTGTCTGACATATGTAGCTGCACCGTCACTTTTGGGTGAATGTCTATAAAATCATCCAGCCAAGGCAAAATTAAGTTTCGACCCAAATCTGATGATGCCGACAGCCGAATGGTACCCGTCAGTTCAGCATCATTGTCATGTAGTCCTGCATAAGCGTTGTCCAAAATAGCCACCGCATCTCGGCAATGCTTTAAGTATTGCTCACCCTTGCTAGTCAAACGCAGCCTACGAGTAGAGCGAACAAACAATACCGTCTCAATTTCCGCTTCTAATCGCTTGACCGCTGCACTCACAACTGCAGGCGACAGATCTAAGTGCCGAGCACAGGCAGATAGGCTACCTAAGCGAGCGGTCTCAATAAAAATACGTAAATCCTGCAAATTTTTCATCGTCCTGCCTTCGTTCAATTAACGTTTAACTTAGCAATCGCCATCGCTTGCTGTTGTTGTTGTTGTTGTTACTGCTAGCCTCATCATTATATAAATATTTTTGAAACTGTTTCTCCAAACTTGATGATTATCAAAATAATTAATTATAGTAGCATGCACCTATAAGGTTTACTCACACATTTGGAGATACACGATGGATACTATAATACGGCCTACGAGCACACAGGACACTCAATACCCTAGCCAATATGATAGAGATAATCAGCGAAGCACACTACAGCAAGCACGCAACTTACCACTACCTTCAAAATCAGACATGCTTAGACGTGCACCATCGGTAGAGCATTTCTGGCATCAGAACAGCCAGTTACTGGAGCATGCATGGGCAGAATGGGAAACCACTGAGCATGACTTGCCTGTACTCGATGATTCATTATTTGATCCAACTCTACGTGATGCAGTGACGCAAGCATGGCGCACTCCTTCTACAGAGATGGCTGTTAAAAACTTATGGCAAGAGATACTACCTGACGTATACCAAGGGCAACTCTTTGACCCAGCACAACTATCAACGCTGCGCCGTTATCTGCAAGCAATCGCAGACGCTGATATTCCCATACGTCCTCCCTATGGTATCGCATTGAACAGTAATGGGGCCATGCTAGATGCGCGCTCGCTAGGCTATCTGGCTACCCCTAATTTTCAGGCGTTTTATCATAAAGTCATGAATCAATATATGCGTCCTATCGCTCGGTTATTATTTGCCAATGTTTATGGCTATGACACTCAGACCTTTGGGTTCTCTATTCAATACCAGCCGGCAGGCGACACATCGCTACAACTTCATACTGATGCTTCAGCGGTGACTATGAATATTAACCTAAATTTGCCAGGCGAAGACTTTACTGGGTCAGAAGTTGACTTTGTCGATCGCCATTTAGGGCAAACCAGACGTGCCATCTTTAAACCTGGTATGGCGATTATTCATAGAGGCTCAGTGCCTCACGCCGCACATCCAATCACCAGTGGCAAACGTACCAATATGGTGCTTTGGCTGTATGGTGATAATATGCAAGTACCACGAGGAGTTGGGCTTAATAGTCATATTGATGCCAATCAACGTTGGACTGCTACGCACAGTCAGCCTGATAATTTCGCGCCGTTTTAACAACGGTACGCTATCGTTAGGTCAAACACAGCATAAAAGGTTAAGACAAGCATGAATATCCAAATGAGTGAGTACCTCTACGAAAATGCGCACTTAAATGAATAATAGCTAATAATTGATATGTTATAATGTTTCATTTTAATTATACAAAGGCTATTGTATGGCGACACCTTTTCAACGGCTACAAGCGATCGACGCACTTCGAGGGCTTGTGATGCTCATTATGATGGTGGATCATGTTCGAGAGACATTTTACTTACACCATCAAGTTCCTGATCCAATGCTGATACCAGGAACAGATGAACCACTATTTTTCAGCCGAATGATTGCCCATTTATGTGCGCCTGTTTTTGTGTTACTGACGGGACTGTCTGCTTATTTGTATCAACACAAGCACAATAGTATTCAAATGACCCGCGAATTTTTAATCAAACGCGGGCTTTTTTTGGTGTTTCTGGAGCTGATTGTCATTAACTTTGCTTGGACAGCACAATTTCCACCTGATGTGGTTTACCTCCAAGTGATATGGGCGATTGGCTTCAGTATGATTGCGCTCTCAGCGGTTATTGGTCTGCCTAAGAAGTGGCTGTGGCTACTCAGCTTGGTGATTATATTTGGGCACAATTTATTAGATACCGTCTCCTTTGCCAACGTTCCTATTATGCATCAACTGTGGCTAATACTTCATGAACGCGGCTGGATTGAGTTTGGTGAGGTGATTCGTTTTAGAACCTCTTATCCTGTACTACCTTGGATTGGCGTTATCATACTGGGCTACTGTATCGGTACATCTGTATTCGGTGACTCTACGTCTGTGCAAAAGAGAAACCGTACGTTACTTACATTTGGTATGGTGAGTATCGCGTTATTTGTGGTACTGCGACTGGCCAATGTATACGGCGATCAAGCATGGCTGATGATGCCGACTCTGAGCGAAACCTTCATGAGCTTTATGAATCTCACTAAATATCCGCCATCGTTACTCTTTATATTGTGGAATGTGGGCATAGGACTGGTTTTATTGGTAATGCTCCAAAAGATTGAAACCAAATCATGGACAAAACCCCTTATTGTCATCGGTTCTGTACCCATGTTTTTCTATATCGTACATCTCTATGTATTGAAGCTGCTGTATGTATTTGCTGTTCAACAGTTCGGTATGACGCATGGGGAATATTTTGGTGTAAATGACGTTAGTACACTTTGGTTCATTGCGATTGCACTGAGCATTTTACTGTATCCTTTAATGCGTGCTTTTGCTAAATTCAAACATAGTAATAAGCACATTACTATCCTCAAATATTTATAGCGATAGCTCCCAACGATATAAGAACTGTATAAAAGAACAACAACCCTATAAGCAGGCTTGGCCATCCTATATGGGATATAGCGAAGTCTAGACATTATCAAATGGTCAATAAACATCATTGTAACGTTGCTATTGACCGTTTGAGTTTCTGCTATAGATTTCTGACGTTTTTTAATAATATTTCTTATTAATCTACTTTATTTTTTTTAAAATAGTATAAACAAATATTCCGAGCCATCCATTACTTGCTACCAATAAGGCGAACGCTTTATTTCTTCGGCAAGAAAATCAATAAACTTTCTTTGTAGTGGTGTCACCTGCTTTCGATTGGCATAAACCACATAAACACCCAAGGTTTTGGGTTTCCATTCAGGCAATAACTCAATAAGTTGTCCAGATGCAATCAAAGATTTGACTGCGCCAGATGGCTGTAAACTAATCCCATGTCCACGCAACGTGGCAGAGAGCAAGACTTCAGAGATATTGGCGCTAATATTGCCAGAGATAGGAACAGACTCTGGACCATTTGGCCCGTCAAACACCCATGCCGACCGTCCAAAATACGCAAATGATAGACAGTTGTGATGTACAAGCGACTGTACATCTGTAGGTCTGCCACGCCTTTGTAAATACTCAGGTGCAGCGCATACGATAGAGTGGCACTCACCGATACGTCTGGCAACGACATTTGGCTCCAAGTCATTGGTGATACGAATCGCCAAGTCAATACGGGCATCAACTAAATTGACCGAATCATCAGTGGTAAGAATATCAATTGCTGTTCGGGGCCAGTGAGAAACAAAGCGACCAACCACATCCATCAAAAGGCTATCAATCAGCGAAAAGCTGGCAGTGATTCGCAGCTGACCTTTTAGCTCCAAAGTATTTTGATTGCGTATCTGATCCAACGAGTCAGTCAATCCAAGCAACTGGTACGCCACCTCAAGAGTCTGCTCACCAGGTGCAGTGAGGCTCAGACTTCGAGTTGTGCGATGTAATAAGCGCATATCCATCCAGCTCTCAAGCTCTGTCAGATAGCGCGTTACCTTAGCTCTAGACATGTCTAAATTGTCCGCGGCACGGCTTAAGCTACCTTGTTCAACGATCGTAACAAACACCTGCAACGCGGTCAGCCTATCCATCTCTCCATCCTTATTTGCGCGAAAACTGAAACAGTAAATACCGAATTATAGCGTATTTAAACGAAATACAATCGAATAGAATAGCTACTAACAACGAATACCGCCATTAACGCGGTCTATTTACTCAAACGAAAATATAGGTGAATTATGAAAAAATTAATGACAGCTTCTATGGCGGCCAGTGTGCTACTGCTCGCAACCCAAGTAAACGCAGCCGATCTAAAACTGCAAGCATATAAACCTGATCAAAATGCTATTTTACCAGTGACCTCTGTGCTGGCAAGTGGCGAGAAAGATGCTATCTTGTTCGATGCACAGTTTAGTGTCAAAGACGGTGAGGCATTGGTTGATATGATCAAAAAGAGCAATAAAGACCTAAAAATGATTTATATCACGGCAGGCGATCCAGATTACTATTTCGGTCTTCAGCCTTTAGTCAAAGCCTTCCCTGATGTAAAGGTTATGTCTAGCCCTTCTATTATTAAACACATTGAAGCGACTAAAGATGCAAAATTAAAGCATTGGGGCCCAATCCTTGGTAAACATGCGCCTACCAAGATCACAGTACCGCAAACACTTGATCAGTCTACACTGACCCTAGAAGGTCACAAAATCGAAATCAAAGAGATGGGAACCCATCAAGCATATATGTGGGTACCAGAGTCAAAAACCGTTTTCGGCGGTGTGTCGGTAACATCAGGTATGCATGTGTGGACTGCTGATACCCAAACTAAAGAAGTTCGTAGCGAGTGGATGCAATCATTGGAACACATGAAGCAATTAAAGCCAAACCTTGTGATACCAGGTCACTATTCAGGCAACCTACTCAAAAAAGACTATGCTGTTGATTTCACTCTCAGTTATCTAAAAACCTTTGAGAAAGCAATGGATGAGGCAAAAAAGCAAGACTCCAAGCAGTCAGAAAAAGTAATTTCTACCATGGAAGCAGCTTATCCCGCGTTATCTGGGGATACTAATTTACAAATAGGCAGTAAAGTAAATACAGGTGAAATGAAGTGGTAAATACGGACTATTAGGTAAAAAGTATTATATTTTGCTAAGTCCGTTAGCAAAATACAAGTGTCAAAGTGCTGGCGTATGCCGGGTCAATCAGCGTACGCCAGTACTTTTAATGATAAAAGAGAGCAACTTATGACAATACAGTATCGTCGTGCTACGCCTGAAGACTTTGCAGCCATTGTTGAGCTTTTTATCGTCAATATGAATTTGAGTGTATTTACTACTGCAACAGATAAGCAGGTTCTAAAGCAACTGGCTACCCTATTTCTTGCGAAAGACTGTCATCGCGCTACTTTTATACAAGTTGCAGAATATGATGACATCATTTGTGGTGTGGTGATAGGGATCACTAGACAAGATCCACATAAAGCTTTATCATTCGATGATAAGCCCATTATTGATCAGATAGAAAACAAGCTGCGTCTATCTGATCAAGGTCGACAGGTATTAAGTGATTTACAGAAAAAAGAAACGACTGGTGCGAAACGAAAGACAGTCAATTTTGATAGCGAGCTGCAGTTCTTCTGTGTGGACCCAAACTATCGTCGCCACCGTATTGGAGCGACATTGATTCAAGCATTTGAGATTTATCTCATCGCACAGGGCGCAGACACGTATGCATTACATACAGACACTTTATGTACTTATCAATACTACGATAATAATGGCTATCAGCGTGTTGATCAGTATGCCAATCACCTAAACTCGCAAATAATGCACTATACCTATGTCAAATCTTTATCTTAACAAGCTTTTATAGATGACCATCAATGATATTCAAACAAGCATAATCCAAAAGCTCTGAGACAATATTCAGACAACCAATAAACTATCTTTAATTAGCCAATAAAGCGGCTTCGAAAGGATAGTTAGTAAGGTTTTCAAACCCAGTGTCTGTAATAATGATTTGATCTTCAAGTTTGACACCATTTTTACCACCAACTCGACCTACATACGCTTCAACGCAGAGGGTCATACCCGGCTCCAGTACACCACTATAGCCATGGCATTCAAGGTCTTCGGGGTAACGAATAGACGGGTATTCATCACAAAGACCAACGCCATGCATCATCACACCATATCTTTGCGCTCTATATTCTTCAGGAAGCAATAAACCAGATTTTGTCACCTCTTCAAATGTCATTCCTGGTTTTAATATAGTCATGTTGTGTTGGATATGTTCATAAGCTACCTGATAGAGATGCTTTTGCTCTGCACTTGGCAAGCTCTCTCCAATCATCCAAGTTCGAGACAAGTCCGCACACATTCCATAAGGGCCAATCAGATCTGTATCGAATGCAAGTAACTCACCTTCCTTCACAATTCGAGGGCCACTTTCTTGAAACCAAGGATTGGTTCTAGGCCTTGAAGAAAGAATTCGACATTCTATCCACTCACCACCTCGACGAATATTTTCCGCATGAAGAATAGACCATATGTCATTCTCAGTGATACCGGGTACTGTTGCTTCTTGCATGCACTTCATCGCAACCTCTGTTGAGGCAATTGAACATCGCATGGCATTAATTTCATCTTCGTTCTTAATAGATCGAGCAAACTCCATCACTTCCTGACCATCAAAAACATCGATTCCTAACTGTTTTATCTTATTGAAACCAGCAATTTCAATTTTATCGATAGCCAATCTTTTATTGTCTCCAGCATGCTCCCGTAAAATAGATTGAATTTCTGAAGCAAACCTAGAGGCATGTTCGTCAGTTCTATCACCGGTTTCAAAGTAGAAGAAAGAAGCGCCTCCTCTGACTTCTTTGATCAAAGGAAGGTGTGCTGATAAGTGCTCACAATTGTGAAAATCCCATAAAATAAGATGGCCTGATGCCGATACAAAACAGGCTCTAGAGTGATTATGGGTTACCCATACCTGCATATTTGTGGAGTCAGTCGCATATCGAATATTAAGAGGATCAAACAATAAGATGCCGCCAAGATCTCTTTTCTGTAGTTCTTTTACGATTCTTTGGAGGCGATATTCGCGCATTCGTGTAAGGTTAGGAGGTGTCAACCCTAGCTCAGCCCACTCATTGAATGCAAGATCTGTTGGACCTATCTCGACACGGTCATTATCGTTCAGAGAGCCATCAGCTTTAAACGCGCCACCTCGACGCCGTGAAAGGTCGATTTTTCGATTTGAAGATGTGACTGAGAATGTGGTTATATTGCTCATTATTTGGCCTACCTCATAGTAATAACTTCAACAAACAAGAGCGCCCTTGAAGACTAGAGCCTTGCCTGAATGGTTGTGTCTATAGTAATTTGCCACAAAAAATGAGTATGAAAAAACGATTTAAACACACGAATTCATGACATAAAGTCATGCTAATATTATGACGCTTTCTTTATCCGCTCTCTATGTTTCAAAACGCTATAAGGCTGTTCTTTTATATTTAATGGACTCAAGCGTGGCGAGCCAAATCAAAGGTAAGACAATCAGAGCCGAACCTATCAAAAGACTGATATCTGGTATTTCATCAAACCATACGATGCCGATAACCACTGCTCCTAACAGACCGGTATATTCTGCACTAGATATTTTATGTGCTTCAACCGCTCGGTAGACCAGTACGCAGATACCCGCATAGATCAAAATAAACAAATTCGAGCCTGCTGCTATCCATAGCGCGTACCAACTCAAAGGGGCATTTTCCCAAATAGCCAAACCAAGCCCCAACGGTATTCCGACTAAATTGGTCAAAAACAGTGTTTGTGCAACGGTATGATTCGAAGGCAATTTACGAACCAATAGATTGTTTGTCGCCATGGTTAAGGCCACGATCAACGCAAATATAGCACCCATATTAATTTGTGTTGGTTTTACCACGACAAGAATGCCTATGAAGCCTAGTATTGCCACAATGATGCTTGGTGCTGTAAGTCTGTCTTTATAAAACAGGAACCCTAACGGCAACATCAGTAAAGGTGCAGTATAAAAAATCGCATTCACCGTTGCCAGCGGTAACGCTTGGATAGACAACACCATGAATACCGCGCCAAACAACCAAATATGCCCACGTACAAAATGCCATTTTACGTTACTAAGTAGCTTGGCTTTTTGGTTGAATAAACAAAACGGTAGCAGCATCAAGACAGCTGTTAGCTGACGCAATAGCACAAACTGATAGACCGCTGCGCCATCTGGCAACTCTTTTATCAGCGCATCTGAAAGGACTGCAATCATGTTTCCTGCAACCAACAGTATCATTGCAAATCCAACACTCATCTTCGGCATTATCATGCTTATACCTATCTCAAAATACATAAAATTTTAAATTAAGCCATTTAATCTAATGGTCAGATAAATAGTATATTCGCGTATACTCATGACGTATAATGATATAAAAACGTTTAGTATTAGTTGAACTCATAATGAAACTTCCTCCATTACGTGCCATACAATGCTTTGAATCTGTAGCAAGGCTTAATAGTTTTTCTAAGGCAGCAGAAAGCCTCAACGTGACGCAAAGTGCCGTGAGTCATCAGGTTCGAATGCTTGAAGAGTATCTTGGTGAAGCGCTATTTTATAGGCAGGGCCGAACCCTTTCTTTAACAGATATAGGTGCTCGCTATTTCACAGAAGTAAATCAATCGCTGACTACTCTATCCAATACCAGTCAGGCCATTCGCCATGATAAGCCTGGCCATATTCGCCTAGCGCTGTATAGTTCAGTGGCTGTCAATTGGTTGATTCCTCGGTTAGAAAACTTCCGCGAACAGCACCCAGAGATTGAGCTGACCTTAAATATGGTGACAGACCAAGACGACTATAATGAGCAATGTTCGGATTGCTTTATTACCGTCAATCCACCGAAACGCAATGTAGTCAGCAAGCTTTTATTCGCTGAGAAGCTATTTCCTGTCTGTGGCCAAAAGCTTTGGGCGGAAATAAAGGATCAGCCATTGCCTGAGGCGTTATGGCAACACCCTATACTGTCCGTAAAATATTCTGACAAAAGTGAAGGTACGGCTAATGATTGGCTAAAATGGTGTAAAGCAGGCGGGTTTGAGCTGCCAAGCGAGGTAAAGATTAATCAATTTAGCCATGTACTGCTTGCCGCACAGGCTGCACGTTATAACTTAGGTATTACGCTTACCGACAACTATATGATGCTAGAACAAACACATCAGCAAAATCTTGTCAAAATCCCAATGCATGAATTACTCACTGGCGACAGTTTCTATTTCTTTTATAATGACTTAAAGTCAAATCAACCAGACATCATTAAATTGAGTCGTTGGTTAGAGTCACAATGTCTTTAAAAGTGTTTTAAATAGCATTTTAAATAAGCGTTTCTAAAGACCGTCATTAACGAATATTACCTATAATTGCGACCAATAAGCACTGTGAAAGTATCAACCCCCTACGATAAAGAGCAAGACCTATGCAAATAGTCCTCAATCAAATGGATATTACCGATTATCAAGTATCGGTAAATGCTGCTGCGATATTAAAATCAATCCATGATCATCAAGCCTGCGATGGCTTTATGATTTTTCCAGAACTTGCTTTGACTGGCTTTCCGACGCTAAACAATATTGAAGCGTTGTATCATCAATCAACAGAGCACTTTCACAGCATATTGGAAGCAAGCAAAAATACAGATTCAACCATCATTATTGGACATATTGACAAACAGGATCAACTTTTCTATAACGCATGTTCTTTTATAAAAAACGGCAAAATCATTCATAAACACAGAAAGTCAAAGCTTTGGCTTGATGATGTTGGGGTATTTACGAGCGGAGAAGACTTGTCAGTGGTTAGCATTAATGATGTGGTTTGCGGTGCTCAGATTTGTTTTGAGCTAGAGTTTCCAGAAGGCTCAAGAGCACTGGCAAAAAAAGGCGCACAGATCATATTTATGCCAAACGGCAATATGTCTCCCTATGCAAATAACCACTATGTATTGACTCAAGCTCGGGCTATAGAGAACCAATGTTTTGTGATTACCTGCAATGGTGTCGGCGTCGGTCATGGCGGTCAGTTTGTAGGAGAGAGCCTAATCGTCTCTCCTACGGGACGAATCATCAAAAAACTTGGTTCGTCGCCAGATATAGTAACAGTAGATATAGATTTAGAGGAACTAGAGCAGTCTAAGCAAAACTATCACTATATAGACTTGTCTTAATGTCACCATAGAGCTTAGTCATTAAACTGAGTGGCAAGGTTGTTTTCTGGAGAAACCACAGTGAAGAAAAATCACGGTTACTTATCACGGCTGATGTCTGGTGGATTGAAAGCCAATGGACTATCGTTGAGCTAGTACAGTGCAATCTATATATCCTATGACTTACTATTCTCAGTCTCTCAAAGCATCTTCAACAAAGCTCAACCGGTCTTGACCAAAAAACATCTCACCATTTACGAAGAAACTTGGTGCCCCAAATACGCCTCGTGCTACTGCTTCTTCGGTACTAGATTTTAAACGCGCTTTAACCTCAGGCTCACTAATACGTACCTTAAAATCAGTCGCCTCAATGCCTACTTTCGACAGAACTTCAGCCACAACTTCTGGTGATTCCATATTTAACTTTTCAGCCCATAGCGCATTGAAGATAGCGGATAAATAACTCTCAAATTTAGGTGTCCCCAAATAAGCGGTAACACCGCGCATAAGCTGCATCGTATTGACTGGGAAAAATGGATTGAAGCAAAAAGGCACGTCATAGATGGCTGAAAAACGCTTCAGGTCTTTGAGCATATAAGCGCCTTTAGCAGGTACGGCAGCTGGTGAGGTGTTACCAACGGCTTGAAACACTGCGCCAAGTAACATAGGTCGCCAAACAATCTCGGCATTGTGACGCTGCGCGATACTCGCTAACTGTGTCCATGCCAAATAACTGGCTGGGCTACCCACATCAAAGAAAAACTCTACTTGTTTACTCATCTTTGCATTCCTTGCAATATATTAAAAATCCATTAAAATTTTGACGGTTATTAACCAGATAAGATTAAAAAGTTTCCATCCATGGGCGTAAATCCAGCTCATGCGTCCAGCTATCCCTTGGCTGACAGTGCAACTGCCAATACTGCTCAGCGATATGTTCTGGATTTAAAATACCGTCTTGGTCTTTTAGCTCATAGCGCTCAGGAAAGTTGTCACGAATAAAATCAGTATCAATGGCGCCGTCAATGATAGGGTGTGCGACATGGATGCCCTTTGGCCCCAACTCTCGCGCCATGCTTTGTGCCAGTGCCCGCAGAGCAAACTTAGCACTAGCAAAAGCTGAAAAACCTTTACTACCGCGTAAAGACGCTGTTGCACCCGTAAAAATAATTGTCCCCCTCTCACGTGGAATCATGGCTTTTGCCGCTTCTCTACCTGTCAAAAACCCCGCCAAAGCACCCATCTCCCATACTTTTCGATAGACCCTTTCTGTCGTATCTAAGATAGAGAAATGAACGTTTGCCCCGATGTTAAACACCACGACTTCAATCGGGCCAATGTCTTTTTCAATATGAGTAAATAGCTCAACCATCTCTTGCTCGACACGTGCATCACAACCAAATGGCTTGACTACTCCTCCAGCCGCTTCGATATCACTGACTAATGCCTCTAGCTTCTCAACAGTCCTTCTGGTCACGCACAAAGTAAAACCTTCTCGCGCAAAACGTCTGGCAACAGCACTGCCAGTGGCATCGCCTGCGCCGATTACAACTGCTACGGGTGCTCTGTTCATGTCTATTTCCTTATAGGTTCCTTTTTAGAACTAACAAAAACATAGCTTTATTTTTGGACCCTGTCAAGCTAACCTATAGCTTAAAGATAAAGGAGATAACCTATGCGCTGGGATGAACTGGACCAACAGTCTTGCTCGGTGGCTCGCACTTTAGCAGTCATTGGTGATCGTTGGACGCTCATGATTTTACGTGATTGTTTTTTGGGAGTCAGGCGATTCGACGTATTTGAGCAACGCTTAGGCATTACACGCCATGTCCTATCTAACCGTCTTCGCAAACTGGTTGAATACGATATTTTAAAAAAAGTCGCCTATCAGCAGCGGCCGCTACGTGAGGAATATAGACTGACAGAGTGCGGATTAGATTTGCACTCTGTCGTACTGGCATTGGTCAGTTGGGGTGATAAATACATGGCTGATGAACGCGGGGCACCACTGTTGCATAGACACAAGGCATGTGGTCACATTATGCATCCTGTGACAGTATGCTCCAAGTGCGCTGAGCCCATTACTGCACGTGATATTGAGGTTGAGATAGGACCCAAATGGATCGGTAATGATGAGGTGCGTATTTAATATAGTAGCGGTTTATGAATAACTGGAGCTAGATATCAGAACACTTTATTTAAAAGACTTAACCTTTTACGGCTGTTCCGTACTACAGCCTGAAGTATTCCAAAACCTCGTTAACTGTATCGAACAACGTAAAATAAATCCAATCGTGGCGTGTACCTTTCCATTAAAAGAGATACATACTGCTCAAGCGGTTTTCTTAGAAAAGAAACATATCGGTAAAATCGTTTTGAACGTTGCTCAAGAATAATCATCGATCAATAGCAAATAAATAGCGTATAAATCAATAAACGCTGTTTTGAAGTATAAAAGTCAATCTTATCAGTCATGACTTTCAACCATTTATTTTATCGTCAGCAGCAGAATATAGATCAAACCTATGAGATAACTGTCATTTCAGTGACGACAAACTCATCGACCATCCCATCTGTTACTTGTACATAATTTTGGAAATGCGGGCTTTGTACATGTTGCTGAAGACACTCGTTGTTTTCCCAAATCTCATAAACAACGAAACCGTTACTATTTGCATTTTCTTGATGCAAGTCATATTGGATACAACCTTGATCATCTTGTGATGCTGCTGTCAGTTTAAGTAGCTCAGTTTTGACTTGTTCAACGTGCTCAGGTTTGGCTTTGATAGTGGCGATGATGGTAAGTGGTTTGTTTGCTTGCGTGCTCATCTATTTATCCTATGTTTATTATTATCATTGATTTAAATAGGTCCAACGTGTCTGCTAAAAGCGTCACATTGGACCTATTAATCTAAATGGCGTTATGCGTTATGCAGACCAGCCTTCTAATACAATCTTGCCATGCGCTTGCTGTTTTTCTAGCATTTGGTGCGCACTACGTAGATGTTCAGCGGTGATAGCCCCAAGATTGTGAGCGACCGTGGTTTTGATCTCGCCTGCATCAATCAATTTTGCCACTGCATTTAATAAATGATGCTGTTCAATCATGTCTGGCGTACTGAACATTGAGCGTGCAAACATAAACTCCCAATGCAGGCTTAAGCTTTTGGTTTTAAGCGGGTTGGCATCTAGTGATTTTGGATCATCAATCAGTCCAAGCTTACCTTGCGGCTTTAAGCATTTAATGATTTCTTCATAATGATCTTCAGTGTTATTGAGACTCACCACGTAATCTACTTCAGCAATACCTATTTTTTGTAGTTCATCAGACAATGGGTTGCGGTGATTGATAACATGATCAGCACCCAAATCTTTGAGCCACTGCACGCTCTCATCTCTTGAAGCCGTACCAATAATCGTGGCAGACGTTCTTGTCTTTAATAACTGAGTTAAGATAGATCCAACACCGCCCGCTGCGCCAATGACCAATACTGAGACGTTATTAGCATCCTCGCTACTATTGCTGTCATTCGCTGCGCTATCAGAGACAGGCACTTGCAAACGATCAAATAACATCTCCCAAGCTGTAATCGTCGTCAGTGGTAATGCTGCTGCCTCAGCGAAAGATAAAGAGGCTGGCATGTGTCCAACGATACGCTCATCGACCAACTGATATTCAGCATTGCTGCCTGAACGGGTCAAATCTCCAGCATAATAGACGTTGTCGCCTACTGAGAATAAACTGACGTCTTCACCGACAGCCGTCACAGTACCGGCAGCATCCCAACCAATCACAGCATACTCACCCTCTGCGGCAGGTCGTCCTTCACGAATTTTGTAATCTACTGGATTGACTGATATGGCTTTCACTTCTACGAGAATATCGTGGCCTGAAGCAACTGGCTTATCAAGGGTAATATCTTGTAACGACTGTTCATTATCGATAGGTAGATTGTTTTGATAACCAATGGCTTTGATAGTTTGCATAATATTGTATCCTGTTTTTAATGAGAAAGTTTCTAATAGTAAAATTTTTGAGAATGTAGTTAGTAATGCTTCAATTTTTTGAAATTTATTAATACTGCTAAATGTAAGTCTTATGCATGTTATGCAAAAATTGACTGTAATACTGTCTGAGTCTGCTGCTCAAGCTCTGCAATGGCTGCTTGGTTTAAAGCATCAGCATGTGGTCGACCAAACGCCCCTTTTGCATCGCCATGTGCGCCATCTTTTATATCGTTATCAAAGTATTTACCAGTATCATCAGCGAACTCATCCGAGATGGCCAACTCGGTTAGGATGTTTGCGCCTTTGTCTGCTGATGACCAATATTGACCATAAGCCTCATCGACCATTTTTGTGTTCAGCAGCGAGCCTGGGTTGACGGCGATGACATTGATATCGTTGCTAGCGACGGTGCCAGCTAATGCCATACTCCACATCGTGAGTGCCAGCTTACTTTGGGCATAAGCATCCTTATCATCAAGGCGGGTCTGGCCTGAAAATGCTTGATAAGATATTGACGCTTGCGCAGCTGAGCTTAAGTTCACGATACGCGCTTTATCAGACTGCTTGAGCAAAGGTAATAAAGCATTGGTCAGCTCATAAGGCGCTAGATAATTGACTACGAAGCGTACATCCAGACCGTCTTTAGTCAATGCTGATGCCGTGGTATAAATCCCTGCGTTATTTATGAGCACATCAAGCTTGGGCAGTTTTTCATTGACGTCTGCTGCCATCTTTAGCACATCCGTTAAATCAGAAAAATCAGCCACAAACCCATCAATATTATCTACTGCTGCGCCTGTCGCGACTGCTTGAACCTCTGCAATGACGCTAGCAAGTTTGTCAGCATCGCGGCCATGCAAGTACACTTGGTGCCCAGCTTCTGCCAGTTTTAGCGCTGCCAATTTGCCAATGCCATCTGTGCTGCCAGTAATTAAAATTGTTTTAGTGGTATTCAGAGTCATAAACCGCCCTTATTGTTTGAATTATTGTTTCAGTTTTGGATACCTGTTCTATTTTATCCGTCGTGATAGCGTCCATTGTAATGAAAGTGTTGTGCTTCAAACAGTAGTCATCACCTAAAACACTTTCAATATAATTTTGAAAGTGAGTTATATTTAAGGGGTTATGTAGAGCATTATCTAAACAATTTGCAGTTATACTTAGGTTCAAACTTCATGAGGAATGTTAAATGCAGTATCCCATAGCAATTGCGCCAAGTAATGAAACAACAGCTTATGGCATACTTATCCCAGACATAGTGGGTTGCTATTCAGCCAGCGATGAACGTGCAGATATCTTTAATAATGCTAAAGAAGCGATTATGCTCCATCTAAAAGGATTAATAGAAGATGGCGAAGCCATTCCTCTACCTACCGATAGTACTAGACATAAAGATAATCCAGATTTTGAAGGAATGGATTGGGCAGTAGTAGATATTCAGATACATGAGCTTTATGAATGACATCAAAGAACCGCTCATGCCTGCCAGATATAACAAATAAACTAAAACAATTCATATAACAAAATGGAAAAGTAACCTAACCATGAAAAATTGAAAAGACAATGAATAGAAAACTGTACTATCAATTTTATTCTAAGTCACGCTATGCAAACTGGCGTTCGAATGACGTCCGATTTTCAACATAGGCTGGCTAGCAAACAAGACAATCACACCAACTAATGAAAACACACCAAAGGCGTAGAACGCAGTAGCAGCACCATACCGATCCACAATCAAACCAGTAAAGATGACGGGTACACTAAGCCCTATATATGCCATCAAAAAATAGCCTGCACTTGCACGTGCCTGCTCATTTCCAGCAGATTTTGCGACTCCTAACATACCGCCTAAATAGACAAAGCCATAGCAACTAGTACTGGCCAAAAATGCCGCCAAAAGAATGACTGGTAGATTGGCATTCAACATCCCCCAAGCCAATAAAGCATAAGCTGGTAGTAAGATCAGAAGACCAAGCTTGCTTGAAACTTGAGGGTCAAGCTTTCGGGCGATTGGCTGAACGATCAATCCACAACTGATGGCTAACATAGAGGATATCCCTGCATATTTAGCGAGGCCATATGTGGCCAGTACTGAGGGAATAACTGACAATACCAACCCTGTCGTCGCCCAACAAATCAAAATACCGCTGCCATACCAGATGACCTCACGGTTAAAATAAGGTAGCCGTAGCATAGAGGTGGGCAAATTAGTGCGTTTAGGTGCTGTCTCTGGTAATTGATATAACAAAAACATAGCGAACAGCCCACTCGCTAGCAGTAAGAAAAAACTGGCTGGCTGATCGGTTTCATAAAACATCAAAGAAACTGTCGTCAATACAGGGCCAAGACCAAAACCTATCGTTGTACTGGCCGTCACCCACGCTGTCGCACGCATCGTATCTGTTGAGCCGAGCAGCTCAATCATATAGGCAGTCGCCGTCGCAGCCATTAGAGCTGTTCCCACACCCAGTATGAATCGCGCTAATGCTAGCGCTCGCGTGTACGGATAAAACAACATAAGAGCCGTTGCTGCTACCGATAGTGCCAAAGAGATTAAAATCACCTTACGTCGTCCGATCCGATCCGACAACCCACCGAAAGCTAATAATACAGGTATGACGCCTAATACATAAAAGGAAAACGCTATCGTAGTTGCTAGTACACCATAGCCATCATTGTGTGCATAGACGGCATAAAGTGGGCCTTGGATATTGACACTTGTCGTTATCACGCATAAGGCAAAGGCCAGATATTTATTATATTTTTTAGTGGTCATATATCGCTGCTTGTTGAATAATAATCGCTGAATTGACTGAGGTTAGTGTGATTCACAGTAGAATGACACCTACCTCCACATCGTTTACGTTCAATAATTAAAACAAAAGCACAGTAGGTTATCTATATACAATTCAGTACAATTAGACAGAACTGTTTGGACTATAAAACCCATACAGTTCGGATATCCTACCCATATATTGTCCTAGCTATAACCTTAAGATAAAACCTTCACAAAATTCGCCTTACCAAAAATTGTAAAAAATATGAATAAGAAGCTAACACGCATCGAAGTTGTCATGGCTGACGTAAAAGAGAAAATAGCGACCGTTACCTACATGCCAGAGTCGCGACTACCCTCCGTCCGTGCCACTGCCAACGAGTATGGGTTCTCGCCATCTACCGTGGTTGAAGCCTATGAGCGACTGCAAACTGAGGGCTTTATTTACTCTCGGCCTGGTGCAGGGTTCTATGTGGCAGAGACAACAGCACCGCTATCATTGACAGATATAGCACCAAAAATTGATCGAGTGATAGATCCATTGTGGGTATCACGGCAGTCGCTGGAGCCACCCGATGGTGCGCTAAAGCCAGGCTGTGGGTGGTTGCCAGCGGACTGGCTATTTGAGGCAGGTATACGTCGTGGTCTGCGAAATGTAGCAAAGGCTGACGCGTCTATTATCAGTGAGTATGCAACGCCACTAGGGCTGTTAGCATTGCGTCAATTACTCACACGGCGTATGTCAGGATTAAGTATCAATGCAGAACCGTCACAGGTAATATTGACAGATTCAGGCACTCAGGCGATAGATTTGATTTTTCGATTCTTACTGACGCCGGGTGATACGGTTGTCGTCGATGATCCTTGTTATTTTAACTTTCGAGCACAGCTGCTTGCCCATCGGGTCAAAGTAGTTGGCGTCCCTTATACGCCAAACGGGCCAGATGTAGAGGCCTTTGCAGCGATTTTAGATGAGCATAAGCCGCGCCTGTACATCACCAATGCTGCCATTCACAATCCTACTGGTGCAACGTTATCACCTGCTACGGCATACCGTGTATTACAATTGGCTCAGGCGGCTGGCTTGTACATTATAGAAGACGATATTTTTGCAGATTTTGAAGTCAAGCCTGCGGCGAGATTGGCGGCTTTGGATGGGTTGTCACGAGTATTCTATATCGGCAGTTTTTCTAAAACGTTATCCGCATCCCTACGCTGTGGTTATATCGCAGCGCCTACAGAATGGGTCGAGAGCTTGGTAGATTTAAAGATAGCGACTGGCTTTGGTGGCAGTCAGTTAGCAGCGGCGGTTGTGTTCTCAGCGTTGACTGATAGCGGCTACCGTAAGCATATGAATGATATCCATACTCGGCTGGCAAGCGCACGTACTCATACGCTACCACGATTGGCTAAATTAGGCATCGTACCGTGGCTGCTCCCACAAGCAGGTATGTTCCTATGGTGCCGATTACCTAAGAATAATAATGCGACCGAATTGGCCAATCGCTGTTTATCACAGGGTGTGGTATTGGCACCGGGCAATGTTTTTAGCCAATCGGACAATGCTGAGAACTTTATGCGGTTCAATGTGGCACAGATGAGTCATTCAAAAGTTTTCGAGGTATTGGCTCAATCGTTAGACTGACCAATCAGAGACTTATATAGTCATTCCACTATAAAAGTATTACAGCGTTAACCTCGCTTGAAGTATCACATGTACATCTACACTCGGTTGCCTTGTACTACTTTTAAATTGAATCGACTATAGTGCTAGTACCTTCTTATTATATATTGACCTTTCGACTATAATTCTAAGCCTAAATATCAGCCAAACATAAGCTGAACACAATTAAATATAACCACTCCCGACAACGGATACTATTTCTCTAGGATAGCTCATATGTCCCCTATATATACTGCATTGGCTATACTGGTTACCTTTATCTGGGGCGTAAATTTTACTTTTATTGCGTGGGGTCTTGAGAGCTTTCCGCCATTGATGCTTACCGCCCTGCGTTTTTTCTTTACTGCTGTGCCTCTGGTTTTGTTTCTAAAGCCGCCTAAATTCAACCGTACCCTGTTTATTTATGCCATTGGTACATTTGTCATGCAGTACGCCTTTGTCTTTACAGCGATGCATCTGGGTTCATCCCCAGGGCTGACGGCACTACTGCTACAAATTCAGATTTTTATCACGGTATTGCTAGCATACTTTATATTGGGTGAAGCCGTCAGCCGTATGCAAATCGTCGGTATGTTGGTCGGTGTGCTAGGACTTAGCGTGATTGCGCTAAACCTTGGCGGTGATATGCCTTTGGCAGGGTTCATCTGTATTTTGATTGCGGCCATCGGTTGGAGCTTTGGTAATATTGCATCCAAGCAAGCCTCCAAGCAAGCATCAAAACAGGCCTCAGAAAAAGCTACCCTACAAGAGACGCAGCAAGTAACAAGGGTATCTGTTGCTACATCTAGCACTGGAAAAAATAAAGCCTCTGCTCTGTCTGCGCTAGCGCTGGTCGTCTGGGGCGGTCTCATTGCTTGCGTGATGTTAACGATATCTTCTCTTACATTTGAGACTGATGCATGGCAGCTGGAGACGTTTACTGAAGCATCGCTCAAGTCTTGGCTCTCACTTGGGTTTATCGTCTATATCTCAACCTTAATTGGCTTTGGCCTGTGGGCACACTTACTCAGTCAAAATACCGCCTCCAAGGTTATGCCGTTTGCGCTATTGGTGCCCGTATTCGGTATGGTGACCTCACTACTACTCACAGGAGAAGTAGTGACGTGGTGGAAAATGCTGGCCATGATGTTGATCTTATCAGGACTGCTATTGGCGAATGTGAAGATGAAAATAAAAAAAAGCTGCTAACGATGACTACTAAAACACTCGGCCATCATTAGCAGCTTTTTATTTTCTGCAGCTTTTTTTCTATAGTTATCGTAAGTCATCCACCACAGCTAGCATTGCTACCAGTGATGCTTCCCCTAACTTGATAGAACGCTCGGGTGACCAACCCATCTCTTCATCGGGCAGATTATCATTGTCTTTAAATGGCATCTCTAACGTATTAGCAAGACAATCAAAACGCTCTGCTACCCAATTGGTGGCAACGGTCATATTGGCAGCACCTGGTGCATCGATCTCATAGCCAATCTCAGACTGAAAATCAGCACTGGCTAACTTTAATACGTCTGAAAACTTATCACGTAGTCCAGCAAGACGGTCACTGTAGCTTGGCGTCCCTTGTGAACCAGCGAGGAATACGTACGGCAATGCTTCATCGCCATGCACATCATAAAATAGATCTACGCCTGTCGCTTCCATTTTATTAATCACATGAAATACTTCAGGGCTTTTGTCTAAGCTTGGACTTTGCCATTCACGGTTTAGGTTGGTTCCGGCAGCGTTAGTACGCAAGTGTCCACGTACACTGCCATCAGGGTTCATATTAGGGACAATATAAAAGTTTGCCTTGTCTAATAACTGTTTGCCAGTCGCATTATCACTATCTAACAAGCTATACAACAAACCCTCGATCAGCCATTCAGCCATCGTCTCACCTGGATGCTGACGAGCAGTAATCCATATATTGCGCTTACTAGCATCTCCGTCACCAATTTTGACTAGGGTCAAGTCACGTTTATCAAGCGTTTCGCCTAGATGCTCTAACGTCACTAGCGGATCCACTTGCACTGCGGCCAACAAATCTTGATGACGCTCATAGCTGTAAGGGGCAAAGTACGCAATTTGAATGGTTTCACATTCTAACTCTGCCACGATGGTCAATTTGCCATCTTTATAAGACGTTGGCAGACGGAACCAATGCTGACGATCATAAGAAGCCACCGCTTGGTAGTTCTCCCACCCTTCTAGATAAGACGCCTCTCCTGCATTCAGAATATTGAGAACATACTGCTCCCCTATTTGACCTGACAAACGAAAGTTAAACCACTGAAAAAACTCGCCGCCAACATCTGGACGAATCGCTAATTGAATGTCTTTTTTGTTGTCTGCATTAATAATGTCAATGTTGCCTGCATCAAAATTAGCTGTGATATGCATAGTCATCCCCTAATTGATTTTTATGATTGTGTTTTAAGTATTATGTTCGTTATCGACTTACTATTTTACCTATTGCCTTTTAATAATTTCTAGCTTTTAATAATCTCTAACTTTGTATGGGGCATTAGATATACATTTACTTGGTCATTACCAGCTCGTTTTCAAGGCAACCATCTATCAAATTTATCTATTCAGATTGAATATCTATCGTTGACTAGGGCGTGTCCTCAATTCAATCGATAGTCATCTAAATGAGTTAAAAATGGCTAAATCTTGCCAAACGGTGTCAAATAGCTGACTAATATCTCGATATTATCTGCGCTATTTTCCTTGTTTGACTGCGATTTATCTCATTTTTATCACCATTTTTAAAATGAGGACACGCCCTACTAAAAGATTAAACCTCCGCCAATAACTCGACACTCACTTGAAAGCAATCATCGTCCTTTATAGTAATACTGACGTTACCGTTATGCGCCCCAACGATAGACTGTACGATAGATAGACCCAAACCTGTTCCTGTATGGCGATCTATTGTTTTGTGATGTCGATAAAAGCGCTCAAACAACTTATCTGCCTCACTTTGTGTCAACGGCTCATCTAATTGGTTGGTGATGGTCATTCGTAAAATAGCTTGTTTTGATTGCTGAAAACTGGTTATCGTTGTGCCCACTATCTCATCTGAGATTACTCTATCTGCACTAATGGTTATAACGCTATCTTGAGCAGCATAATAAACCGCATTCGATATCAGGTTAGCAAAGAGCCTTTGTAATAAACTTTTATCCCCTAAGACAGCGCTAAACTCACCTTTGGTTTCAATAGCGATACCTCGGTCTTCTGCAATCATTTCGTAGTAATCAACGAGCTTGGTGATTAAACTGTCCGTATCCACGTGACTGATTTGCGAGTCACTCAATCCTTTTTGGGTTTTTGCCAGCAGCAGCATGTTGTTTATCATGGCCGACAGCTGCTCTAACGTGTCATGCTGATGATGTAGCTGCTCAATGTATTCATCACCAGCTCTCGGTTTATTTAACATGACTTGCGTTTGCGTGCTGAGTGTCGCTATTGGAGTGCGCAGCTCATGGGCGATATTGTCTGAAAACCGTGACAATGATTCAAAGTTACTTTCAAGCTTGGCCATCATCGAATTGTAAGATTCTGCTAGTGGTCGCAGCTCTAACGGCATATCGCTGACCGTGACTCTATCATCCAATCTGTCAGGATTCATTGTTTTCATTTTTTGGACGATGGTCGCCAAAGGGGCAAAACCCCAGTACACACCCAACGCCGCTACTGAGACAAGCAACAAGGTAATCGCGAACAAAATCATACTAAGCTGACGATTGAACTGTAATAAATACTGATGATGCACATCTATAGGCAGTGCGATAAGCGCGAGCCTTTTGTCATCTTCAATGACCATTGCTCGATAGTATCGGCTGTTGATATTCGTCACAAACTGTTGCTTATCATTATCTTGTTTCAGTGATGACAGATTAAACCCTGCTCCTAGCTCTTGAGCAAAGTTATTGGGGGTACTAGACAGTATCTGCCCTTCTTTATTAGCGATAATGGTTTTTAGATCGTAATCTAGCCAAGAAGAATGCTGATGATCAACTTCATCTGATATCACTGCGGTAGAAGTATCTCCATCAGGCATTACGTCAGGTGCCGCTCTTAGCGACTGTTGATTATTCAATAGATTTTGAGAGCTAGGTAGGGTTTGGGAAGTTATAGGGCTACTAGGTTCTACCACTCGCTTACGTAGATTAAAAGCCGCATGAGTCATAATTTCAGCGTCCATTTGCTCGAAATGGCCTTTAACAGAACGCTGTATCCATATATAAATAATAACCTGCGATATAACAACAAATATTGTGAGCAATAGCACAGTACGCCATAATAGTGGTAAACGCCGATTATCAAACCTATATTTCATATTAGACATTGCCAGCTTCGTGAGATGGTTTGCTATCAAGCGCTGTATCGACAGCTTCCAACCGATAGCCCATCCCGCGCACCGTATGAATCAGCTTTGCGTCATGATCATCGTCTATTTTTATACGAAGACGCCTTATCGCCACATCAATCACATTGGTATCATTTTCAAAGTTCATATCCCATACTTGGGAGGCGATGATTGAGCGTGGAAGCACTTCACCGCGGCGCTCTAATAAAAACTGTAGTAAGGAAAACTCTTTTGCCGTGAGCTTAATAGGCTTATCTCCTCTATGCACCGTGCGCTTGCCAATATCCATCTTGAGATCCGCTATTTGCATAATCGTACTTTGATAGTCGGCTTGATTGGCACGTCGTAATAAGCTTTTCATCCTGACGATCAATTCTGCAAAGGCAAAAGGTTTGGTCAAATAATCATCACCACCAATCTCAATCCCTTTTATCTTGTCACTCAAGTCATCTTTTGCGGTTAGAAATAACACAGGTGTATGCTTGCCAGCCGCTCGGTAATTACGCACCAGCTCAAAACCACTAACATCAGGTAGCATCACATCCATCAATATCACGCTAAACTCTTCCGTCATCAATGCATGATAGCCATCTAATCCTGTTAGCTGATGATCCACGATAAACCCAGCTTCGGTTAAGCCTTTTTTTATATACTCGCCGAGCTTTAACTCATCTTCTACCAGCAGTACTTTCATAATAGCTTTCCATATACCTTTCACGCTTACCTAGCATAGTAAAGCATAACCCCACTTTGAACATCAAAAACTCTCAAGATGACAGAATTGTAATCCTACCGTCATCTCTCTGTCAGAATCACTAAAGTATGCTTTAAAGTAACTTAATATCTTAAAGTCTTTTCGACTACATACCAAATCAAATAAGGATTTACCATGTCACTATTCAAACCAATGCCACTGCTCAAATCAATGCCACTGTCTAAATTAATCGTAGCAACTGCTATAGCCTTAGTTGTTTCAACCTCTGCGTTGGCGCACGACCCAAAAATGCATGCTGAAAAAGACCAAATGAACTGTGAGAAAATGCAAAAGCATATGCAGATGATGCAAAAAATGGATCATAGCAAAATGGATATGAATGATCCTGCTATGAAAGCCATGATGACCAACATGAGCAAAATGAAAGCGATGTACCAAAAGCACTGTGTGAGCAGCGATAGCGATTCGTAAATATCAATTTATAAGTTCAATACTATAGTCAGTTCAATATAATTTCGATACAAGGAAACCGAGTGCAAGTTATACATTAATATGCTTAGCGAGGATGACGCTGTAGCGGATTTATATAGACTTGACTATATTGTCAGAGAAGCTGATCAAGCAGTAATGGGATATTAAATAAAATGGATTTTTAGGACAAACCTATGAAGTTTTTACTAGGAATACTGTTTACTGTCTTTGTCGCTATTGTGGGCATTTTTATGGTGGTGACTAGTGGCATGATAAATATCGGTGCTGATCGAGCTCATAGTCCGCTGGTTTACGATTTTTTAGAAACTGCCCGCACACGCTCAATTGAACATGCCAGTAAGAATATTTTGGTTCCCAATTTAAAAAAGGCGGAAATGATCAGCTCGGGCGGTGCAGATTACAAAGATATGTGTGCTGGCTGTCATTTGTCTCCTGGCGTCAACAGCACAGATTTAAATAGCGGTATGTACCCAAAGCCTCCTAACTTTACTGAGGCGGATATCGTTAAGCGCTATCAAAACGAGGCTGGTGCCAGACAAAGCTTTTGGGCGATTAAACATGGCATTATGGCGTCTGGCATGCCCGCTTGGGGCGCTACTCACGATGATGACAGAATATGGGCGATGGTTGCTTTTATTAGATCGTTACCTGACTTAAATGAAAACCAGTACACCATGCTAACGACTCGGTTAGACGATAGTATGTTGGATATGTCATTTGATGGTGAGATGGATATGTCAGGTGATGGATCCGGCATGCAACATTGATTTTTTGTACAAAATGCAGTGCTCAATAGTGCTGCTTTTTGCGATTTGAGTTTTAAGCTTTGCTAGCACTATTTTGTCCAGTGCTATTTTATCCAGTGATGTGGCTCTAATTTTTATAATATTTAATCGTCAGACAGACGCTCGGGAGTGGTTTTATGAGACGCTATACTAATAGATTTATTAATGAACATAATCTGATATCTGGCCGTGTGCTCTCGGCGATCGTGGTATTGCCGTTATCGTTAACGATTGCCGCTTGTAGTCAACCTAACTCCGCTGCTGCTGACTCAACACCAGCGACTGAGCCAACTGTTGCTACGCACACGGAGCAACCAACAGCTGAAATAATGCCAGTCAGTGCTCCTTCAGATACCCAATCAACTATCCTAAAAAATATCTCAGCCACCGTCTATAAAGATGCCAATTGTGGCTGCTGCAAAGAATGGGTCGGTTATGCCGAAGGTCATGGTTTAAACGCAACTGCACAGAATGTCGAAGACGTGTCCTTGTTTAAAGAGCGATACAGTGTACCGCAGCAAATGCGCTCTTGCCATACCACCGTCACTACTGATGGCTACGTATTCGAAGGTCATGTCCCTGCTAAGTATATGGCGCAGTTCCTAAAAAACCCGCCAAGTGATGCGATCGGACTTGCTGTACCGAGCATGCCAGTCGGTAGCCCAGGTATGGAATACCAAGATAAATTTATGCCATATAAAGTGATGCAGCTTAACAAAGATGGCTCAACAGCTATTTATGCAACTATTGACACACCGCAGCAGCAAATCTAGCTTGGTTGTCGTTTAAATAGCTTATCCAGCTCTATTAATAAGCGGCCAAAGACATAGGCTTAGCTGATAAATACAGACTCAACTCTCACTTTATGGACATAAATCAGGTGAATAATTATGAACAAAACTATGCTTAACCGCAGGCGTTTTTTGACAGGATCTTCTACCTTGTTAGGGGCATCCATGCTGTCCACCCTACCGTCTATTGCCAATAGTGCGCTCGGTAAAGGCCAGCAGAATGTAGCCGTCAACAGTGATAAATCTGACCATATCGTACCTATCCTAACTGGGAATGAGTTTGATCTGTATGTCAGCAAGAAGCTCGTTACTGTTAATGGCAAGTCGAGTATGGCGACGCTGATTAATGACTCGCTACCAGCACCAACGCTAAAGATGCAAGAAGGCGATACAGTAACCATTCGTGTTCATAATCAGATGAATGAGTCGACCTCTATTCATTGGCATGGCTTGCTCGTACCTTTTGAGATGGATGGCGTACCAGGTATCAGTTTCGATGGTATTCCTGCAAATAGCACCTTTACCTATAAATTCAAACTTAAACAATCAGGTACCTATTGGTATCACTCACACAGTGGCTTTCAAGAGCAAACCGGTATGCTCGGTGCTATTGTCATTGAACCAAAAGGCCGTGAGCGTCATCCTATCGAAGAAGACCATGTGATCGTGCTGAGTGATTGGACTCATCGCGATCCACACAATCTCTTGAAGCTACTTAAACAGCGCGCTGACTTTGATAATTATCATCTACCAGATTTCAAAAAACTATTGTCTGATATTGCCGCAACAGATTTAGAAGCCGCCTATGACAAGCGCAAAATGTGGAATCAGATGCGCATGATGCCGACAGATTTCACGGATTTGTCTGGTGAAAAAACCTTT
>NZ_JADQAN010000024.1:0-46619 GCF_022129425.1 Psychrobacter sp. Ps1 | reverse complement strand
ATTCTTGGTCGAAAACAATAGATTAGTGAGGTGCTCTTCTTTTTTCAATCACTTTCGAAGTTGAGAGTGGGGTTATACTTGTATTTTCTAGGTCGTGTTTCAAGTTACTGACTTCTTTATTCAATCACTTAACTGAAAATGTATCGTTAATGGTTATGACCAATATGACTGTTGCCAGCAGGTACTTGTCCCGAAATATCACAGACCAAGGCATCGCTATGTGAGATATTCTGCGGATGAGACGAGCTTTCAACCTGAATAGTAGCATGGTGAATGCCAAGCTCCAGCAGTCTTTTCTCGAGATTGGCAATTAGAGTATTTGACTCATGGATACTCATCTCACCATCGACTACCACGTGACAAGAGAGTGCATTAAGTCCGCTAGTAATACTCCAAACATGTAGGTCATGTACTTTTTGTACTTGGGCGTTTTTGAGTAATTTTTGCTCTACGTCGACTAGTGATATATTGGCGGGTGTCCCTTCCATTAATATATGCACAGAATCACGTACGACACGGTAGCCACTGATTAAAATAAGCACAGCAACGATTACTGATGCCACTGCGTCTGCCCATACCCAACCAAAACCCATCATAAGTAGTGCAGCGATAATCGCAGCCACTGACCCTAATAAATCGCTCAATACGTGCAAATAGGCACTTTGCATATTGAGGTTAACGGGTTCTGTATTATCAGATTTTTGTTCTGAGACTTTGGCATCATCCATGCCATGACTATGGCTGTGTGGCTCGCCACTTTGACTGCCTCGGTGCATTAGCCAAGCGACCAAAATATTGATCAGCATACCGATAGTCGCCACAATAAGCATGCCTTGAGTCGCAATTTCTGGCGGTGAATTAAAGCGTTTAATCGCTTCATAAAAAATCATTAAAGCGATTATGATAAGTGTCGCGCCATTCACCGTAGCAACTAATATTTCAAAACGCTTGTAGCCGAAAGTTTTTTGGTGGGTAGCCGCTTTTTCGCCGATTTTAAATGCGACCAAAGTGGCGCCAAGCGCTATCGCATCGCTTAGCATATGCCCTGCATCAGATAGCAGAGCCAAACTACCGGTAAGCCACCCACCAATGGCTTCGATAAACATATAACCAGTAATGATAATAAAGCTGAACAGCAAGGTGCGCTGATAGCCTTTAGTATCTCGTGCTGTGGTTGTCTGTTCTAGATGCTCATCATGATCGTGATGGCCTTGGTTTTCCTGAGTGTACTTAGACACATCAGTACTATCATGCTGCTGGTTATGATTATGCTCGTCAGAGTTTGGACTATTTGGATTCATAATAATACTCAAATTCGCTGATAGTTACGTTCGATAGATGATACTTACTGATAAGTGATGTTTGCTATGGGTAGAGTAGGCATAGAGCCTTGATCGTATGCCATTTGATCATTATAAAGTTAACATAGCCAAGCATAAGAAGCTGTAACGACGAAGTAAACATAAGACGGATATGAGCAGGAACATAGACGGTTATTGGTTAGATTTTAAGGTAAAACTACCAACCGACAGGATCAATGTCCAAAGTAAGCTTGAGGTATTTAGCACTTGGTAGGGCAAGCACTGGCTGCCACCACTGTCCTAACACATGGTGCAATTGACGACGATCTTTAGCCAATAGCAAAAGCTGACCATGATAGCGGCTATTCTTTTTACTCATGGGCGCATCAATAGGACCGAGAACAGCGAGGTTATGAGCATTAGGCAAGTGCGCAATAGCATCCTTGAGTGCTTGAGTGGTGGCTGCCAATGTTTTGCCTTCACAGCGTATTAAGGCAGCATGTCGATGAGGAGGTAAGCCCATCATTTGACGCTCTTGCAGTAACTCACGTGCAAATGACAAGTAGCCGTCTTTGACCAGTTTTAATAATAACTCGTTATCAGGCTGCAACGTTTGAATCAATACACGGCCAGCTTTGTCACCTCGACCAGCACGGCCTGCCACCTGAATCATGAGCTGTGCGGTATGCTCTGGTGAGCGAAAGTCTGCTGATAAAAATCCGCGATCAGCATTGGGTAAGCAAACCAACGTGACATTAGGGAAATGATGACCTTTGGCGACCATCTGTGTACCGACCAATATGGCAGGGTTGCCTTTATTAATTTGCTCGTAAATATTTTCCCAGCTGTCTTTGCGTCTTGTGGTATCACGGTCTATTTGAATAATCGGATAGAGCTCTTTGCTAGTTTGAGGATTAGCAAAGATTGCGTGTAGATTTTCGCTGAGCCTTGTCGTTCCCATACCTTTGGCATCCAAATTTTGACTACCACAATCAGGGCATACGGTAGGGATATAGGCTTGCCAGTCGCAATGATGGCATTTCAAATAAGAGTTGTTTGAATAACTGTTTCGCTGAGCTTGGCTATTATAGTGAACGGTCAGGTGCGCGTCACAGCGCGGACAGTCAGCTTGCCAGCCACAAGCCTCGCATAAGAGAACAGGCGCATAGCCACGACGATTCAAAAATATTAGTACTTGATCACCGGCCTCTAGCGTTTGCCGTATCGCCCCGATCATGGCATCCGTCAGCCCTGTATCATAGCGCGCACCGTCATCTTGAGCCTGTTGATGGGTACTTTGCAAGCGAGCATCAATCAGCTGCATGGTTGCAGGCTTGGCATTACCTGGACGAGTAAGCAGTTGGTATTCTACTAGTTTGCCATCATCGACCAGTTTTAAATGCTCAAGAGAAGGTGTGGCAGTGCCGAGTATGACAGGGATTTTGTATCGTAATCCTCGATAGAGAGCGACATCAGCGGCATGATAACGTAACGTGTCTTGTTGCTTGTAAGAGCCATCATGCGCCTCATCAACGACAATTAGGCCTAAGTCTGCGAAAGGATATAGCACAGCCGAACGTGTACCGATCACGATTTGTGCATGACCCGTACGGCAGTCTTGCCAACCTTGCAAGCGATGAGTATTGGTCATACCAGAGTGCAATAGCACAATGTGGGCGGCGAACCGACTGGCAAATCTTGCCCGCGTTTGCGGTGTGAGGCCAATCTCTGGTACTAAAATAAGAACCTGTTTGCCAGCCTCTAGTATGGCTTGCATTGCTTGCAGATAAACTTCGGTTTTACCACTACCAGTAATGCCGTTGAGCAAAAAACCAGTATAAGTATCGGACTCATGGGCAGCAATAATAGCGTCGACAGCAAGTTTCTGCTCATCATTAAGATCAAGTGGCATTTTTGCCAATTTAACTGGAGCAGGTGCTTGTTTTGGCTGAATATAGCGCTCGACTAGCCCTTTATCTTCTAGCGTCTTTAAAAAGGCTCGTTGCATACCTTCTAGTAGCAATACATCTTCACTTGCGCCGTGCTGACCATGTAGCTTTAGCATGTCGAACTGCTGCTTTTGTTTCTTGGCATTGGCTCGAAAATCATCATCAGTAATATGAGGCAAAATGCGCCAATGGGTAATCAGCAAGTCTAATGGTTTTCCTTGACGGACAAGGCTTGGTAGGATAACTGCTAACACGTCGCCAAGTGGATAGTGGTAATAGCGTGCTAACCAATAGGCAAGCTTTAGCATGTCCGAGTCCAAAATAGGCTCAGCATCTAGACATTTATTGATGGGTTTGATCTTATTAACAGGTACGTTGCTATCGTCTTGTGAAATATGAGCAATCACAATACCAATCAGAGTCTGACGACCAAACGAAACCTCAACACGGCTGCCAATTTGCGGTATCGCACTGTTTGGCAAAGCAAGCATATCAGCTGGTAGGCTATAGTCAAACACCCGATAAAGGGGAACGGGCAGAGCAACTTGTACCAACATAAACGGCTTCGCAGTCTTATTAGGTGAGTATGAGATCAGAATAATAGAACGGAGACCAATAAGCTTAGCATGATGCTAAGCTTATTGTGATATGACTTATAGGCTGTTGCTAAAATTAGCACTTAATACTAAGCATTCAATATTGTCTTATTCGATATAAAGAATAGACTCAATTTCTACCACGCCACCTTTAGGTAGAGCAGCTACTTGGACGGCAGCGCGGGCAGGATATGGCTCGCTTAGATTGGCGACAAACACTTCGTTCAAGACAGCAAAATCACTCAAGTCAGTCAAAGATACATTGAATTTAACCACGTCATTTAGACTGCCACCAGCTGCTTCACAGATAGCTTTGATGTTTTCAAATACTTGCTCAGCTTGTGCTTTAAAACCTTCTCTTAGTTCCATCGTGTCAGGATCAAAACCAAGCTGACCTGAGATATAAACAGTATTGCCGACTTTTACAGCTTGTGAATAAGTGCCGACCGCTGCAGGTGCTTTATCAGTTTGGATGGTTTGACGAGTCATGGGGTGTCCCTTTTATATTTTATGTGAGTGATTCATGGCTACTAGAATAGCAGTTCTATTTTAGCTATTTGCATCACGACTATATCAGTGATGCAAATCAGCTTATTATAATTGATATAACCGTATAATGTTAGGGAAACCTAGCAGCGAGCGTAGTTCACGAATACCCTGTGCTAAGTGGTTGCGACTACGTACCACGATATGAATAATGGTATCAGTATTGCGAACATCAACGGTTTCAACACCCATATTGAGCTGGCGTAAGTGATAGATAACTTCGCTGATTTGCTCGTCACTAAGCGCAATAGAGAGCTTTAAATAAGCAGGAAAACGAATCTTACCGCTGTTTTTTAAGTCATGCTCGCCGATGTCACCTTGTTTGACTGCATTGTCATTGCGCCAACGTAACTGGATGACCTGATAAGGATTGTCTTTGCGGATATCATCCAGTGAGAAACACTTATGACGATGAACGACCAAACCATGACGCGATAAATGCCCTACGATAGGGTCGCCATATATCGGATGACAGCAATTGGCAAAATCAAGCTCGACGCCAGCAGCATTTGCAATCAGCTGTTGCGGCTGGGTCATGTCGTCGCTATGTACTTTTGCCTGTAGATCGCTCAGCTCATCGCTAAATAAACGTGTCACGACTAGCTGAGGAAGTAGCGTACCTGAGCTTATTTGTTCAAATAACGCATCTTTTTCTGTCAGACCGCGCCATTCAGTCAGGTCTTTCCAATCAGCATCTGTCAAATCATCAAAACTTTTCTGATGCGTTCGGAGCGCACGATCTAATGCTTGCCTGCCATGGTGTTGTTTGTCAGCGACAGACAGATCTTTGAACCAACGTAAAATCTCTTCACGGGCTTTGTTAGTCACTACAAATCCTAACCACTCCGCTTTTGGTTCTGAGTGGCTATTCACTTCTATCTCAACGGATTGTCCATTTTTTACCACGGTGCCAAGCTTTGCAGCTTTACCATCGATATTTGCACCAACGGCAACGTTACCAATCATAGGCCCGACCGCGTAGGCAAAATCTAGCGCGGTTGCCCCTTGAGGAAGCTCGTAAGCACGCCCTTGGGGACTGTAGCAAATGATTTTACTAGAGTGCAGATAATCCATCAGCTCATTAATGGTAGAGACAGCTGCTGAGAAATCAGGACTGTTTTCATTCAGATTGTCTTCATCGACCAAATCTTTCATATTGCGCAATGACGCTTGGATAACCGACTGACTGACATCAGATGCGTGCTCTGCGCCGATGACCCCAAGTCTAGCGGCGCTCTGCATTTGCTTAGTCAATATAGTGACTTTTACTACATCATTATCACGCTCATAGATGAGGGTGAGGGACTGGTTACCACCTGGTAGCGGACGACGAATATTATCCGCAATATGGGTATCATCAATCTGATATTTTTTGATTAAGTAATAGGCCAGTTTGTCACAGGCTTCGATATTGTCGAGGACGATCTCAAACGCGTAGTGACGCAGTAGCGCGTTAATCTCACCACGATTGCGGAAAAATTGACGATATATGACCACGCTATTGTCTAAGACTTTGACCAAACCATTGAGATCCAAATTGTTTAGCACGATACTCAAATAACGATGAATGGACTCTCTTTGAAAGTTTCGTCCAAGCCCATGCTGTAGCAGTTTATCAGACAACTTATTGTACATATCAGAGTCTAAATTGCGATAACACAATACTTCGATATAGTCAGCAATATCATTCAGACCCATTAACCGTGCAAATGGCACATAAAAATCTAAGGTTTCTTGAGCTGTGGTGCGCTGCTTCTCAGGACGTACCGCGTCAAGCGTAGACATATTATGTAGACGGTCAGCAAGCTTGATAATAAGTACACGCGGATCAGCAAGGGTAGCGGTCAAAATTTTATGAAAGGTGGCCGCTTTATTTTGCTGCTTGTTATGTGAAGATGACTTTAGCTTGGTCACACCATCGACCAGTCTTGATACAATTTCGCCATAACGCTGCTTGATTTGCTCATCACTGACTTCGGTGTCTTCGACCGTATCATGCAAAATTGCTGCAATGATGGTATCTCGATCTAAGCGAAAGCCCGCTAATATCTCAGCGACAGCGATTGGATGCGTGATATAAGGTTCCCCTGATTTGCGCTTGTCTTTAATGTGCGCAATATCTCCGAACTCACAAGCATCAACAATATCACGGCGCTCAGCAGCAGTGAGATAACCTACCGAACGTAGTAAATTATATTGAGCATCATCGACGAGGTGATGACTGAGTTTGGGTAGGGTTTGACTCATAAAATAATGATCCTATTTTCCATGACCTACTTGTTGGGCCACTTACCGAAGCAAATGGAGGCTAAATAATGACCTACCATACAAAACTTAAGGATGAGTACGCCATTCTCTAATTAATCGCAAATCGCTTTCAATGTCAACTGATAAGCGTGTGGGCGATGAAAAAATTTCACTCAGTGGTCTATTTTGGGGATAAATGGTGACCAAAATAGCCAATACATTATTATTACAACCAAAAAACCACAGCCTATGCTGTGGTCTCTATAGTTGATCAAGATGTGTATTTATTTTATAAAAACACTATTGGCTCTATAAAATACATCTTATCAAAACAGCCTATTAGAAGCTGTGGTCGCCTGACAATGCTAAATCTAATGAGCTAGTAGCAAAATTATGCTCTGGCTGATTCAGGATGTCGCGTGTGATTTTGCCAGCGGCAATTTCACGTAATGCCAATACTGTAGGCTTGTCGTTATCAACGTCAACCAACGGCTCGGCAATACCTTTGGCCAATTGACGGGCGCGTTTGCTTGCGACCAAAATTAGCTCAAAGCGATTATCAACATTATCCAAACAATCTTCAATCGTCACTCGTGCCATAAATAGCTACCTCGGTTGTTTTTATTAGTAACGGACCTTGCCCGCCACTCAATAAAAATAATATCAAAAATATAAAGGGGGATAGCTAAATATTATAGCATTTTTTGCCAAGTCGCGTAGTTGCTTTTTATATCTACTTACGAGATTAGCTGCTTGTGCGTAGTTTACTCTTCTACCTGAGTGTTTAGCAAGTTGCTAATCGTACGATGATAGCGCTGCTGCTGACGACCAAGTGTCTGCCTGTCGGCCACGATGATGGCTTTTAGCTCAGCTAAGGCTACATCAAAATTATCATTGATTACTACATAGTCAGCATTCACATATTGTGCCATTTCGGTGACCGCGCCAGCTAGACGGCGCTCTATAACTTCTACAGAATCCTGCGCGCGGGTTGAGAGACGTTGACGTAATGTCGCAATGCTGGGTGGTAGAATAAAAACCATAATGGCATCGGGAAAGATATTTCTAATTTGCGTTGCGCCTTGCCAGTCAATCTCCAAAATAACGTCAATACCCGCCGCTAGCTGAGTACGTACACTTTCCTCTGACGTGCCGTAATAGTTACCAAATACTTCAGCATGCTCTAGAAATAGACCCGCATTGATACCATTGGTAAAACTATCGGTATCTGTGAAATGATAGTGCTGACCATCAATCTCGCCTGGACGCGGTGCGCGAGTAGTATGAGAGACGCTGACAGTCAAGTCATTGGTGGTTGCAAGCAACTGCTTGACCAATGAGGTCTTGCCAGTACCCGAAGCGGCAGTAACGATGAATAATGAACCTGTCATACAATGTATCCTAATAGAAGGTGTCTTGGTAACTTGTAAAATGTATTGTAATAAATGCGTGTTGATAAAAAATTAAGTAGTGGCTCAGTCAAAAACAAAGACTGGAAAAAATAAAAAACGCCATCATGTATGGCGATAGAAATTATAATAGATGCATTATTATAAACTGCTTTTATACAAGTTAAAGCTGGTTTTGCAATATGTCGTAAGTATGCTGAGGTTTGCCTACAAAATATTGCTATGAGCAGACAGCTATTTTAGAGAGCGATAAAAGCAAATTATGCTAAAGTAGAGCATTGATTTCGCCCCAACTTTTGAATAAAAAATTCAAAAATACGTTTTAACTATAAATTATCCAATGATAGGCCTTTTTATGCAAATTTATCTTGCCAATCCCCGTGGATTTTGTGCTGGTGTGGACCGTGCAATTGCGATTGTTAATGAAGCATTGACACGTTTCGAGCCGCCCATTTATGTCCGTCATGAAGTTGTGCATAATAAGTTTGTGGTGTCAGACTTGGCCAATCGTGGTGCGGTATTCGTTGAAGAGCTTCACGAAGTGCCAGATGGCTCTATCGTTATTTTCTCCGCTCATGGGGTCTCCAAAGCGGTTGAAGATGAGGCTGACCGCCGTGATATTACAGTATTTGATGCGACATGCCCATTGGTGACTAAAGTACATATTGAAGTGGCAAAGTTTGCGCAAGATGGGATGGATGCAGTGTTGATAGGACATGCAGGGCATCCGGAAGTCGAAGGTACTATGGGGCGTTTCAATCGTCGCCATGGTGGGCAGATTCATCTGGTCGAAGATGAGAGTGATGTGGCTGCATTGACTGTACAAGATGCCGAACGTTTGGCATTTGTGACTCAGACAACCTTATCGATGGATGATACTGCTCGCGTTATCGATGCGCTGCGTGAAAAATTCCCTAGTATCCAAGGCCCTCGCAAAGATGACATTTGCTATGCTACTCAAAACCGCCAAGATGCGGTAAAAGATTTGGCCAGTCGCTGTGAAGTGGTCTTGGTAGTTGGTTCGCCAAACTCATCAAACTCCAATCGCTTGCGAGAGCTGGCTGAGCGTATGAATTGCCGAGCGTATTTAATCGATAATGCCAGTGAGATGGACAAGCGTTGGTTAGATGGTGTGCAGAGTATAGGCGTGACCGCTGGTGCATCTGCGCCCGAAGTGTTGATCCAAGAAGTATTGCAACAGCTGCAAGACTGGGGTGGTGATCTGCCTAGTGAGCTATCTGGTATTGAGGAAAACGTAACGTTTAGTCTGCCAAAAGCGTTGCGGATTCCTGTTACTCAGGTTGGTAAGTAATTAGTGTTTGTATTTGTATGAACCATCATTGATATGGATAAGGTCGCATGAAAGAACCAAAAGCCAGATTTGTATTGGCAAAGGCCACGCTCGCTGAAGTCAACAAGCAACTAAAGCTCAATATGCTAGTGATGGCAGCAGTAGTTTTTGTATTGTTTATGAATATAATGAAGTTTATGGCAGAAAAAAGCTTTTTCTACGCGATGCTCGCAGTAGTAATGATCTGTTTGTTATTCTTCATACAAAAAGCTCGCCGTATTCTCACGCTAAGAAAACAAGAACTTATCCATAAGTAGAAAGTACAAGCATAAATAAAAAATACAGATGAAAGTGCCAAATATAGGATAGCTATGACTGCTTATTACAAATTTATCAAACGAGAGTTACAAGAAGACGGTGTCAGTGTGGCGCATTATCAGCCAACCAAGCATGCACAAGGTGCTTGGAATGAGCATGAGCAGCACATGGCGCCAGCAACAGGCCTATTAACAGCCGAGATTAACAGCTTCGCGCCACAACCTAATACTCGTATCGCACGTGTGAGCCTCGATATCTTGGGTCTAATACCGCTTGACGATTTTACTATCACTACTCGCTGTATCCGACCGGGTAAGACTATTGAGCTGGTCGAAGCGGTCATGAGTAGCCGCGGCCGCGATGCTATCATTGCAAGAGCGTGGCGACTAATTACTCAAGATACCAGCGAGATTGCTGGACTTGAAGATCAACCAGCAGAATACAAACCTGAAGAGTTGCCAGTTTGGGAAGGTATGAAAGGCTGGCCGGGCGGCTTTATTGAAAGCGTACGTCTAGTAGCGACAGAAGACCGTCGTTCTGGTCGCGGTATGGTATGGATTACCAATGATCTAGACATGGTAGAAGGCGAGGCGACTGATGACTTGGTGCATCTGTTAGGTATGGTTGATACTGCCAATGGTGTTGTACCAAGATTGGGTCTTGGTTTGTCTAAGTTAGAGTGGATGTTTCCCAATACTGATTTGCAAATCCATATGCATCGCTCGCCAAAAGGTCGCTGGCTCGGTATCGAGGCTGTACAACAATATGGCGATGATGGTATCGGATTGACCAGTGCGGTATTGCACGATGTATACGGCCCTTTTGGTCGTAGTGAGCAAATCCTTACTATTCGTCCGATGCCACGCTAAAAGGCTAAGAGTCAGCCAGCTTATAGTTTTGTAAAATAAAATAATACGTTGCAATCAATTAATTATACAAATAATAGAGAAATGGTTTTAATAGTAGCTAACAAGATAATATTACTAACAAGCCGATGTTAATCGACATAGAGGTTACTATGAAAACTCATACTCAATTTTCAAAAAAGCTGACGACTCTCTGGGATATATTGATAGAAGCATATTCAGAATAGTTGCTGTTATTTGCGCGTTGATTATTATATCAGAAAATAACTGAGCAATTAAATGACGAAGCAAGTGAATAACTGAGTAAGTAAATAACTGATACCAGAGCACCGCCTTGATGAACAAGCGCGGTGTTTTTTATTGAATAAAGATTTTGAGCTTGAATTTTTTCTCAATGCCCCTATTAGTATAGACAGTTTAACGGTATTGCATACGGTAAGTTCTCTAACATTATGAGAACGGCTTTAGTGAGTATATCGTTATCTGATAATAGGTCTTTCATAGAATTTAAAGGAGTTTTTATGAGTGAAGCAACTCAAGCTGAAGGTCTGAATCCAGAATTAAAAAAACATACGTTTGAAGCGGAAGTGGCGCAGTTACTGCATTTGGTAACGCATTCACTATATTCTAACGCTGATATTTTTGTCCGCGAGTTGGTATCTAATGCGTCGGATGCTTGTGATAAGTTGCGCTTTGAAGGCACAAATGATGATAGCCTTTATGAAGATGATGGCGAATTAAAAATCCGCATCGCTGTTGACGAAGCCGCCAAAACCATTACCTTTACCGACAATGGTATTGGTATGAATGAAGCCGATGCAATCGAAAACCTAGGTACAATTGCTAAATCAGGCACCAAAGCGTTTTTAGACAAATTGTCTGAATCACAAAAACAAGATGGTCAATTGATTGGTCAGTTCGGTGTTGGTTTTTACTCAGGTTTTATCGTCGCTGACACCATCAGTGTTGAATCACGCAAAGCAGGTGAGCCTGCGGATAAAGGCGTGCGCTGGGTATCAGATGGCACAGGTAGCTTTACTGTTGAGCCTATTACCAAAGAAATGCGCGGTACGGCGATTACTTTGCATCTAAAAGAAGAATATAGCGAGGGCGAAGATAATTACTTGGATCGCAGCAAAATTAAGCGCCTGGTTAATAAATACTCTGACCATATCAGCTTGCCGATTCAGATGCGTAAAGAGATCTGGCAAGAAGATGTAAAAGAAGACGAGAACGATGACACACCTGCTGGTGGCCAGATGGTACTCACTGATGAGTGGGAAACAATCAACAAAGCCAGTGCACTATGGACTCGCTCAAGCTCTGAAATTGAAGACGATGAATATGTCGATTTTTATAAAAATATCTCTTATGACATGGATGCGCCGCTTACTTGGACGCATAACCGTGTAGAGGGTCGCGTACAGTATACGCAGCTACTATATATCCCTAAAAAAGCGCCAGTTGATCTATACACTCGTGAGCAGCAGCATGGTCTAAAGCTGTATGTGAAGCGCGTCTTTATCATGGACGAAGCTGAGCAATTGCTACCGATGTATTTGCGTTTTGTGAAAGGGGTAATCGATTCAGCAGACCTGCCATTGAACGTGAGCCGTGAGCTCCTACAAGAGTCACGTGATGTAAAATCTATTCGTGATGGTAACGCTCGCCGTATCTTGACCTTACTCGCAAGCCTTGCGAATAGCGAAGACAGTGACAAGCAAGAGAAGTTTGCTCAGTTCTATGCAGAGTTTGGTGATGTCATCAAAGAAGGCCTAGGCGAAGACGCAGGCAACCAAGAGCGTATTGCCAAGCTATTGCGTTATGCCACTAGCACCCAAGACGGTCTGGTGACAAGCTTTGAAGATTATAAAGGCCGTATGAAAGATGGCCAAAAAGCCATCTATTACCTCACCGCTGATAACCTAGCCGCTGCGAAAAACAGCCCGCAACTTGAATTATTCAAGAAAAAAGGCATCGAAGTTATCTTGATGACCAGCCGTGTTGATGAATGGGCAATGAACTTCTTGACCTCATTCGATGAGACACCGCTGCAAAACATCGCCAAAGGCGCCGTAGATTTAGGCGACTTGCAAGATGAAGCAGAAAAAGCGGAAGCGGATAAAGCCCAAGAAACGCTAAAGCCTGTTGTTGATAAGCTAAAAGCTGCGTTGGGCGAGCGTGCTAAAGACGTCAAAGTATCTACTCGTTTGGTTGATAGTCCAGCTTGCTTGGTTGTAGGTGAAGGTGAGCTATCACCACAAATGATTCAGATGCTACAACAAATGGGTCAGGATGTACCAGCAAGTAAGCCAACGCTAGAAGTAAACCCTGATCATCCACTCATCAAGAAGCTTGAGAGCAGTGAGCAGTTTGATGATTTGGCACAGGTGATCTTTGATCAAGCATTATTGGCAGATGGCGGTCAGCTAGACGATCCAGCCGCTTACCTAAAACGCGTCAATGAGCTATTGATGAGATAATGTTTAGTAATTAGCAAAAAAGGGAGGCTTTATATAAGAGGCCTCCTTTTTTATTTGAATTTTTGGCAAAATTTGAGTGAATTTTACAAATCAGCCTTATCCTCTTAACCGACAATCCGTTACAATCGCGATAGATTAGCGAGCTAAAATATTAAGCAGTGCTGGTCATCTTCTATAATCACTCCATCGTGAATTCAATATAAATCGATGTCTGCACGCTGTACAAAAAATCGTTAATTGATTGCACCGCGCGGCTGTTACATTAAGATAATTATCATTGAGTCATTTTATTTTTCTCGACTGGCTAGAGGTCTAAGTCTTTGTCACTTACGTCGTTAAAAACCGTCTCGCTTCAGCGTTTTTCGCTCAATTTCGCTGCCAATATTATTGCAACCTTGTGGATGCTAGTGGGCTCAACACGGGCTTTTTCTTGGGTTAAACCCACTTTTGTACAGTTTGCCGTATTTGCACTATTGGCGCTTGGTAGTAATGTCTTATTTTCATGGTTAGCTGCTGAAAGTGGCAGCATATTCAATGAGCAAGGATTGGTCAGTTATTTAATCTGGCCGATGATTATTTTGCTTGGTGGTATCATTTTGGCTCGGCGAGCCAGCAACCAAGCATTGGTATTTGTACCAGTAGTACTGTGGTTGGTTGCTGATACATTATCAGCCCTATTACAGAGTTTGGTGCAGTTTTTTGGTAGCTATGGTTGGTTGCCAAATTGGAGTTATTCGTTCTTACCAGTACTGTTTTTAGTATTGTTCTTATGGCAGACGCTAGCTCTATTGTGGATTTTCTCCCGTCGTCTGCGTATACCATGGTGGGAGCGAATCATTGTATTGGTTGGCGCGGTAGCGTTGCTAACCATTTGGCAGCGTAATGTCGCAGATCAGCCAATTTTTAAGCAAATACCTGTAGAGCCTGTATTAGAAGAGGCGGCATTGTATCAGCAGCCACGTCTATTACAGCAAGCATTGGATAGTATAGATCCAAGTATCGATGGCAAAACCGACTGGTACTTTATGGGAGTCGCAGGATTCTCTGATCAAAACGTCTTTCGCTCTGAGATTAACAAGGTGCGCGAGCTGTTTGATGTACGCTTTGGTACTAGCGGCCATTCACTATCGCTGATCAATAATACTTATAGCTGGCTCGATGAACCAATTGCTACTAAGACTAGCATTTTGCGCGGCCTAAAGAAAATTGGTCAGCAGATGAACCCTGATGAAGACGTGTTGTTTCTAACGTTATCCTCACATGGTAATCAGGATATCGTCCAGTTGGCAAATCCACCGCTTGCGATGGACAATTTAGATGCCACCTGGTTGCGTGAGGCGCTAGATGCATCGGGTGTTCGCTGGCGTGTGATCGTGGTGTCTGCCTGCTACTCAGGTTCGTTTATTGACGAATTGGCATCGCCAACCACAGTAGTGATTACTGCATCAGCCGCTGACAAAGCATCATTTGGCTGCACGAATACAGCTGAGATGACCTATTTTGGTCAAGCGTTTTTTGCTGAAAGCCTACGAGGGAATACCAGTTTTGAGTCGGCTTTTAAGGATGCCAGTATACGGGTCAATGAGCGTGAGAGCGCCATGGGCTTTGAGCCATCAGAGCCGCAAATGGTCATTGGTAGCTTAATGGAGACAGCATTACCTGCATTTGAACAAGTATTGTTTGATAAGGCGCGCCCATCCGTTGCTAGTATTACAAATAATGCTACTTCTACAACAGTTAATATTCTACCTGACAGCGCTACTAATCTGTCGGTAGACGAAGTAGAGATAGCTGCTGAATAGCTAAATAAATATAAAGTATGATTTGGCATTTTATAAATGCCAATATTAGATTTACTATTAGATGATGAGCATTTATTAAACATCGTCATTGGTTCTATTTTGAATAAAAGGATATCACTCATGCAAAATTCCTATAGTCATAGTTTATCTACCAATAAGCAGCTTACCCAAAAAAGTGTGAATCGCTGTTTTAATGGTGAGCAGCATTATTATAGTCACGAGTCGACGTCTACCAAAACCTCTATGACGTTTAGTATTTATCTACCTGATGAAGCCTTGGCTGGACGACGTTGTCCTGCGATATTGTACCTATCAGGTTTGACATGCAATGCTGATAATGTCACTCATAAAGCGCATTTTCAGCAAAAATGCAGTGAGCTTGGTATGATACTTATCGCACCTGATACTTCGCCTAGAAGTAGTGAAGACAGCGATGTACCAAACGACGAGCGCTATTTTGTCGGTCAAGGTGCTAGCTATTATGTTGACGCGACCCAAGCGCCGTGGTCAGACAATTTTAATATGCAAAGCTATATTGTCGATGAGTTATATGACTTACTACGTTCAGAGTTTCCCATTCACAGCATCGGTGTCACAGGACACTCAATGGGTGGTCATGGCGCGTTATTGCTAGGGTTTAAGTTCCCGAGTAAGTTTGTCAGCGTATCGGCTTTATCGCCAGTGTGTGCGGCCAGTGAGTCTGCATGGGGGCAAGCTGCCTACACAGAGTATTTCGGTGATGATAAGTCTCTATGGGCACAAGCGGACGCCTCACAAATGATTGAAAAGGTCGGTCAGCAGTATTCGAGCATTTTGGTTGATCAAGGCGCGGCTGATAACTTCTTAGCAGAAGGTCAGCTACAGACTTCTAAACTACAAGACGCTTGTGCAAAAGCCAAACAGCCCTTAACATTACGTTATCAAGCGGGGCATGACCACAGCTATTATTTTATCCAAACGGTGATTAATGATCATATCGAACATCATTGGCATATGGCTCAAATGAGCTAAGATGCCCTGCAGATGACCGTGATACATTTTTCGCTATTCCATTCATGCTCAACAGGTAATTTTTATGGCAAGTTATCAAGATTTGACAGCTTCTAATCCAAAGAATAAGTCAGCAGATGCGAGCTCTACAAAAGCGACTATGCAGGCTGATATGGATGCTGCTCTACAAAAAAAACAACGTAGCAATGATTATAGTGATGAAGTTTCTCAAGTTAAGTCAGACGAGCTGATTGCAAAAACCGTCAACGACGCTGGCGATAGAGTACTTGATGATGTGCAAATATCTCGCGTGATAGAGATGGCATGGGAAGATAGAACGCCATTTGGGGCTATAGAACATAGCTATGGTCTCGATGAGACTGGGGTTATCAAACTCATGCGCCAAGAGCTAAAGCCGTCATCTTTTCGCTTATGGCGTCAAAGAGTGAGCAATCGCGCCACCAAACATGAGGCAAAGCGCTCTTTCGAAGTTGGCCGTGCTTATTGCAAAACTCAATATAAGCAGCGCTAAACCATTAAGTATTTAACATCATTATATAAAAGGCTCTCAGCATATGTGAGCCGCTTGAAATTTTCTTTTTAATCTATCCATATCTTATATAAACATGAATTAGGTAGCTCAATTATGAACAGTCCTGCTAAACCTTATCTTATTGCACCATCGATACTCTCAGCTGATTTCGCGCGGTTGGGCGAAGAAGTGGAGAAGGTAATAGAATCGGGTGCCGATGTGATTCATTTTGATGTAATGGACAATCATTACGTACCCAATTTGACGTTTGGTAGCATGATTTGTAAGGCATTGCGGGACTATGGTGTTGAAGCGCCAATTGATGTGCATCTGATGGTTTCACCTGTCGATAGCATGATTGAGCAGTTCTTGGAAGCGGGTGCTAGTATCATTACCTTTCATCCTGAAGCCAGCGCTCATATCGATCGCTCACTTCAACTGATTAAAGATGGCGGTGCAGAGTGTGGCTTGGTATTAAACCCAGCGACCCCGCTGCATTATCTTGATTATGTCATGGATAAAGTAGATCAGATTTTATTAATGAGTGTGAACCCAGGCTATGGTGGACAGTCGTTTATCGATAGTACTTTAGATAAAGTCCGTCAGGTACGTCAGCGTATTATTACTAGTGGCCGAGATATTCGATTGGAAGTTGATGGCGGTATCAAAGCCAGTAATATACGTGCGATTGCTGAAGCGGGTGCTGATATGTTCGTTGCGGGTTCTGCGATTTTTAATCAAGAAGATTATAAAGCGGCTATTGATGAGATGCGCGCAGAGTTGCTATTAGCCAACAACAGCTAGCGAGCGTTATATGGTTAATAAACGCTATTAGCCATACAATAACAATATTAGAATGTGCTGTATAACTTATGACTATATAGTTAATACTCCATAAAAGAGCTACAGCGTTAACCTCGCTTGAAGTATCACGTATACATCTGCACTCAGTTGCCTTGTATCTCTTTTAAATTGAATCAACTATATATAACGGTCAGTCACGTAAAGGTAAAATATGGACACAAATAATTCTAGCCGTTCAAAAGAGCCTTCTGAGCAAGCAAGCTCTTATGAAGCGTTGAATCAGCAGGCAAGGCAATCACTTGCAAGTGAGACACCGCAGCGCAGCTTGGTGCCTAGAGGTATTACCGTTGGCTTAGCGATATTTGCACTTGTACTTAGTTTGGCAGGCTATGGCTTTCGCCTGATGGTGGGTGATGACGTTGAAACCGTACTGCGTCATGCTGCGGTCATTGTGCCTGCATTTATGCTAGGCATTCCGCTGTTCTTTTGGGTAGGCTCTCGCATACTTAATAAAGTTAAGGGCCTGCATATCGAGAGTTGGAATGCGATTAGTTTGGGTTATTTGACCTCTTGTATATCGATGCTATGGCTGATGGGTACTTATAGTTAAGTCATATTGCTGTAAATATAATGCTTTTTCGCGTCTCTATTATTTATTCGCATCTATATTGTTTATTCACGCCTATACAGTGTCGTAATATTTTATATTTTTAATCATTAAGCCATGTTCTACAAGCATGACTGGAATTTTATATGAGAATCGTACCAGCCAGTATTGCTAAAATTATCTATCCTAAAGACTTACCAAATGGCTTGTTTACTAGCTTAATTATCGCTTGTTTATTAATGGGATTGGCGTCACTACGTCACGGAACCGACTTACAAGGTTGGCTAAATGTCATTGAGAATTGGCTGCTTATGCTGCTGATATTGCCCACTGCGACGGCCACCGTTGCACTGCCATTTAAGTATCGTGATCCTAGCCTTGAGCTAAAGCTGGTTTATTACCTTGGAATGTTTGTGGCCTTTTTATTTACATTAGGAAAATTGCGTTATTGGCACTAATATATACAAACGACATGTCATTCAAGTTTGCTTTTATAGCGAAGACTTATGTGACAGCCCTTGAATTTCATTGTTAAAGCGTCCATTGTATGAGTAAGACAGATTTACCCGCGTTACTGTAAGACGATAGATTTGCCGAATGAGTTTATTTTTAAGAAATGACTGCTTTGCAATGATTAGTTTCTCTACCAGTACTAAACGGGATAATAAGGAACACATTAATGCCATACGATATCGATAATGATATAGAAGTAGATAACGAGAGTAGCGATCAATTTGCAGGATTTGCCAAAGAAACCACGTTAGAGCTGGTGGAAGCAGATGATGGTAGATTGTTGTTGCGTGATGCTGAACAAGACGAAGCGCCGCTGATGACGATTGATTTCTCTGACAAGCTAAAAGAACTACTTGGTAGTGACACTCAGGCGATTGGTCAACACATGATTCATGCTGCGATTCAGGTCATTATGCAAAAGCAAATGAGTAAGTGGCATGCGCATGTATATGATAAAGAACCAACGCACTACAGTTGATTTTTAGTTGTTTCTGAGCACTAATTAAAGCAAATACTAGTCAAAGCGAATGACTGGAGACGTAGCTTAGCAATATGAAACTACAGCCATAAAAAAAGGGTTTATCAATTGATAAACCCTTTTTTTGTTCAAATAACCTCTTTATAGAAAGTATTTATAAAATGCTTTCTATAAATGATGGCAGTTATTTGATTTTAGCTTCTTTAAAGATCACATGCTGGCGTACTTTTGGATCAAACTTTTTGATTTCCATTTTACCAGGCATAGTGCGCTTGTTTTTAGTAGTGGTGTAGTAATACCCAGTACCAGCTGTTGATACTAATTTAATTTTATCTCTCATGATAGCTTTCCTGTAAATGAGGGGTCTTCAAACGATAGGTACGTGTATAGGTACGTGTCTCAAAGAGTGAGTCGCCACAATTAATGTAGCAAAACAGCAGCCTAAATGATGAGAGTCATCACTCAGCTGCTATTTTTAACTTAAACTTTTTGACCTTGTGCGCGTAGATCCGCTAACACTTTATCGATACCAAGTTTGTCAATGATGCGCATACCTTTGGTAGACACACGTAGACGTACAAAGCGGTTTTCAGACTCTACCCAAAAACGATGGTTGTGAAGGTTTGGTAGAAAGCGACGACGGGTTTTGTTGTTTGCATGCGAAACATTATTACCCACCATAGGGCGCTTTCCAGTCACTTGGCAAACTCGAGACATGGCGAACTCCTAATCTATGAGGTATGAGTTTTTCTCATACCAGTCTGGGCAAGTTGCACGTTTTTGCGGCATGGACACAGCAAGCGGCAGCTTTGCACCAAACAAAACTATATGAAGGTTGAGCTGGTTTTGCTGCTATCTAAAGGCAAATAACAGGCTGACCAATTCAGAAAATTTTAAAGCCGACATTTATACCATAAAACAGATGAATACTCAAATATTTTTACAATAACTGTCGAATTAAAGGAGGGCTATTATACCCTGAAATGAGCGCTCTATGTTGTTGATTGTTTAATAGTAAAGATTAATTTTTAGTTGTAAGTTATAACAAAAGTCAGTAAAGTTGCTGTTATATATTTAATACAATCTGTTAATACACCAGTATTACTGTAAATCTATGTATCATTACCAATCTCTTTTGATTCTAGGTAATGATTTTTGCTTATTTGCTCAGATAAATTACTGCTCATGCGGAGTCAAAACATGTCATACAGCTCTCTACCCCTTACTTCTAAGTTGTTTCAGCTCACTTCTTTGACTTGCGCATTAGCATTAGCAGGTTGTGGTGGAGGCGGTGATGGCGGTACTGATACTATCGCGCCAGCGCCTGATTTGGGAGTGAATGTAGGTACTAGCGACGGTGGCGTAGGTAGTGGGGATATTGGAGACGTTTTGAATGTTAGTACGGTATCTCTATTAGACGCGAATGCTAATCTGACTAGAGTAATTTCTATGTCGGGTGTTACGGCTAGAGTTGTTGTTACAGACTCTGAAGGTAATGGTGTAAGTGGTGCTTTAGTGACATTTAGTGGCGAAGGAGTTAGGTTTGGTACATCTAATGGAGCCGTACTGACTAATGCTGAAGGCGTAGCAACAACATCTGTTATACCGTTGTCCTCTACTGATACTGGCAGCTATAGCTTATCTGCAACAGCGATATACGATGATATGAGCGTTACCACTGCTAGTTATAACTACTCATTACAAGCAGTTGATATTACGTTAGTAAACTTTTCTACGGGTGAAAGTCTTTTGGAGTCTGGCGGTTCTACAATTGTTACATTGCAAACCAAAGACATAAAAACTAATCAATTTCAAAATGACGTGACTGTTAATCTGTCATCAACATGTGGTTCGTTTGAAGAGGCTAGCGTAAGCTCTTCTAATCAAGGGAATGTAAGCACAACTTATAATGCTATTGATAGTAACGGTAAGCTATGTGAAGGTACACAAACGATCACTGCAGTTGCTGCAAATAGCACTTCGTCCTCGCAAAGTATTAATGTCAATATTAAAGCTATCGAGGCAAGTTCTATTGTATATACAACTACCAATGCAGTTGTATTAGGTGCAAAAAATAGCGGCTCCTCTTCATCTAGCCAAGTAGAGTTTACTGTTTACGCCAATGGTGTTCCTGCAGCAAATCAAGAAGTAGTGCTTAGTTTAAACGAGTCATCGCCGTCTGACTTTGCATTTATATCACTAAACAACCGTAGCACGCAAACGATAAAAAGTAATGCTTCAGGAAAAGTAACGGTAAATCTATATCCTGGGAATGTCCCAGGACCAGTAGAAATTAAAGCTTCCCTAAAATCAAATATCAGTACTTTTGCACTGGCCAAAAATATATCTGTGGCAACAGGTCGCCCTACTCAAAACGGTGTGACATTAGCAATAGGTAAAAACGTTTTGGCTGACAATGCTATCGATTCTACCAATATATCGGCATATCTAACGGATCGCCAAGGTAATTTTGTTCCAGATGAGACTGTGGTAAGTTTCGTAGCGGAAGGCGGTACTGTCACACCAAATTGTAGAACAGAGAGTGGTAATTGCACAGTAACTTTCACATCGCAAAACCCTAGACCTGCAAATGGTCGAGTTAGTGTTATTGCTTATGTAGAAGGTGATAAGGCATATTCAGATCTAAATGGAGATAATGTCTATACTGTTGGGATTGATGAGCTATTAGATAACATTGGTAATTTTTTTCGAGATAATAATGAAGATTTAAAGTATACGCCAGGTGAGTTTGTTTATAAAAGAGGTGATCAACAAGGCGGTGATCAAGCGACTTGTGCAGCAACGACTTTATCTCAACCTAACCTACCTAATTTTATAGTTGATGGTAGCACTGATGCCACCCAGTGCGATGATCTATTGCAGACAGTATTACGCAAACAAGTTATTATGGGTTTTGCTAATGACACTCCAACTTTTTATAACTTTCAAGCAATGCCAGGTTCTATCTCATTTGAGATGTATGGTAATAGTTTGAAAACAGTGTCTATGCCTTCAGGAACTGCTCTGAGTCTAATCGTTAAAGATAATACTGATAATGATCTCACTTGTGAGCCAGAAATTACAGATGGTAATATGACCGTACCTGCGCTTGTTGCATTAAATCGAGTAGATGGTACTACGAATCAGAACTTCTTCGAAGGTAGCGATGATGTTAGTTATACCGTCTCAACTGAAGGTTGTGCTAATGGTGATAGTATTAAGCTATCAGTTACTACCCCAGCACCAACGTTAAAAAATACTACAATTCGAATTTTCTAGAAAATCTATCCTGTTTGATAAACTAAAAACCCCTGACCACATGTCAGGGGTTTTTGCATTAGCCTTCTAAATAACCAAATCACCTTAAATAACCAAAAACAACCAACTCGCTCAGCAAAGTATCACAAAAAAGATTAAAATAACCGGTTTACTACGCTGTCAGCAATTTTTCAGCGATAAGTCATCATTTTTTATATTAGGCGAATTATGTCAGACAACACTAAAACGGTTTCATTATCGACCATAGCTTCTCAGAGCAAACAGACACCTAGTGCTATCGATACAGCCACGTTGCTCATCAAATGCAAAGATCAGGCAGGTATCGTACAGGCAGTCTCTGAATTTATTCATCGTTATGGTGCTAATATCATTACGCTTGATCAGTATTCAACGGCGCATGAAGGCGGTCAATATTTTATGCGTTTAGAGTTTGCCTTGGCAGGATTAAGCGATATTATCGAGAATTTTGAAGCCAGCTTTGCGCATACGGTTGCCAAGCGTCACGATATGGATTGGCGTCTACATAATAATGCAACGAAGACCAAAGTCGGTATTTTGGTATCTAAGTTTGATCATGCATTGTTAGATTTATTATGGCGACATCAGCGTGGATTGCTCGATTGCGAGATTACTTGCGTGGTCAGCAACCATCCTGATTTAAAGCAAGCAGTACAAAATTTTGGTATTACTTTCCATCATGTGCCAGTGACCAAAGACAATAAGGCAGAGGCAGAAGAACAGATTCATAAGCTGATGGCAGGTAACGATTTACTAGTATTGGCGCGCTATATGCAGATTTTGTCATCAGATTTTGTCAAACGTTGGCCGATGCAGATTATTAATATTCATCATTCTTTCTTGCCGGCGTTTGTGGGCGCAGATCCTTATCGTCAAGCTTATGATAAAGGCGTTAAGCTTATCGGCGCAACTGCGCACTATGTCACAGCTGAGCTTGATCAAGGGCCTATCATCGAGCAGGATGTACACCGTGTGACGCATCGCCAAGGAGTGACAGAATTGCGTGCTATCGGCCGTGATATCGAACGCAACGTATTAGCACGTGCCGTAAACTGGCATGTGCAAAACCGTGTGATTGTGGCGGGTAATAAGACAGTCGTATTTAACTAAGAAAAATCAGTAGTGAGTCTGCTAAAAATATAAAAAAGGCGGTCAGTAACTAGTGTTGCTGACCGCCTTTTTTTGAACACATATTTTATAGGAGCATTTCTAAAACGAACTTGCTACCAACAAAGCCAATGGCTAATAGGATAAAGGCATAAATAGTGATATTAGCCGCACGTTTTCCTCGCCAGCCTGCACGCCAATTACCGAATAGTAGTACACCAAATAATAACCACGATAGTAGACTAAAAACAGTCTTATGCACGATATGTTGCGCCATCAAGTCTTGTACATAGATAAACCCAATTCCCAGTGCAATACTGAGCAATACAAAGCCGACCAACAGCATATCGAATAATAAACTCTCCATACTTTGCAAGGAGGGTAGCTTATTAACCCAAAAGCGGTGAATGGTATGATGCTTGAGCTCACGTATTTGTAGACGTAGAAATAGCGCTTGTACCGCCGCCATCAACAGCACACAATAGGCAGCCAATGATAATATGATATGAATTTCAAGCCCGATACTGACATCCGTTAGTGGTTGATAAGGGGCACGGCCGACATAACCGACCGTCATACCTATTAGCGCAGTGGGTGCAGCCAAAATACCAAGACTAAGGATAGGTCGGTATAAACAGAACAACAGATAAAAGAATAAGAAAAATAAACTGGTCAGACTGATTATATTAAATAAGTTGAAATTTAAACCATACAGCGTCATAACGTATGGATATAGCAGTGCCGCATGTGCAGCCATGCCAACCAGCAATAAGCCCAAACTGAGGCTTTTGTGGATAGGTTTGTCCTGAACCAGCGCCCAACCAATATGGATACTGACTAAGATATAAGCCATGCTAGCAAGTAAGAATGCAAAGTGCACAGATAAAAAGCCTCATCTTATACTGAGCATAAACTGCCGCTCAATGTGTCGCTAAAGTGGTATTATCAGAATGATTAGAATAATCGTCCAATTTATCATAAAATGGGTGCCAATTGAGCACCATCTTGCTTATAACTTATAAATGATCGGCAGTGTTGCATAGCGCAAAACATAAAATATGTCATCTATAAAAAGTTAACTACAATTATAAGCGCTGTGTCCTTTGTGAAACGACTATAAATTTTGAGCCATGTTAATGCTATAGTATTGATAATATAATTCTTTTATCATGTCCCTTGTCATGCAATATCCTAATATCTTGTAGCGTATCCTAATATTATTTACGAACCATTTTAATGGTTTGATTGAGAGTTATTTTAATTGCGTATTATTTAATTGAAAACCATTTTAATTGAGAGTTATTTATGTTTGATACCTTAACAGAACGCTTATCGTCGAGCCTACGTAACATCGTCGGTACCGGACAGTTGACCGAAGACAATATCAAAGACACGCTACGTGAAGTGCGTATGGCGTTGTTAGAAGCTGATGTGGCGTTGCCTGTCACTCGTGATTTTGTAAAACGCGTAAAAGAACAAGCGCTTGGTGCTGAGGTGCTAAAAGAGTTAGCGCCAGGTCAAGCCTTTGTCAAAATCGTACACGACGAACTGACCGAAATGATGGGCAGCGCCAATCAGCAGTTAGAGATGACAGGCAAACCGCCTGTTGTCTATTTGCTAGCGGGTTTGCAAGGTGCGGGTAAAACGACTACAGCTGGTAAGTTGGCCAAATATTTACAAGAGCGCCAAAAGAAAAAAGTCATGCTAGTCTCTGCCGATGTCTATCGTCCAGCAGCTATCAAACAGCTGGAGCAAGTAGCCGGTCAGGTGAATGCTAAGTTTGTGAACTCAAGCACAGATGAGAATCCAATTGATATCGCAAAGCGTGCGATAGAAGAAGCCAAAATCCAATATCAAGATATCCTGATCATTGATACCGCTGGTCGTCTACATATCGACGATACCATGATGGATGAGATTAAGGCGCTAACGGCTGCGGTTAACCCATCTGAGACGCTATTCGTCGTCGATGCAATGACTGGTCAAGATGCCGCCAATACCGCAAAAGCCTTTAATGATGCATTGCCATTGACGGGTGTTATCTTAACTAAGACTGACGGTGATGCTCGCGGCGGTGCGGCGCTTTCTGTACGCGCTATCACAGGTAAGCCAATTAAGTTCTTGGGTCGCGGTGAAAAACTAGACGAGCTAGAGCTGTTCCACCCTGAGCGTATCGCGCAGCGTATCCTTGGTATGGGCGATGTACTGAGTCTGGTCGAAGAGGTTGAGCAAAAGATTGACCGTGATAAAGCCGAGAAAATGGCGAAAAAGATGCAAAAGGGCGGTGACTTCGACCTTGAGGATCTATTGACTCAGTTCCAGCAGATGAAGAGCATGGGCGGCATGGCAGGATTTTTAGACAAAATGCCTGGTATGGGCGGCTCAGACATGCAAAAAGCCGTCGAAGATGCCAAACCAGAAGAAAAAGTGCGCGAAATGGAAGCATTGATCAATTCAATGACACCATTTGAGCGTAAAAACCCTGATAAGATTAACCCAAGTCGTAAGCGCCGTATCGCTGCAGGTTCAGGCCGTGAGATTCAAGATGTTAACCGCTTGCTCAAGCAGCACAAGCAAATGGCAAAAATGATGAAAATGATCTCAAAGCCTGAAGGCATCAGTAAAATGATGAAATCTATGCAAGGGCTCATGGGTGGTGGTAATGCTGGCGGTGGCGGCGGTCCATTGTTTGGCGGCGGTCAGCAAGGTGGCGCTAAAGACGTGAATCCAGAACAAATGGCCAAGCAGATGGGACTGGATCCAAATAACATGCCAAGCACCGAAGAGATGCAAAAGCAGATGCAAGAAATGCAAAATCAAGCGCCAAAGAAGTTCAAAACTCGCTTTTAGATAACGACTAGTTATTTTTGAGAAGTTTGATCAAAGCCCCGAAGCCAATGAAGCTTTGGGGCTTTTTATCGTTAGCAGTTGTAGATAAACACTGATGGATAAAGTGTGAAAAATATAGAAATTAATAAAATTCGTGTACCCTAAATGCTATGATAGGCGCTGCTCCATTCTGTCGGTATTCTTATAGTGCATGAACGATAGATCGTTATTAAAAATTAGTAAAATCTGACAAACCCATTTAGAACGCCAAAAGTAAAAGCCGAGGTTGTGATGTTTTTAGCAATGGATACCGTGTTCGACCAGTGTTCGATCGCGATTTTAGATTCGAGCGGACAGGTATTGTCGAGCCATACCGAAACAGGTAAGCGTCAGCAGACTCAACAGATTTTACCGATGATTGATGCTGCATTATCCGAGGCGCAGTTACGTCTTGCTGATATACAGGCTTTGATATTCAATCGCGGGCCAGGTGCGTTTAGTGGTATTCGCATCAATACTGCAGTGGTACAGGCTCTGTCTGTAGCGCATGATTTGCCTTGTGTTGGCGTCTCAAGCCTGCAAGCAATCGCACAATGCGCGTATCAGAAGTATGGGCTGACACATCTATACAGCGCCCTTGATGCTCGTATGCAGCAAGTCTACTTTGGGCAGTATGAATTGGTAACTGACGACCAGTTTGGTCATAGCATTATGCAGCCAGTCTTGGCTAATGATAGCGATAGCACTGAGCAGCTATTAGATTATGATAGCCAAACAGAGCTCAACCTGCCTATCGCGGGTAATGGCGCGCCGTTATTGACACGACATGATCAGCAAGACTGCCATGAAGATGTTTGGCCAGATGCTGTTGTTATTGGGCAGCTTGGTATTGCTCAGTTTGCAAACGATGGTGGTACGGAAGCGTCACAGGCATTACCAAAATATCTACGTAATCAAGCTTGGAAAACACTTAAAGAGCAAGGTAAAGCATAGCTTTATAAATATGCTTTTTGCAGCGTCAATTGATAGCAGCCAGCTTTTTAGTGTTTAGCAAGCGCATACCAATATTAAATCAACGTTAATATAGGACAGCCAATCGGTCTGTTTTTAGGCCAGTTTTTTTAGGCCAGTCTATTTCTAGGAAAGTCACTGTGGATATAGTTTTATTCGTTCAAGCTGTCATCATGGGTATCGTTGAAGGTATCACTGAGTTTTTACCAATATCTAGTACGGGATATTTGATCTTATCAGCAGATGTGATGGGTTTCTGGACTAAAGAAAAAGTTGATTTATTTGTCGTAGTGGTACAGCTTGGCGCTATTTTGGCAGTGATTTATGACTATTGGGGTAGATTGTGGCAAGCGTTGATGGGTTTGCTGACTGGCAAAGCAGAAGGCATGACCAATCCTAGACAGCTGGGACTGAGTCTGATTGTCTCTACTATCCCTGTGATGATTGTTGGTTTTACCTTTGCCGATGAAATCAAAGCTTATCTGTTTAATCCTATTGTCGTTGCCATTATGCTCATCATCGGCGGTCTACTGATATTTTACGTGGAAAAGCGTCCTAAAACGGTCATTGCAGAAGAAGCTGAAGATGTCAGCATAAAAACTGCGTTAATGATTGGGCTATTCCAATGTTTAGCTCTAATACCAGGGACATCACGCTCAGGTGCCACTATTATTGGTGCGCTGTGGTTAGGTGTCTCACGTAAGGCTTCTGCTGAGTTTTCTTTCTTTTTGGGTATTCCTGTCATTGTAGGGGCAGCACTGTTGGATTTACTCAAACATGGTGATGTACTGACCAACAGTGAAGACTGGCTGGTGCTAGGTATCGGAACCATCGTGTCATTTGTGGTGGCGCTACTTTGTATTCGCTTACTTGTGGCATGGGTAAGTCGCCGCGACTTTACTATTTTTGCTTGGCTGCGCATTATCACGGGTGTTATCGTGCTGGTCGCCGCTTGGGGCTTTGGTTATCAAATGGCTGGCTAGATTTGCGTTATGATTTAACACGCCAGTAATTTATAGTGAAAATAAGCAGCAAATAGGATGATGGTTATGACCGATGTGCCCCAAACGTATGACGAAACAGGTGCTGTTGTACATTGTCAGTTATTCTACGTCAATGACAGCCAGCAAGCACAGGTTGAGAGCCTACAGTCATTGATAGCTGAGCATAAATTACCAATTATCTTAGATATAGAGGTCGCTACAGAGAAACTAACTCAAAGGCGCCGTCAGCAATTGAGCCAAGCATCTACTCAGCCTATTTTATTATTAGATAATAAAGACAAGCTATCATGGCTAAGTGATGGGCTCAGTGTGGCGCCTGAGTGGGACAAGTTGCAGCGCCGTGTAGTGAGTGCTGGTCGTAAGTCTGAGCTGCTATTACAAGCCGCCAAAATCATATCAGATAGTCACGTTATTGATGCAACTGCTGGCTTTGGGCATGATAGTTTGATATTGGCCAGTACTGGTGCCCAAGTCACGATGCTTGAGCAGCAGCCTTTGATGGCATTGCTGTTACTTGTAGAGCAGCAGCGTATGAGTGCGCTACCCAATTGGCAAAAGCTCATGAGCCGTCTACAGATTATTAATGCTGATGCACTCAGTTATTTTGCAAATCTAGAGGCTGGTACTGCAATAGATAACGCTACCGCAATTGATGTCATCTATCTGGATCCGATGTTTCCAGAGGATAGCTATCAAGATAGCAAAACAGGTAAAGGGGCAAAAGTCGGTAAGCATATGCAAGCACTGCATCAATTGGCTCGTCCACCAACATCAGATGAAGAGCGACAGCTGCTAAGTAGGGCGCAGGCCGTTGTCAGACGAAATATGCAAGGCCAAGGTCGCGTGATCGTAAAGCGTCCACAGTTTGCACCGCTGCTTGCTGATGAGCCAGCTAGTGAAAGCTGGCATAATGAAGCCGTACGCTTTGATGGGTATTTTGTCTGACAGCTGCTGTTTGCGATAACGAATGTACGAGTATAAATGTACGCAAGTTATCAGCTTATATGTTCAAAGTTAATGGATTTAGGAGCAAGGAATGTCAGCGTTAATCATTTGGGTTATGGGTGCAATTCTATTGTTGATTAATATCATGCTGCGTACTCGCATTCTTCGGCTTGAGGCACGGTTCAAAGAGCTGAGCAATCCACAAGAGCAACTGGCATTTTTGCGTCAACAAGCGAAACAAAAAGACAAAGTCCCAGCACTAAAAGCTTTGCGCAAGCAATATCCTGAGCTATCACTGATCGAAGCGAATAAATTGTGGCAACAAATTCAGTAACCAGACCATTAAACTTAGTAATTAGTCCATTAAAACTCAGTAACCAGCCCCTTCAAAAATTAATTTAGTTGTTCTAAGCGAAATATATAAGCGCACATAAAAAATATCCAATTAATGATAATAAAAAGCCATGACATTTAAAGACAAGCTACAAGCCTACATCCAGCTAACCCGTTTTGATAAGCCAGTCGGCATTGAGCTGCTCTTATGGCCAACGCTTTGGGGCGTACTATTCGTTGCAATGGGTCAAGCGCAGCAGCAAGGAATGACGGCAGCGTTGCCAAGTATCAGGGTGTTCGCGATATTTGCCCTTGGTGCAATATTTATGCGAGCGGCTGGTTGTGCGATTAACGACTTTGCCGATCGAAAAGTAGATGGTCATGTGACTCGCACTAAAGGTCGCCCATTAGCAGATGGACGCTTATCTGGTAAAGAAGCCATCGCTGCATTCTTAGTACTGGTGCTATTAAGCGCCAGTCTGCTATTTTTCTTGCCCATAGCTGTGTTCTATTGGTCGCTTGGTGCCGTTGTATTGGCATTTATTTATCCATTTATGAAACGCTATACGCACCTGCCGCAAGTATTTTTAGCAGCTGCTTTTGGGTGGGCGATACCGATGTCCTATGTGGCAGTGCAAGGCGCTCCCGATATTTGGTGTTGGCTGCTATTCTTAGCTTATATGTGTTGGACAGTGGCCTACGATACCCAGTACGCCATGGCTGACCGTGAGGATGACTTAAAAATTGGCGTGAAATCAACAGCGATACTATTCGGTCGTTATGATGTGATTATCATCTCAATATTACAGATGCTATTTTTGCTAATGATGGGCGTGGTTATGTGGCATTACTTTGCTCCGACCACATTGGGCGTAACCCCAGTATTTGGATTGGCGCTTGTTGCGATGATGTTTGCCAAACAAAACAGCGCTTGTGCCAGTCGTAACCCTTTGGCTTGTTTTCAGGCGTTCTTGGCCAATATCTGGGTAGGGCGCTATGTCTTTGCGCTCATCGTAGTTACTTGCATATGGACGACGCTAAATGGATAAGTTCGATAAATTTCCGAAATTCAAATCAAAGAAACCCTCTGATACAAATGGCTCAGGCGTAGACTATCAAGCTAAACTTGCCGAACATGGGCTGACTCGCGAGCAAGTTATCGCAACTGAGCGTAAACTGGCGAAGTTTGCCAATACTATGGATTCGCTAGTACGAGTGCCTTTTACCAAGCAAGGAATGGGTGCGGATGCCGCGCTTTCGACCATTCCACTCGCAGGAGATTTAGCAGGATTGGCATTGACCAGTTATGCATTTATATTAGGGCGTCAGTTGGGCGTGCCCGCTCATAAAATGACGCCAGCGGTTAGATTGGCACTTATTGATATGGTCGTTGGTATCGTACCTGGCATTGGTACGCTATTAGATATTTTTATTCGCCCTAGCCGTAAGACACTGGGTATCGTGCATGAGCATCTACATCATGAGTATGGTATTACCGAAACCATGCATATGGATCGACCGTTTTTACACCAGTCACTAGAAGACAAGCAGCAGCAAAGCCGCTTTGGGTTTTTTTGGCGCAATCCAATCGTTGCTTGGCTGTATTTGCATATCCCTGATTTTCTTGGACTGCTAGTCATTGTGTTTGTCGGTTGGGGGCTGTGGACAGTGATAAGTTGGTTGGTTGGGATGTTTGGGCAATCGACTGGGTTTGGTTAAATACAATCACTCATAACTCATTAGAAAGCTTAGTAGAGACAAGTCAGCGGAGAGTAATACATAGAAACGAAAAAAGCGGCAACGATAATAACGTTTGCCGCCTTTTTTTATGGTTTTAAATAGAGTGTTGAGACAGAAAGCGAATTAGGTTTTATTCAGTGATGACTTCTGCTTCAGCACTGACGGCATCAAAGCTAGTCACTTTATTGTTTCGGATAAGATCGATAGTGCCACCACCAGCATGACTGACGAGTTGGATACTACCGTCAGCTGATTGATAGGTAGGATTATTGCCTTGACCTTCTGGTGCGCTCAATGTCATTTTTGGCTGGTTGGGACGAGTAATGATAGCGTTAAGCATACCAGCTGCTGAGGTCTCAAAGACCACAGATAAACTCTCACCTGCGGCAATTTTATAACGGACATCAGTGATTTGTGCGCCTTTGATAGCTTGTTCTGGATTAGGTTTTTCAGCGCTATCATTTGCCGTAGATGTAGTAACACCAAGATCTTTATCTAACTCCGTTAAGCTCATATCACGTTCTGAATCAGTCTGCGCTACATTTTGAGCATCATCAACGTTGCTGTCTTTAGCTTCATCAACGTTGATATTGGTCGTTACGGGCTTGGTTTGCGTTGAGGTTTCAGCTGTAGTTGTATCAGTTGCTTCAGGTTCTGGATCTTTTTGACAAGCAGTCAGTAGCAACAGACTGAAGAAAATAGCAGGAGCGGTACGATAAAGCAGTTTAGATTTTCGTAAGTTTAGTGTTTTTGAGAGAGAAGTATTCATAATCAGCTTTATCCGTTAATGGTGCTCTACGTATATATGGTAATTTGCAAGAGTCAACCTGCCAGTTAATGACCCTATATTATTACGTATTGACCGTAATAACCAGCTTGCGCTGTACGCCATATCCAGTCACGTCTCTATGCTCACACAAATAAACCCCTTGCCACATACCCAGTCCTAACTCACCATCGACAAGCGGTATAGTCAAACTAACCCCAAGCATCATGCTTTTGAGATGCGCTGGCAGGTCGTCTGAGCCTTCTAAGGTATGGCGATACTCTGGCTGGTCTTCTGGTGCGATTTTATTGAGCCAATCTTCTGTATCTAGTCTGACATCTGGATCAGCATTTTCATTGATTGCAAGACTGGCTGACGTATGCAGCAAAAACAGATGAACCAACCCTACCTTGGCAGAGTGAGGTAACAGCTGCGAAATAGCTTCTTCAACCTTCGGAGTAATGATATGAATGCCACGCGCATAGGCGGGTAGAGTAAGGGTGGTTTGATAATAGCTCATGGGGTATATCTCATTATTAGAGTCGACATCAAATTAAGATATCATAAGCCAGTATAAATCGTAGAGAGCGTTGTTGTTATTTACACAAGAGCCATTTATTCTTAAACAAGCGGCGTCTGTAAACGTGTACGATTGGGTGATAGGCGTGCGAGCATCGTCTCTGACAGTGGTGCGAATGACCTTAGCATCATATCTGCTAATGCTTCAGCACAAATAGGTGCCAATGCATAACCTTTTGCGCCCATCGCACTCATTGTCCATATCCTCCGCTGACTATTTGCCAATTGTCCAACGATAGGGTGGTAATCAGGCGTTTGGGTGCGAATGCCAGATCGTCCCTGCCATAGACTCGTATCTGCCGGAATGACAGATGCCATTTCAGGTATAGCAGTGATGAGCTTGTCTCGGCTAATCTGATGCTCTTCAGGACGTATGTCAGTACTTGTGTCATTGCGGATAAAACTTGCGCCAAGTAATAAATATGGATTGTCAGCGACAACAGTATTTAACTTATCATCTCCAGCCTGTGCGTTGAACCGCGCGCAGTAACCACTATATTTAAGCGGTATTTTAGGTAGCTTTGTTAGTTGCTCCGCTGAGGGGGTAAACCAAGATAGCTGCCCACGAATTTTACGACAATCAAAAATACGCTTATCCAATTGATGACTTTCAAAAGCTGCGCAAATGACGACATTATCAGTAGTCATAGTGACAGTATTACGGTTTCCATCAATACCTTCAATACGAACTTGCTGCTCAGTCTCGTTGATTTTATTCACTTCTAACTGCTGGAAATGAATGAGTGGATGAGTCAGTATGATGTCTTTTAGTGCTTGTGGATTGACCAGGCCAGACTGCGGTAAGTACAAGTTCTCTGATAAGTCTTGGTCTTTTAGGCCACTAGTAATCTGTGCTTGCTCATGCGATAGGGTGGTCGCCATCTCGTCAGGATAGTCGGCAATTTGTTCCGCACCGATATTGGCTTTTATAAGTAAATCAAGGGCGCCAGTCAGTTCAAGTACCGGTGCTGTATGAAGCTGTACGGCTGTTTGATTAAGGTATCGATATAGCCTGCTGCTATGGAGATAGCCTATGGTATGCAGATGCTCGTCAACATGGTGGATCGGCGTCATTTTGGGCGCAAGTAATGCTCTAGGATTGCCCGATGCACCTGCTAAGGGCGCTGATTTATCTAATAAGATGACGGTAATACCGCGACTGGCAAGCGACCAAGCTGTGAGCAACCCTGAAATGCCTGCACCAATAACGACAGTATTATCGAATGTGCTATCAGTCGTTTCCTGCTTCGCCTCGTGGCTTTTATTATCACAATTTTTATCATCATCAGTAAGGTCTCTACTTTCTGCATTAGTCATAATGGCTGTTAGCATTTCTCGTTTTCGACCAAAACCTCTGACTTTTTTAATTTGAAAGCCATGCTCTCTTAGTCCGCGCTTGACGATACCTGCACAGCTATAAGTAGCGGCAGTCGTATGAGGGCGTGATAGACGCTGCATTTGTCCAAAGATACTGTCAGCCCACAACGTACTGTTGCAAGAAGGGGCAAAACCATCTAAAAACCAAGCATCAATACAAGGCGTATGCTGGTTAGAATGGTCTAATGCCAGTTTGCTTAGACTTTCTGCTGCATCACCAAACCACATATCGACAGTTAAGTTATCATAAGAAAAACTTAAACGATGACAGCCTGCAATTAGGGGCGGATATGTAGCCAAAAGTGGCTCAATAAATGCCATTAGCTCCGGTGCACGCTCACCCCATAACGCAAGTATCTGCGTCAAATCCGCTAGCGGTATAGGGAATTTTTCAGTAGTAATAAAGTGCAAACGAGCCGTTGCTAATTGCGGGTTGGTTTCACGCAGTTGTCGCCACAATTGCCACGTCGCTAGTAGATTAAGCCCAGTTCCGAAGCCTAGCTCAGCAATCGTAAAGCATTGCTTTGGTGCAAGGTGTGCCAAACGCTCTGGTAACTGATTGTGCTCTAGAAACACGTGACGTGTCTCTGCCAAACCATCTGCATGAGAAAAATACACATCCCTAAACTCACCTGATACTGGCACCATATTGCCGGTATCATCCGTTTGCCAGTCAATCTTGGCAGGCGTGATAACGTTTAAGTGTTCAGGGTTTTGATGATTAGCGGTAGACATGAGGCACTTCTTAGGAATATCAGGAACGGTAGCTAAACGGTCAGCAGTGACGGATCAATGATATCGACATTTGGTTAGACGTAGCGAAGTAGAGTAATGCAAGTCAGTGCGAGCACAGCTTACGCTACCAGCGCTCACGACGGACAAATACTAACCACGAGACAAAAATACCGACTAATAGACTGATCAAAACGGTAAACGCACCGTATAGAAATAACTGTCCTTTACTTTCGTAAACCAAGACATTTACTTGAGTCTGTAAATCGTTCACTTGACGCTGTAGTTGTGCATTACGGCTGAGCAATTCTTGATTGGCAGCTGACAATGCTTTAGTAGATGGTTGCAACTGTGCCGCCAAGGTATCATTAATATCTAGCGCTGAGTTTTTCGTTGGCAAAGCGCGCGCCGCTACTGGCCCAGTCAACGGCAGCACAGCTGTCGGATCGGTTGCATCGACAGCAGGTGTTATGGGCGCAGTAGGTGCAGCCTGCACCGAAACGGCTGTCACTAACATGAGGCCAGTCAGGGCACTTTTGTAGAAGCAGGTAGGTGAAAAAGAGACTCTCTGGATCACGATGCAGCTACTTGATTATTACTGTCAGTTGGTGCTGGCAATGCTTGAACAAATGGTTTGATATCGACATGACTATACACGCCATCACGTAAGTAAGGCTCATCGTTTGCCCATGCTTGAGCCGCTTCGATAGAGTCAAAGTCTGCAATGATTAAGCTGCCTGACATATCACTTTTGCCATGCTCGATAGGCGTTGGACCTGCGATAACGAGACGGCCTTGTTGATGCAATGCTTTTAAGCGTTCAATATGTTCAGTACGAGTGATCAGACGTTGTGCACTGCTATTAGCCACGTCATGACCAATGATTGCAAATAAAGACATGAGACTTCCTTAGTGAATAATAAAAAAGTAATGATGAGCTTATATGGGCTTAGTATAAACGTCATAGCGACAAAGTGATTGCTGCTATGACCAGGCAACAGAAACTATTTAGTGGCTTTGTCTGTTAGGGCAGGGTTGAGATGCTTTTTTAGTACAGCAAATTGAGCCACAACAAACACCAGCATAATCGGAATCCAACCATAGGTCTTAAAGTTGATCCATGCTTCATCTGACATTGTGAACGCTGTGATATAATGTAGTACAGCCATTAGGGCAAAAAACAGCGCCCAAGCAACGGTCAGCTTTTTCCAGCCGCTAAGCGTCAGGGTAAATACCTCTTTCATAGCAAGCTGCATCAATGGCTTATTAATAGCGGCACTGACGAATAGCGTCAATGCAAAAATACCATTGATAATGGGCGACTTCCAACGCAGATAAATATCATCACGTAGCAGTAATGTGCCGCCGCAGAATAAAATCGTTAATAATAAGACAACCCATTGCTGCTTATCAAACTTACCTTTTTGACGAATAAAATGAATGGCGTAAACGATAATAGTGGCGACGAGCAAAGCCCCTGCCGCTGCTAAAATACCGTTATAACGCGCCGCGATAAAAAAGGCAATTAAGGGAATAAAGTCTAATAATGCTTTCATAGCAAAGGGTATGTCCAACAAAAACGTATGGGGTAGTTTACACGTCTACCGCACCAAAAAAAAGCAATCAACACGATAATCATGCGATATACGCAACCTACAGAGTAATACTTTCTTATTGCGCCTGATGACCATGTCACTGGCCAAATATAAACATAAATACAGCACCGATAACTGCTAAATCTACAGAATCAGCAAGACAAACTACAACGCACATAATAGTAACAATGACTGTCTGCTCACTAGCTTTTATTCTACTTCTATTTTATTTAACACTTTAAGGCTCAGCTTATGAAAATCGACTTACATTGCCATAGTACTTGTTCAGATGGTACCTACGCACCGACCGAGGTCATACAGCGTGCCCATGCAGCGGGTATCAACGTATTGGCATTGACTGACCATGACACGCTGGCAGGGATTGATGAGGCAAGAGACGCTGCCAGTGCCTGCGATATGCAAATTATTAATGGCGTTGAAATCAGCTGTGAGCATACGTTAAGCGGTGGTTACGGAAAGAATAAGTCTACCAATAAAATTATTCACGTACTTGGACTGGACTTTACTGATCGCGAAAAAATGCACGCAACGCTGCAGCAACTGCAAGACAGTCGAGCCACTCGTGGTCAGCGTATCGCTGAAAAATTGAGCGAGTTATTAGATATTAATTATGATGAGCTATGGCAAGCAGTGCTCGGTAAAGCAGGCGGTAACCCACAAGCAGTCGGGCGCGCCCATATTGGACAGGTATTGTTTGAGCGCGGTGAAGTCAAAACCGTTCAAAAAGCCTTTGATAAGTACCTAGCAGATAACAAACCTGCTTATGTAGCAATCGAGGCGTTGACTATGCAGCATGGTATCGAGCTGATTCATGCTTGCGGCGGCAAAGCGGTGCTCGCACATCCTACGCGATATCAACTATCAGCGACACGCGTGCGTAAACTAATCGAAGAGTTTGCGCAGCTTGGCGGAGATGCTTGTGAGCTACCAGCCACTAGTGAGCCGATTAGTACACGCAGAATGGTCGACCGTAGCCTTGCTGAGCATGATCTTGCGGCATCTATTGGTAGTGACTTTCATGGTAGTAACATGCCTTGGCGACGTTTGGGCGATGTTCCTACTTTAAATGATGATCAGCAAGGGGTTTGGGAATCTTTTGCAACGCTTGCTTAGTGAATAGGATTTACCTTTTTACAGTTACTTCTAATAAGGTTATTTCCAATAGCGATAGGGCCTTATTTATCATGATGAATAAGGCCAAGAATGGGTAAGTAAACAAAATTGCATTCATAGAGAAATTATTGGGAAATAAATGCGTAAAATAGATTGATAATAGGACCAGAACTTGTAACACTTGATGTGGAAATTTCAGAGCGAACAATATGCTTTGGCTTTGATTTTAGCACTTATCTATTCAACGCATTTATACCTTTTAATGTATTTATACTCTCTGCGGTAACCCTTCTATGGCTGTATCGATATCCCATCTAGGTTACAACAAAATCTCTCAAATGATTTTTGAGTGGCAAGCAGCTGACCGAACATCGCTGATGGCCTTATTTATCGTGTTAGAGGTATCATTGCATTGGTTCTGGTGCTTGTATGTCTGGTGGCAGCAAGATGCGTTAAACACCTATGTGAACATACATTATCTATATCCATTATGGCTTGGGATTAGCTTTGTTGGACTGTTTTTTTTGTGCATGGTAAAAGGCTTATTTCACTCAAGCAACGACAACGAAATTGTTTTAAGTCGATGGCAGATAGCTTTGGTTTTGGTTTACACCGCTTACATTTCTACTGTTATTGTGATGATAGGGTACAGCAGTCTGTTTGCAGGCGTGTCGCTCGTCGGCGCTGCTATGCTAGGTATGATGTTGATCAGGCGCCGCTATGCTTGGCGTATGTTTTGGCTGCATATTATCTTGATGCTATTAGCGATCATGTCACCTTACTTTGGTATCAGTCTGCCTAATTTACGCCAGTTGACCGTCATTCATCCCATGCTCGAGAGTCATAACTATCTAACTTACAACGAGATCATGGCTGCTGAAAATGCGGTGGCTGCGTTAGCTTTTGAAAACAACGTCTTAAATTGGGATAGTATCAGCGAGCTACAGCGCTCATCCGCATTTTTTTGGCGGTCGACGCATTTATATTTAGCGCTGCCGAAAGCAATTTTTATAGTCTATATGTTCCGTGCCTTACTGTTGGTATTAGATGATAGTCGATTTGAGACCTTACGACATGCAAATCAGGACGAGCTTACTCAGCTTAAAAATCGTCGCTACGGTCTGAAAAAAATGAAGTATGCCTTGGCTACTGTGCGAGAATATCAAGACTTAAGCGTCATGCTGTTAGATTTGGACTGGTTCAAACAGATTAACGATAATTATGGACACGATGTAGGTGATCAGGTTCTGATTGAAATCTCGCAGACGCTATCGCAGTCGTTAACAGATAAGACTATTATCAGTCGCTATGGCGGCGAAGAGTTTTTAATTGTCCTACCAGACACGAAGCATGATAGCGCTATGATGATTGCCGAGCAATTACGGCTAAATATTGCTGAACATGTCATGAAGATTGAAGGTCTGGCTGATTTTAATGTGACAGCAAGCTTTGGGTTATATACCTTAACTCACGAAGAGCGAGATTGTATCGCGCAAGGCTACAAAACGATCACACAGCAAAAGACTGTCGCTCGAACGTCACCTCTTATCAAGCCAATTGCTACTCAGCGCGCGGAAAGCAAAATAGCCTCAATGCAAAAGCTGCCTAGTGATATCTGCCAACGACTTATTAGCATAGCGGATAAAGCCTTATATGAAGCCAAGCACCGTGGTCGCAATCAAGTTGTCAGTGCAAACGAGATGTGGGCCGAAAAAGAAGGCGGTAAGCAATCGCTCTATAAAAGTCGCTAGTCGTTCATAAACAGCCATACCCCTAACACTATATAAGTATTATTAGTATGGCTGATATTCTATTGATTGGTCCAATTGAGGCTTTGATGTAATACAATCAAGACGCTAATTGCTGTACTAAACTTGCGAGCACACTTGTGGCAAAGCTACCCGTAGTCAAAGTAAAGTTTAATACCAGCGTCTGATCGTCCGACCATTCCCAGCTTAACGCCTCAATCGGTAGACGTAGCGCTCGTCTTTGCGCCTTAATATCGCGCTGCTCTAATCCAGTTGCTAGTTGCATGAGTAGGGGGCTGTGTTGTACTACCTCGGTCTCTAAATCTGCAGCACTACCGGTGACTTTATCGTTACCCGTGCCCCAGAGCACGGCAGTTGGATGAATATCGCCACTATCAATACGAGCATACAACGTATCATCTAGTGTCTCACTAGTGAATATCGATCCTGAACCGTCCAAATTAAACACTTCACCTGCTAGGCCAGTGTTCCAGCTGCCATCGCGTACCCGTGCTGCCAATATCTCATTAAATATCAAGCTACGTGCAGCAGACAATTCCATCGTATTTTGCTCGCGCGGGGCACGCTTACGTTTGCTCTTTTTTGGTTGCGGGCGAGGCTCTCGTGGCGGACGAGCAAATAGTGATAAAGCCTCTCTGACGTTATTACCTTGACGACCAAAACGCTGTGGACCAAAATAATTGGGTACACCGTTTTTGCCAATGCGCGTTAGATGCTGCTCGACGGCCTCTTTTGAAGATAGTAGTTGCTCAGGTGATACGTTACTTTTGTCATCAACGCTCGCAAACTGGATATCACGTAAAGTAATGACAAATTGATTGGCACGGTGCGTACCGCGATTGAGTTTTTTATTGTGCCAGTGCTGCGCAAGTATAGTGACAGTCTCATTTGCACCGATATCTACCGGTGCAAACTCAGTAGGCGGTAATTGTTTTTTTGGTATTCGTAGACTAAACCACTGGGTCGTCAATGCATGACGATCCTTCAAGCCTGAGTAGCCGACATCACGCAATGGAATGTCAGCCCATTCTGACAGTAGTTTCGCCAGATAAGCGGTATTCATGCCTGATTTTTCGATATGCAACCATAGATGCTCACCTTCACCAGTGAAGTCTAACGGCAATAGCTCATTAACGATAAAATCAGTCGTATTGGCTTTATAAGTCGCTTGCTGTATTGGCTGCAAACTTGGCTGAGGCAAATTTTCAGTATCTGTAATAGCAGCAATATCCATATGAGTCATATCAATTTGCTCACTAGCTGTTCGATCAATAGTAGCAGCTTGGCTATCTAAACTATCTTGAGAAGTAGTTATTTCGTTTTGGTTGTCTTGAGAAGTCATAAGGTCGTCTTTTATTTTGTTTATTAATAATGATTAGAAGTAAAAAGAGTGCGCAAAGCAAATTTGCATAATTACGTTTTGCAACGCAGCAAACATACAAAAAAACATCGTGTGCGAGGCGCTCTTGCTACTATCAATGCATAGCATATTAAAAATAATAGGATAAGTTGAATTTGTCTGGTTGGTTACGGTCATTTTCAACCTGCTGTCATTAGACATCATTATAACTGTTAAGGAAGCATTATGACCGACGCAACGATCAACACAGTCACTATCAGTAAAGCGGATATCCCAAGCGGTGGTATGAAATCGTATAAGCAAGAAGACGATAGTATCATTTTAATCACTCGCGATGACGATGAGTTCCGTGCATTCGATGGTAAATGCCCACATGCGGGTGCGGATTTGGGTAACGGATTACGCTGTGGCAATCGGGTAGTTTGTCCTTGGCATCATGCGACTTTTGATAGTCGTGACGGCTCACTATTAGAGCCGATAGCGACTAAAGGTTTGACCCAGTATGAGCTGACTCATGATGGTGATAATTTGACAGTTGATACCTCAGCTCAGGTAACGGGGCAGGCCGAAAATGACAAATTGACTAATACCCATACTATTATCGTTGGCGGTGGCGGTGCAGGATTTATGACGGCCGACCAGTTGCGTCAGGGTGGCTATGGCGGCAAGATTACGTTGATTAGTAAAGAGGATAAGGCTCCTTACAATCGTCCTTTATTATCCAAAGCGTTTTTGGCAGGCAAGATGGACGAGAATAAGCTGCTCTTGGGCGGTGCTGACTGGGCGGATAACAACAATATTGAGTTACGCCTCAACCAGACAGTTAGCGAAGTGCTACCCAATGAAGCGACCGTCGTCATAGAGGATAATGATGGCAACAGCGAGCGACAGACTGCAGACTTCTTGGTTGTCGCCACTGGTGCTGAACCAAACTTACCACCTATCAAAGGTACTGAGATAGATGGCGTATATACGCTACGTAGCATGAATGATGCCAAACTAATTAAAGCGGCCAGTCATGATCAGCGTGTGGTGATCATCGGTACAGGTTTTATCGGTATGGAGACCGCTTCGGCATTAGCACAAGCTGGTACGACAGCTTTTATTACAGTGATTGGACAAGGTAGCCGCGTGATGGGCAATATTGTCTCTGAAACGGTGAGTAATGCCTTAGTTAAATTACATGAAGAGAAGGGCATTAACTTTGTGTTTGACGCAACCGTCAATGAAATTACTAAGGTTGATCGTCAAGTGGACAAGGATGGAGATAATAATAATCAGGCTTTCTCAAATGTAGGCGGTGTCACGCTGGCGAATGGCGAGCATATTGATGCCGATATCGTGATATTGGGTACTGGCGTGTCTCCACGTACAGAGATATTGAGCGAAGTTAACGATCCAGATGGTGTACAAGTCGATGCGCATCTACAGCTGCGCGATGGCGTCTACGCGCTAGGTGATATTGCAAAAGTCAGCAATAAAATGGGTCGCATGCGTATCGAGCATTGGCGCGTGGCGCTGCAGCATGGCATGGTCACAGCTGCTGCAATCCTAAGTGACGACAGTGTTGACTCACTGGAAACGCGTATTCCTTTCTTCTGGACCATGCAATATGGCAAGAGCCTACGCTATAGCGGTCATGCCGAGACACCAGATCACAATATCCTACTTGGTACGCCAGATACGCATGATTATATAGAATACTATTTCGATGATGAAGGCGAAGATACACGGGCTAGTGCCGCAAGTACGCTTGGACGTGATAAAGAGCTGGTTGCTTTCTCTGAGCTATTACGCCTTGGTCATGCGCCGACACGTGCGCAGCTTAATGCAGGGCTTGATATTATTGAGCAAGCGCATGTATTATCGCGCTAGTACTATAAAACAATAAGTATTAGTATTTGGGGCATGTCATCAATTAGCATATGAATACATTTAGTGGTCTTAAAATGGCTAAATTTTGCTAAACATTGTCAGAAATCTTACAAATATATTCATATTAACGGCAGTTTTTTCCTCGTTTATCTACAATTTTTCTCATTATAAGCCGCACAATCTAATTAATGACATACCCCTAGACTGGCTTAGTGATCTAAGTCAGTTTTTTTATAGTTAAATCTATATAGATCCGCTACATCGTCACCCTCATTAAGTATACTAATGTATCACTTGCATTCGGTTTTCTTGTATCGAAATTATTTGAATGCAACTATACATAGACGGAAAAGGAAAAATTATAATATGAGCGACAATAATATAAATGACAGCAATGTAAACACAGATCACTTTAGTAAAGAGTCGGTATTTTTGCGTGAAGCGACATTAGATGATATTGGCGCACTTGAGCAGTTATTGAATTGCTGCTATCGGGAGACGGCAGGTTGGACCAATGAGGCCGACTTAATCGGCGGTATCAGGACTACATCAGCGGAGCTCGCCGCCGTAATCAATGATCCTAATCACTATTACTTCGTTTATCCGAAAACCACAACTGGCGACCGTGATGGAGAAGAAACGGGTGAAATACTTGGCTGTATCGCTGTCGATATCAAAACCAATGCTGACGCAAATAAGAAAGCTTATATCGGCATGTTTGCGGTACATCCTTTGCTACAAGGGAAGGGTGTTGGCAATGTGATACTACATGCAGCTGAGACCTTTGCAGATCGCCACTTACAGTCGCTGAATCAGCCTAGCCGTCTGACCATGTCTATACTAAGTCATCGTCCTGAGCTTTTGGCTTACTATCAGCGCCGTGGTTATAAGTTCAATGGTAATAAAATGCCGTTTCCAAACGATGGCAATAATGGCGAGCCAAAGCGTGATGATTTAGAGCTATTAGAACTCGAAAAAATCGTTAGCTAATCAAGTTGGCTTAGTAAAAAACACTAAAAAATACTCTATCTAAATTAACCCCAGAAATACCCAAAAGTCATAAACAGACCGATACTCAGCAGCATAAATGCCACAATAATTAAGCGCTTGAACCAGTTAAATGCTGGCAAGCGCGTGGCATTATCATCCGACATTAGGTAAGCAAACAAAAACAATAGGCTTGCTGCTAATGTCATGATGCCAAGCCCAATCGGTAATATAAATAAGTACACCTGCCACACAGTCATCTCTCAACGGTCAGTATTAATCGCATCATAACAGCATCAGGATTGCGCTGTCAGTATGCCTTGCTTTAAATTTTTCAAAGCAAATAATGATTAGAAAAATACAGTAGTCATCAGTGCGATATAAAAGTAATGAGCCAGTTTTAGACCTACGAAGCTATATGCTTACGTCATGACTGACAATAAAAAAGGACGCCCAAATGGCATCCTTTTTTATAATAGTTAAGAATAAGAGAAACGTTAAACAGTGAGCTTAACGCATTGTCACAAACTCTTCTGAGCCAGTTGGATGGATGGCAACGGTATTGTCAAAATCAGCTTTAGTCGCGCCCATTTTGATAGCGACTGCAAAGCCCTGAATCATCTCATCAACACCAAAGCCAATACCATGCAGGCCAATGACTTTTTCGTCATCGCCCAAGCATACTAGCTTCATGGTGCATTTTTGACGATGTTGAGTGACCGCGCTATACATATCGGTAAAGCTTGAGGTATAACATTTGATGTTTTCTTTGCCATAGCGTTCCACCGCGTCGATTTCAGATAGCCCAATCGTACCGATAGCCGGATGGGTAAAAATCACCGTCGGTATCAATGTATAGTCTAAATGCTCATTGGGCTTATTGTTAAACAAACGCTCAGATAAGCGGCGACCAGCGGCAATCGCGACTGGCGTTAAATCAACGCTATTTTCGATAATATCGCCAACCGCATAAATACCATCGACGTTGGTATTCTGGAACTTATCGACTTTGATTTTACCCGTCTCAGTCGTGGCAACTCCTGTTACTTGTAGGTTTATACCGTCTGTCGATGGTGCACGACCAATCGCCCAGATCAAGCAGTCAACAGTATCGATACAGTCTTCACCGCCATCGTTGGTGGTCAAATCCAGGCTGTCATCGTCATTTTTAGTGACTTCACTGATCACCGTGTTGGTGTGTAACTTAATGCCAGCTTGTTCCATCTCTATCAGCAAAGTCTCTACGATAGTATGGTCAAACGTACGTAGTGGCGAGTGTTTACGTACATACAAATGCACTTCGGCACCCAGACTGTTTAACACGCCTGCGATCTCGACAGCGATATAGCCTGCACCTACAATCGCCACACGTTTTGGCAAATGATTCAACGCAAAAAAGCCGTCAGAGTCGATGCCGTATTCTGCGCCTTTGATATCTGGCTGAATCGGATGACCGCCCGTAGCAATCAAAATATGATCAGCGGTAATCAGCTCGCCATTTACTTCTACGGTATTGGTATCGACAAACTTGGCAAAGCCTTTGATCACTTCGACGCCGTTTTTGGCCAAGTTATTGTCATAAGCGCGGTGAATGTTTTCAATATATTGTTGACGGCTCTGTACCAGCTTTTGGAAGTCAAAACCTTTTAACTCAACATCAAAACCATAGTCTGGTGCATATTTATGGATGGCTTCAGCCACTTGCGAGCCATACCACATTACTTTTTTGGGCACACAGCCCAAATTCACACAAGTGCCACCCAGTTGGTTGGCTTCGATAATGGCGCATTTTTTACCGTAGCTCGCTGCGCGGTTGAGTGATGCGATGCCGCCGCTACCGCCGCCAATAGAGATATAGTCATAATGTTTGGTCATAATACGGTCTCTTTATTAAGTTGTTATTGGTGCTGTTTCTGACTCTACTGTAATGGGTCTTATCATCCATCTTACAAGTTTTTTATGGTTAGGATGTGTTGAGTCGCTTGAGTCTCAACAGTGCTTGGTTAAGAAAAGCTTAGCATTTAGATATTTAAATCTACTCAAACCCATCTATACAATAGGGCGACGTCTATAAAATAACAGCCCAGGGATAGACAAGCCAAGCACCAATCCTGAGGTCACAAACAGCGCTTCAAACAAATACACCATCATTTGGCTAAACAACTCGTCTGAAAAGCCAAAGTAACCTATCTGTACCATACTGACCATCGCCTTATAAGCGGCGATACCAGGCATCATACAAATGACGCTAGGCGAGATGAGCGCTTTGGGCGGTAGAGTATATTTCTTAGAAAAGTACACACCCAAAAAGCTAGCAAGCATCGCCCCAAAAAAGCTAGCAACCACGATATGGATGTGCTGATAAACGAGTGCTGTCTTCAACCCAAAGCCAAAAGCCGTCATCAGTAAACAAGGCAAGATATAGCGTTTGGGTACGCTAAACATTAGCGTCCAACCAAGGGTAATGATACAAGACAGTACGACGGTTTTAATAAACCACATCTTAAAACCCCCAGTGCTGTATGCGAAGTAAAACCAGTGCCATTACGATACCGACACACGCGGATAAGGTGAGCATATAGGTAAAGACCGCACGCCCAACGCCAATATTGACATAGCCTTTTAAAATATCGGACAAAGAGTTAATCAAAGGAAAGCTGGGCACCAGCAACAGTACGCTGGAGGCAACAGCGATATCCGCATTATTACCAATATCAAAGTAATAGGTCGTCGCGCCAATGAGCGAGGCAATAAAAGCTGTCACAATGACCGTGATAAAAGGATTAAAGTGGTGCTTGGATAAATAAATACGAGTAAACATCGCCACCATACCCGCGATGAATGTCACCGCCGTAATCGACCAACTACCGCCATTCAGATAAGCAAACGCCGCACATGAGGCACCAACAAATATACTTACTAGCCACGTTGGGTATACGGTCTTATCTAACTCATCAAAAGCAAGGGTAGTGCGGTCAATCAAGTCATTGTGATCGATAGTAGATTCAGTCTTATTAACAATTTGCTGAATTTGTACCAATAAATTGACATTGATGCTCTGATTGATCGTGTCTCTGGTAGTGGTGATACAGCGTTCGTCACAGATAGTCGTCAAGGTAATGGCATTAAAGTTCAGCGAACATTCGACGCTGTTCATTCCCAAGGCAAGCCCCAAGCGTTTGGATAAGTCCACCACCACGGCAGACTCAGCGCCATACTGCATAAGGAGTAGTCCGCAGCGCACGCATAGTCGAGTAATGCGCTGCTGCTTTACGTAGCTGATAGAAGTCATGGATGAGATACGCAGGTTGGTTGGTATTGATACGCTATTATAAAGGGTATAGGTGCTGATGCGCAGGCATTAACAGATATTAGACCTCTTGCAAAAGTCATAATTTAAGCTCGGAATTAATGATACCAGCAAACAGCTTCATTCTAAGATCATAG
>NZ_JADQAN010000023.1:0-47590 GCF_022129425.1 Psychrobacter sp. Ps1 | reverse complement strand
TTTTATGATTATGTTTGATGACCGTATAAGCAGGCATTTAATCTAAATGGCAGTTACACAGAATCTGGGATGGTCTCAATTGATATTTCTGAATAAATATATCGATGACCATTGATATAAAAAAACCGCATATATTTTTATGCGGTTTTTTTTGATTTACTCAAAACAAGATTGATTACCAAAGCTCATTAGTATTTATTTTCGAGACGCCAGCTGTCTACTTCGCGCTCCGCATTTTCTTTGGCATGGCCATAACGCTCTTGTACACGGCCAACCAACTTATCACGACTACCTTCGATATGGGTGAGATCGTCATCAGTGAGCTCTGCCCATTTCTGTTTGACTGACCCTTTCATCTGGTTCCATTCACCTTTTAGCGTATGTTCGTTCATTGTTATATTCCTTTTTATTATTTGGTTGTTTATCGAGATTATTATTCCATCTGTTTTTATTTCACACTTCACTCAGCTGCTTTGGGTAAAACTTAAGCCAACTGGTGATATTTAATATAAGCGTTCAAAATCCCGTTGTCTGTATACGCAATGTTTAGAGTGTTGCTTCATTATGGGAATCTGCACATCTGTGTTATGAGTCATCTATTTGTGTAATAAATAGCGTACTTTATCAGTGATATACGTAAAGCTACTCAGTAATTTTGGCCGTAAATTATAAAACTGACAGCATAAATATTTTTAAGTTGATAGATAAAAAACACTAAAAATTGGCAGTCGTTATCAACACGATCTAAGACTAATAATAGAGAGTGAATGCCGTGTAACATTTAATGATAGACTTCTTGTTAAAATGACTATAGCCTTATAGTTAAGATGAAATTCTATGAATTATTTTTGATAAGCGAGTGTATATTGATAGCGAATACACCTAACAAAATGAGCGTTGAAAAAGTGCAAACGAAACGTGAGCTGGCGAAAGCCAAGACTCGGCGTGCGTTATTAAAAAGTGCTTTGCGGTTGTACAGTTTGGAAGGTGCTCAGGGCATGAGCATGAATAAGGTTGCCAAAGGTGCAGGTATTGCCCAGCCCAGTTTTTACAATCATTTTGAGAGTCTAGAGGCGCTACAAAACGAGCTGAGCGCCCAACTAAAAGACAATTATCTATCACCGATGCGACTGGCATGGGTCAATATGCTCAAAGATTATGATGTATTGAGTAAAGATCAGTTTAATCAGCAATGTCGACAATGCTTGATTATGATTTTCGATTCTGCATTTGAGAATATCGCGCTGTTTCAGCATTTGCTCGAAGACCGTCCTAGGTTTATTGACAGTATAGAAAACCAGTCATCATTAAATAATGGACTGGGCAATCTGATTACCGAAATACAAGAAGAATGGACAGAGATATTTATTCAAGGATTGCAGTTATCCAATCGTTCTTGCGAGCGTAGTGCTGTCAATCTATGCGTCGATATGGCGGCGGCACAAGTACATGAGTTGATATTGGGCTGTCATCAGCAGCGTTACTCAAGGCAACAAGCGATTGCCACATTGAGTATCAGCTTTGACGCACTGTTCGCCAATTTTTTGCACGGAAGCAATACTAGTCAGTAATGATAATAAGCAAAAATTATTGTCATGAAGTCTAGAACAGAAAAACACAACAGGGAGAGTGACTATGGCTACAACCACGGCTGCACCAACGTTAGGCGAAGCGCAAACGCATTTTAGAACTTGTACATTGTGCGAGGCAATGTGCGGCGTCGAAATAAAACATGATGGCGAAAAAGTCTTGTCGATCAAAGGCGATAAAAACGATCCCTTTTCGCAAGGCTATATTTGTCCGAAAGCCACCGCTTTGCAAGATTTGCATGAAGATCCTGACCGTTTGCGTCAGCCGGTAGAAAGAACGGCTGACGGTTGGAAATCTATTAGTTGGCCAGAAGCGTTGGATAAAGTTGCTGCAGGTATTCAATCCATACAGCAAAAGTATGGTCAAAATGCGTTGGGTGTTTATTTGGGTAATCCTAACGTACATAACATGGGCGGTATGTTGACCATCAAACAACTGCTTACCAGCTTAAAGACACGCAGTCGTTTTTCTGCCACTTCTATCGACCAGCTGCCACATCATATTATCAGTATGCATCTATTTGGTCACATGCTGCGCATTCCAGTTCCTGATGTCAATAACACACAATACATGCTGATCATCGGTGGCAATCCGCTGGCTTCCAACGGCAGTATCATGACTGCGCCCAACATGCGTCAAAAGCTAAAAGATATCAAAGCGCGCGATGGTAAGGTGGTAGTAGTAGATCCAAGACGTACCGAAACCGCCGACATCGCTAGCGAACACCACTTTATTCGTCCAGCGACGGACGTATTGCTGCTATTGGCCATGCTCAATGAAATCTATACGCAAGGCTATGCGAAGCTCGATACTAGAGTGGCGGCCTTGGCACCAGAAATAGATCGACTTGCTTTATTTGCTGAACAATACACGCCTGAGTCAGTGGCAGACATCACGGGTATTACCGCAGCCGAAATCAAACGTATCGTCAAAGAGTTTTGTGAAGCAGAAAGCTCGGTTTGTTACGGCCGTATGGGTATCTCGGTGCAAGAGTTTGGTTTGCTCAGCCAATATCTATCTATGGTCATCAATATCGTCACGGGTCGTTTAGATGAAGTAGGCGGATTAATGTTCCCAAATCCTGCCGTCGATGTTGTGAATAGCTCTGGCCCAGGCTATTTGGGTAAACGTCATAGCCGCGTCAGCAACTTGCCAGATTTTAATGGTGAGTATCCAGTGGTTGCGATGGCGGATGAAATGTTGGTAGAAGGGGAAGGTCAGTTAAAGGGATTCATTACGGTCGCTGGCAACCCTGTTCTGAGTACCCCAAATGGTGAAAAGTTAGACGAAGCATTATCTCAGTTAGAGTTTATGGTTTCGCTTGATTATTTTGTGACTGAGACCAGTCGCCATGCCAATATTATTTTGCCGCCTGTATCGCCGTTAGAGCGCGACCATTATGACATTACTTTTAACGGCTTTGCCGTGCACAATGTCGCCAAATATTCGCCTGCTTTGTTTGACAAAACCGACGATACCAAGCATGACTGGGAGATTTATTTAGGACTGGCAGATCGCTTAGACAAAGATGCGCCAGAAGCAACGCAAAAAGAACGTGCCGCGACAAAAGCATTTGGTCCTAAGTTCTTGTTAGAGCAAGGTCTAAAGTATGGACCTCATAAAGACGTGACATTTGAAGCACTGGTCGAAAACCCACATGGTATTGATTTAGGTCCGTTGCATCGGATGTTGCCAGAGGCTATTAAACACGCTGATAAACAAATTCATCTTCATGTCGATTTTTATCAGTCAGATTTAGCCCGTGTTAAAGAAATGGTGCAACAGTACAACAGTAATGAGATTGTGCTAATCGGTCGTCGTCATGTACGTAGTAACAATTCATGGTTGCACAATAGCCATCGATTGGTAAAAGGTAAATCTCGCTGTACATTGATGTTGCATCCGCAAACGGCAGCGCGACATGGTATTGCAGACGGTCAAGATGTCAGAGTAACTTCTCGAGTGAGTAGCGTGGTCATTGCAGCAGAAGTGACGGATGAGCTGATGCCAGGAGTGGTCAGTATCCCGCACGGCTTTGGTCACGGCCGCAAAGGGGTTAAGCAAAAGATTGCTCAAGCGCATGCAGGTGTCAGCGTTAATGATTTGACTGATGAAACCCTAATTGACCAATTAAGTGGCAATGCGGCAGTTAATGGTGTACCGGTACAACTGGAAGCGCTTGAATCAGCAACAGATGACGCATTGGCTACCGCATCATAAACCTTGATGAATAGCGTAATCACTTAAGAATTGTCCTAAAATAAAAAGAAGGCGCTTACTATAGGTAAGCGCCTTCTTTTTTGCACAAAATTTTAATCTATCGCTTATCCGATTAAGCACTTATACCAATAAAGTCAAAATCAACGCTAGGTATTTCGCCCTGTATCAATAAGCTAATGGCTTTTGCAGAACCACAAGAATGTGTCCATCCCAATGTACCGTGTCCGGTGTTGAGCCATAGATTGTCAAAAGTCGCTGAAGCATTATGACTACCATGTTTGACTTGACCACAGTGTGCGCGACCAATCAAAGGTACATTCGATGGGGTCATTGGGCGCAGTCCTGTCCAATATTGTACCGAGTTTGCGATGATACCTTTTGGAAATAACTGCTGCACACGGCGAGTGATGGCTTCACAGCGCGTGGCATTTAAGTCTAGGTTATAGCCATTGAATTCAGCTGTACCAGCAACTCGCAATTTGTCACCCAGTCGTGAAGTAACCAGTTTGAATTCATCGTCAATTAGACTGACAAAAGGCGCTAAATGTGGTGCTCGTGGATTCACCGTATACGTAGCCGAGTATCCCTTTGCCGGAAAAATTGGTACATGGATGCCCAATGGTTTTAGTAGAGGTACGCTATAGCTGCCAAGCGCGACCACATGACTATCAGCCATGAAGGTCTGCGCGTTTTCGTTTTTTGGACGAATAGTAATACTATGTACATGTGGACGAGCAGAGTCGGTATCGGTATTGAGTGCTAAAATCTCGGTATCATATAAAAACTGTACACCAGCATCGATGCAGCGCTGCGCTAACCGTTGAGTAAATAGGTGCGCATTGCCGGACTCATCACGACTGGTATAGGTCGCCCCAGTGAGCTTATGCGCAATTGGGTAGAGCGCTGGCTCTAAATTGACAGCATTATTAATATCAATCACATGGCGCTCACAACCAAGCGCTTGCATGCGTTCAGTTGGTTCGATAGCCGCATCAAACTCTGCCTGATTGGTATAAAAGTGCATGATACCGCGTGTTTGCTGTTCATAGTCGATGCCAATATCCGCGCGCAGCTGTTGTAAGGTATCTCTTGAATATAGACCTAAGCGCACCATTTGCACCAGATTGGCATCGGCTCTATCGGCGCGGCACTCTTGCAGAAACTGCATGGCCCATTTGAGCTGCGCTTTATCCGCACGCAAGCGATACAATAGCGGAGCATCTTCTTTAAATAACCATTTGAGCGCTTTCATCGGGGTCGCAGGATTGGCCCAAGGCGTGGCATGTGAGACAGATATTTGACCGCCATTGGCAAATGATGTTTGCATACCTGCCGCTGACTCGCGTTCAATCACGGTCACATCATAGCCTGCCTGACGTAGATACCATGCGGTGGTCACGCCCACCACACCTGCTCCGAGTACCGCAATATGTGTCATAGGATTCTCTATGCTCATGTTAGTCATGACGGTAACTCTTTATTGAACTACCGTCACCTTTGCTGTGTCGCTTGCATGATTCGATGTGCTTTTATTTTGGGCGTGCGACATCTACTTGTAGGGCAGCTGGCAAGTCCAATATGCTCAAATCGCTTTCTGCCAATTGTTCAGGACGCGCTACGACCAAAGCGGTAAAGCCATCGTCATTTTTCATCGCATTGACCACTTGGATTTTATCGATTTTGTCACCTGCGCTTGGTGCTTCACCGGTACCTTGCACATAGTGCAAAAATGCTTTGGGTGCAGATTTAAAGTAGATGCGAGCGATGACTTCTTGGCCTAAGTAGCAGCCTTTATCATAGTCCATGCCGCCGCGTTGATGTAGACGCAGCTCTTGCGGTTGGAATTCACCTTGAGTGGTAGCTACGATCCAATAGTTACCAGTGGCAATACTGCATTGCATCCAAGCTTGTGTATCCTCAGTCGTATTATGGTCGTCTTTATGACTAAAAGTTGGTACATTATCAAGGACACAAGGATAAATTGGCGTCGGCGCGCTGGTTTCAAATTTAGAAAATGCACCATATTTTTTAAGGTGGGCTTGTAGAGCATCCGCGCAGTCAGCACTAATGACCACATCATATTGCTTCTCTGCTTGTTTCTTAATCCAAATACCGAACTCAATACGACCCTTTAAATTACCAATGGCAGCAGCTTGATAGCTGAGGCCAAGCTTAGTGACATCACAGGTCAATTGTCCTTGAAAGAATTTTTCGGCATCCTCGCCTTGAATGGTTAATTGTGAAAACTGCGGCAGTGCTGATGTGTCTGGAGACTGAGTCATTGTTATTATCCTTCTGATGAGAGCTTATTTATTAATAATATAGAGGGTAAATCGAAGTGATAAAAAATTATACGGGCGCTTTTATCATTGACAGTATCTGTGCACATAAATTTAAATGAGGCTAAGAAGAGTACCACAAAAAACCCTGTCATAAAAAACGTCATCAATAAGCGATGAGTTAAGTGTTAAATTGGGCATAGCGTTTGATTTTCAAGCGTACAAATTGGTTAAAGATGGCGAGTTACGGTACAATATCAGCTCTACAATTAACCTAATGTACGATGGCTGCCGAGGAAATAATGAGCTTACCAAATTGCCCTAAATGTGATGCTGAATATACGTATGAAGATGGTGCGTTACTGGTATGTCCTATGTGTGCTCATGAATGGACGGCGGCTGAGACTGATGCAGCGCAAGCTGAAAATCAAGACGCAGTTATTCGTGATGCTGTTGGCAATGAGCTACAGGACGGCGATGCGGTGACGGTTATTAAAGACCTAAAAGTCAAAGGCTCTTCAATTGTGATTAAAGTAGGGACGAAAGCGAAAAGTATTCGTCTGTTGCCAGATGCTACTGACGGTCATGATATCGACTGCAAACTTGATGGCTACGGGCCAATGAAGCTCAAATCTTCTGTTGTCAAAAAAGCCTAGCGCTCCAAACGTGCTTGAAAAATTGGATAATAAACAAATATAAAATAGAAGTTTAGTCAAAAAATACAGAAGTTATAAAACATAGAACCTATGAGTAGAGAATAATTATGAGTACTAAAAACGAACAGCTCTTTGCACAAGCACGTAAACACATTCCAGGTGGTGTTAACTCGCCAGTTCGCGCCTTTGCAGGAGTTGGTGGTACGCCAATCTTTATGCATCGTGCCAATGGCAGCAAAATTTATGATACCGAAGACAATGCCTATATCGATTATGTTGGCTCGTGGGGTCCAATGATTTTGGGTCATGCGCATCCAAAAGTCATTGATGCGGTGAAAAAAGCGGCTGATGATGGTCTTAGCTTTGGCACACCAACGCCGTTTGAAACCACCGTTGCTGACAAGATTTGTGACATCGTACCTAGTGTTGAAATGATTCGTATGACCAGCTCTGGTACCGAAGCGACTATGAGTGCGATCCGTCTAGCACGTGGTTATACTCAGCGTGACAAAATCGTTAAGTTTGAAGGTTGCTACCATGGGCATTCAGACAGCCTGCTAGTAAAAGCAGGCTCTGGCATGCTAGATATTGGTGAGCCAACGTCGAAAGGCGTGCCAGCAGATTTTGCTAAGCATACTATTACGATTCCTTATAATGATTCGCAAGCGATTAAGGACTGCTTTGAAAAATGGGGTGAGGAGATTGCCTGCGTTATCTTAGAGCCTATCGCTGGCAACATGAATATGGTTATTCCAACACAAGAGTTTCATGATACGTTGCGCGCAGAATGTACGGCTAATGGCGCGGTATTAATTTTTGATGAAGTGATGACGGGCTTCCGCGTTGGTCTTGGCGGTGCGCAAGCCCATTTCGGTATTGACCCAGACTTGACCTGTTTCGGTAAAATCATCGGTGCTGGCTTACCCGTTGGTGCTTTCGGTGGTAAAAAAGAAGTCATGTCTTGCATCGCGCCACTTGGCGGCGTCTATCAAGCTGGCACGTTATCAGGTAACCCGCTAGCGATGCGCGCTGGTATCGCTATGTTTGAGGACTTAACCGCAGAAGGTTTCTACGACGAGTTAGCAGCGAAAGTTGATCGCCTAGTAGACGGTTTCCAAGCAGCAGCTGACAAACATGGTATTCATTTACGTACCAATAAGCTGGGCGGCATGTTTGGTATGTTCTTTGTTAAAGACAGTGAAACCGAAACACCAAAGAACTTCGATGACGTGACAGAGTGCGATATGGACGTATTCAATACTTTCTTCCACGGTATGCTAGATCGCGGTATTTACTTGGCACCCTCAGCTTATGAAGCAGGCTTTATGTCTATCAAACATAGTGATGAAGATATTGATGCATCGATTACTGCTGCTGATGAGATATTTGCAGAGATGGCAACAGCGTAGTTTAGACATTTAAGCGATTGACTCGTTAAGAATAAGCGACTGACTCGTTAAAAAGTGGCAGTCTAAAAAACCAGCAAGATCATTCTGTGATTTTTGCTGGTTTTTTTATGGATATATTATTTATGATACTTTTGCGAATAATATGACGTATTCCTGAAAATCGTTTTTATAGTGGATAGCGTGACTGATGCTTATACATTTCTTACCTGTGCGTCCAAAAAATAGACAATGAGTTGTGATACTCTGAGGCAAACCTGAATAATTAAGCAAGGATGCAAACGAATGAGTACCAGCCCTTCTAGCAATACCGCGCCACTATGGCAAGCCACTTATGACCAATACGGATTAGAGAATCATTTGGATGTATTGGAAGGTAAGCGAAATCTGATGGACTTACTACAACCAAAGATTGAAAAACATAGTGAGTTGCCAGCTTTTAGTATGGGAGCGGCCACGCTCACTTTTGGGCAGCTAGATATAGCCAGTCGACGTTTCGCGGCTTTTTTACAAGCGCAAGGTGTCGAGAAAGGCGACCGTATTGCAGTACAACTACCAAATATATTGCAGTATGCCGTGGTATTGCTGGGTTGCCTACGTGCCGGTGTGGTACTGGTCAATGTCAATCCCATGTATACCCAATATGAATTGGCACATCAGCTCACTGATGCTCAAGCATGTGGTCTAATTGTGCTAGATGGTATGAGCACTGCTTATGAGCAATTAGATGACACAGTCAAAGCGCAGTTAAAATGGGTGGTCAGATGTTCCATTGATCCTAGCATTGCTGATAACGACATTGCCTTGCTCAGTCAGATTGGCTCAGAACAACCTGCGGACACAGATGAACAAACACATGCTTCCTCCGAATCATCAAATGAGTCATCACAGCACAACATAATGTTTGCCTATATTATGCAAGCCTATGATGCAAAAGCGTTTAAAGCCGTTACGATTGAACGTGAAGATTTGGCCCTACTGCAATATACAGGTGGTACGACTGGCAAGCCAAAAGGCGCCATGCTCACTCATTATAATGTCATGGCCAATGTCTGCCAGTGCTACGCGATGTTTGGTAAAACGATTGAAGCCAATCGTAGCGAGCAGATTAAAATACTTAATCCCTTACCGCTTTATCATATTTTTTCGTTTACGGTCTGCGGCTTGCTAGGTCTTTATGGCGGCTGGGAAGATATATTGGTCACCAATCCACGTGATATCGATGGTCTAGTGAATACCATTGAACAGCACCGACCTCACGTTATACCTTCAGTGAATACATTATTCATTGGCATGCTGCATCATCCAAAATTCGCTAGTCTAGATTTTAGTCGTTTAGCCTTATCTATCGGTGGCGGCACAGCGATTATTAAAGCGGTCTCTGATCAATGGCAGCAAGTGACAGGTATGATTATTAGCGAAGGCTATGGAATGTCTGAGACGGCGCCTGTTATTTCTTTCAATCCGTCTGGCATTACAGAGTTCAATGGCAGCGTTGGACTGCCATTGGCTTTGACAGATATCCATATCATTGATGAGAATGGGAATACGTGCCCAACAGGTACAAGGGGTGAGGTCTGTATCAAAGGGCCTCAGGTCATGCGCGGTTATTGGCAGCGAGACAATGCAGATACTTTTACCCCAAATGGCTACTTTAGGTCAGGTGATATCGGTGTTATAAATGATGAAGGTTTTTTGACACTCGTTGATCGCAAAAAGGACATGATATTGGTGTCAGGGTTTAACGTATATCCCAATGAAGTAGAGGCTTCATTGACTGAACATCCTAAGGTGCTAGAAGTCGCTGTAATCGGGGTAGCAGACGACCATAGCGGAGAAGTACCAAAAGCATTTGTGGTCAAAAAAGATGCGAATCTCACCGTAGAAGAGCTACAAGACTTTGCGAGTAAGCGCCTAACTGGCTATAAGCGTCCACAGTCCTATGAGTTTATCGATGAGCTCCCTAAGACGGCGGTCGGCAAAATTTTGCGTAAAGAACTGCGATAAGTGAGCAGTGTATTTCACTTATAAGAGTGACATCGAGATAATTCTTAAAATAAACAAAAACAGGGCTGCTATTTTTAGCAGCCCTGTTTTTGTTTATTTAACCTATACGACGACTAAACGTTATCGTACTTTATCAAACTTACGATCTCTCAGGCTCAGATTGCCTCGTAGCACATCGCTATACATACGAAAGTCGCTGACAAAGCTTTTCAATGGAAACTTAAAAGAAGCGGGTTTGTTCTTTTCAAAGAAAAAGTGTCCAACCCATGCACAGGCATATCCAGCAGCAATGCCCTTTACCAAAGGCTTAGCTGAGCCAGTTTTGACAGACTTTGCCAGTCCTAATAAGCCAAAGCTACTACCTGCGAAATGTAGGCGGCGACAGGCCATGTTTTGATGCTCATCTAAGTAAAAATCATAAAATGCTTGTTTGGGCGAAGTTTCAGTTTTTACCATGTCTTTTTTAGCGCTACTGATGGGAGTTTCAGTATTTTGGGTTGCGTCTTTTGTCGTGGTCTGATTCATGTGACTAGCTTCCTTGCTAGTGAGGTTGATAACTATTAATTGCAGATGATTTTTAACCGATTAACTGGTGACTTTTAAAGTAAGTTGTACGGCTAAAAGAGCTGCAAATAACGGTTTTTTATCATGATATTGATAGCTTTCAATGTAGCAAACCGATATGTGTAACACAAGCGCTAGATGCTGAGCCGATACCTGTCAGTTTATAAGGTGGTCGTCGATATCCTTGCTACAGTTTTGCATCGCTTGCGAGTGTTTGGCATAAATGCTTTAATGATAAAATTGCCCTGATTTTTGTGGTTACTACTTTTTTCTATACATGTGATTTTATAACTATATAGCACGTGATTTTGGTAAACTATCCACTCTCTCTAACACGGTGACGACTTGTCCTATGCCTATTGACTACCTTACGAATCCGCCAATTGGCGATGATGAAATGATGGCAGCCATCGATATTGGTTCCAACAGTTTCCATTTAGCTATTGCTCGTCTTGACCATGGGGAAGTGCGAAAAGTAGTCTCGATGTCTGAAAAGGTACAGCTCGCCGCCGGTCTGGACGAAAATAATATTCTAAGCGCAGCCGCTGAGCAGCGCGGTCTTGATTGCTTAAGCCGCTTTGTAGCGCGCTTGGATTCAGTACCGCCAGAGCGTATTCGTGTGGTCGCGACCAATGCATTGCGTCAAGCCAAAAACGCCAACGACTTTATTTCCCGTGCCAATAAAATCTTGCCAAAACCTATTGAGATTATTGCGGGCCGCGAAGAGGCGCGATTGATTTATTTGGGCGTCTCACATACCAATGAGAGTAGTGATAAGCGCTTGGTTATGGATATTGGCGGCGGTTCGACAGAGTTTATTATTGGTCAAAATTTCGATCCATTATTGACTGAAAGTTTACAAATGGGCTGCGTTTCTTTTACCCAAAAATTCTTCGCGGATGGTCTGATTACCAAAGAAGCTTTTAATAGTGCGATTTCGGGTGCACGTAAAGAAGTCTTAGCGATTAACGGTCGTTATCAAAAGACGGGCTGGAGTAGTGTGGTTGGCTCAAGCGGTACAATCAAAGCGGTGCGTAATGTCCTAGTGTCAAAAGGTTGGGCCGATGAGCAAGAACGCATTACTTACAAAGGTGTCAAAAAATTAGAGAAATTGCTGATTAAGATTGGCAATATTGATGATATCGAGTTAGAAGGCGTCAAAGAACATCGTAAAGCCGTATTTCCTGCTGGCGTGGCAGTATTGCGCGCGGTGATGAAAGTGCTGGGCGTTGAGACCATTACTTATTCAGATGGTGCGTTACGTGAAGGCGTTATGTACGATATGCTCGGACGCTTTGCTAGTGAAGATGTGCGTGACCGCAGTGTATTGGCACTAATCAAGCGTTATTCAGGGGACAAAAAGCAAGCCAAGCAAGTGGTAAAAACCAGCCGTCATTTATTTGAACAAGTAAAAGACAAGCTTGCGCTGTCCAATGATGATTGCGACTTGCTCAGACGTGCTGCATTCTTGCATGAGATAGGGTTGGCAATCAGTCACAGTAGCTATCACAAGCACAGCGCGTATTTGCTTGAATATTCTGATATTCCAGGGTTTTCGCAAGTCGATCAAAAACGCATGGCGCAGCTGATGCTTAACCATCGTCGCAAGCTCAAAGCCGATATGCTAGAGCAGACTTGTCAGATTGGTGGTGACCAGTTGGTATATCTCTGCTTACTGTTGCGCCTCGCCGTACTGGCACATCATAGCCGCAGTGATTACGCGCTACCAGAGCTAGAACTAAAGGTAGTCGCTGAAAACAGCTGGCAGATTACCTTGGCTGATAGCAGTGAGCATTACGCGTTCTTGCTGGCAGATTTGCGTACCGAGATTGACCAATTCGCTAAGTGGGGCATACAGCTTAGCGTGGTTGAGACGCCAGCGGTTGATGCTCAAGACATTGATATGCAAAAGGCAGCAGCAATGAGCGCTGAGACGCAAGAGATTGAGCAGTTACCATTGTAATTACCGAGTTAAAGGTTAACGTAACAAAAGCGGCGTTGTCGATAATGTCATGCTATATAAGATGTGCTACTATAGCTCCTATTGAGTTTACAACTGTACTTTCATTATCTGAATACGGATAACGATATTATTCTTAAACATAAATACATTAAGTATAATTATTAAAGGGAAGCGTCTATGAGCACTGTCTGGGATAGTGTGCAGCTTGCACGACACGCCAAGCGTCCATTATTTATGGACTATGTTAATCAGCTTTTTACCGAATTTGACGAGTTGCATGGCGACCGTGCTTTTGCCGATGACAAAGCCATTTTGGGTGGTCTTGCACGTTTTGATGGTCAGCCTGTGATGGTGATTGGTCAGCATCGTGGTCGTAGCACCCGTGAGCGTATTGCTCATAACTTTGGTATGGCCAATCCTGAAGGCTATCGCAAAGTGATTCGTTTGGTCAAAATGGCCGAGCGCTTTAACATTCCTGTGATGACCTTTGTCGATACCCAAGGCGCATATCCTGGTATCGGTGCAGAAGAGCGCGGACAAGCACAAGCGATTGCAGAAAGCATCGCTGTGTTCTCTAGTCTGAAAGTGCCTGTGATTGTGACTATCATTGGTGAAGGCGGCTCAGGCGGAGCATTAGCGATTGGCGTTGGTGACAAAGTAAACATGCTACAAAACAGTATTTACTCAGTGATTTCGCCAGAAGGCTGTGCTTCTATCCTTTGGAAAACCGCTGAAAAAGCACAAGATGCTAGTGAAGCATTAAAATTAAACGCCATTAACCTTTATCAAATGGGTTTGATTGACGCTGTTATCGAAGAGGGCGAGGGCGCACATGTACAGCCACAACCTGTGATGAATGCCTTAAAAGCATTAATCACTGAACAGCTCGATGAAATTAAAGACTTAGATCCTCAAGAGCGTTGTGAGCTACGTTATGAAAAGCTAAAGTCTTTCAATTCAGAAGTGATGTTGCCTGCCTAGTTGGCTAATACTGTACCAACCTAATATTAAACGTCACAAATGCGTGGCTTTTAATATTAGAGTCTGAGTCTTAGTGCTAAAATAAAAACGTGTCATTTAATGGCACGTTTTTTTTTGGCTGTTACTATTACTGTTGCTATGTACAGCACCTAACATAAAGCACCTAACGTAACTAAAAATAAGGCTGAATATGACCAGCAGCGCAATCATCTCGCATCCCGTTAAACCAATTGCTGATTTGCCAGTTGATAAGACACTAGAAACCGCCTTATTGAACAGTATGTCTGAGTATAGTGATCAGTTGCATGGTCGTCGTCTTTGGCTGGCATGTAGTGGTGGGCGTGATTCATTGGCACTTGCGGCGCTGTGTGTGCAGCTCTATCGACAAGGTAGATTGCCATGTCTGCCGCAGCTGTTACATGTCGATCATGGATTACAAGCAGACAGTAGCGCTTGGGCAGCCCATGTCGCTGATTGGGCAGAGGCTCAAAAAATACCGTGTTATATATTACGTGCGCAAGTAAACGGTCATGATGAACAGGCAGCACGGCAAGCTCGCTATGAGGTAATGCGCGCACATATCAATCAAGGTGATGTTTTGCTATTGGGCCATCATGCTGACGACCAAGCTGAAACCGTATTGATGCGGCTCATTCAAGGCGCTGGAGTCAATGGTCTCTCTGGTATGCAGCCATGGCGAGTGCAAACACAGGGCGTACAGTACAATATCCTGTGGCGACCTTGGCTCACGATACGACGAGCCACTATTAGCGCCTACGCCAAGCGCTTAGAGCTGCCTTATATAGATGATCCTACCAATGACAGCGGCGACAACGTACGTAGTGGGCTACGCTGCGATATCATGCCAATACTGGCTACATACAATCCTAATGTTATTGATAATATTGCTCGCAGCGCTCAGCTGTTAAGTGATGCACAGGAAACAGTCAATGCTCAAGCTATGCAGGATATGCAGCAGACAGAAAATATAGACCTGCAACTTTTACCCGCACAGCGCGTGCTAAATATCAATGCGTTGCAACAGCTACCCATGTATCGTCAGCGGCAACTATTGCACTATTGGTTGGGTCAAGATGAGCCGTTACCACCTGCTAAGCAACTCGTCGATGATGTGCTAACTCTCAGCCAACGTGATGACCAAGATCATCAAACAGAACTGTTTTGGCAAGGTCGCAGGCAGTCCTATACCATTCGGCGCTATCGTCAGCAGCTCTATCGTATGAGCAGCGAATTGCTGTCTTGGCTAAACGTACCGCTGACCGAGCAGGTGTTACCACTATCCAGACCGACCTTATCTAGTAACTTATCTAGTCATTCAGCTAATAATTTAACATCGCTCACCATACGTAGCAGTGATCGTTATACTTGGCAGTTGCAAGTAAAAGCAGATGCGCTGGTACGATTGTTAGAAAATAGTGCGGGCGGTATAGCACAGCAGGCAGTGTTAAAAATAGCACCGTTAGACCGTAAGCAACGGTTGAAAACTGAGATGGCTGCGCGCCCACAAGCAGGCAAAAAGCTGTATCAAACCCTTGGGATTCCATTATGGCTACGAGGAAGCTTAATAGTAGTCAGCATTACCCTTACAAAAAAATCTGAAGATGGAAGCGACATACAAACTGATATTCCTCTGTTACTAGCATCACCATTTGAGAGTTGGCTTTTGAGTTCTGAGCAGACGGATAGCGATGCTAAAAGCAATCAATTGGCTGAGTACATTGCAAGTGAGCTTAGTCTAAAATAGAAAGCATTAAAAGTTTAATATCCGTTGGCTGACTCATTGATTTTTATCAGGTTGATGTCAGGCGCGACATTTTGAATTTATCAAACGGCGATAGTGGCAGTATGATAAACTGAGTGTCGTTTTACATATCAGTATGTTAAGTTGAATACCTTTGAATTTTGTGACTAGGAGACAAGTATGTCGGTATTAGATAATAAAAAAATCAGTTTTATTGGTGGCGGAAACATGGCACAAGCGCTCATTAGCGGGCTTGTGGGTTGTGGCATCAAACCAAATCTCATCACGGTCGCCGATCCTAGCAGCGATGCACGTGAGCAATTAGCCGCTAAAGGTCTAAATACTGTTGATCCAATGACTGATCCAAAGTCTGCTGTGATCGGTGCGGATATCGTGGTACTCGCAGTCAAACCACAAATGATGAAAGTAGTGGTAAGTGCTTTTGCTGACGTATTAGACACTCAATTAATTATTTCAGTGGCTGCAGGCTTGTCGACTGATCTTTTATCAAACATGTTGGGCGGCTATAGCAATATCGTCCGTGCAATGCCAAACACGCCTTCTATGATTCAAATGGGTGCGACTGGCCTCTACGGTACAGACAATATCTCAGCGGAACAGAAGCAGCTAGCAACAGCCGTTATGGAAGCATCAGGTTTGGTCATGTGGGTCGATGACGAAGAACATATGCATGCCGTCACAGCTGTATCAGGTTCAGCGCCAGCGTATATGTTTTACTTCATTGAATCGATGGTCGATGGGGCTGTTGCATTAGGGCTGGATAAAGAACAAGCCTCAGCGCTCGCTATGCAGACCATGTTGGGTGCTGCAAAAATGGCGATGAACAGTGATGATGCACCAGCTGAGCTACGCCGTAAAGTTACTTCACCGAACGGTACTACTCAAGCAGCGGTTGAGTCAATGCAAGCTAATGATATTGGTCGTCAAATCAGCGAGGCCATGCAAGCTTGCTATGATCGTAGCCAAGCGTTAAGTGAAGAGATGAGCAAGTAAACACTGACAAGGTGTGTTGTGAGTCACCACTGACGACACACCTTATGTAATCATCAGCATCTGATAATGACATTTGTCATCCTAGAATCTGTTAATAATGTCACATTGAGTAGCACTTCATGAACAACATGTTATTTCAAATTTTTGATTTGGTCACCACATTCGCTATGATGCTGGTGTTTATTCGTTTTATGTTGCAGTTTGCAGGGATGGATGCGAGCAATCCGATGATTGCACCTGCCTATAAAGCAACGCATATCGTCGATGTGTTTGGGCGTATTTTCCCGACCGTCGCGCAGGGACGTATTAGCATTGCCGCTATCGTGCTGATGTTTTTGATTCGTCTAATCGACATCTCTGGAAAGGCCGCATTGACGCATAAAGGTATTGCGCCTGTACCGCTATTCTTTACAGGTACGACTAGCTTATTGTTAGACTTTTTACGCATGTGTCGCTATCTAGTAATTGGTTCTATCATCGTTAGCTGGATTGTGGTGTTTACCAGATCTGAGCATCCGATTATTGGCATTATCATTAATTTGGCTGAACCTATTTTGGCCCCGTTTCGTCGTATTACGCCGAATTTAGGTATGCTAGACTTATCGCCAATGGTTGCTTTCTTAGCATTTTATTTGCTGGAGATATTTATCGGTGGCTTGGCTGCGAGTGTGTTGCCAACCTTGGGTTAAGTCTAATCAAATTTAAAAACTGTCATAAAAAAGGTGCTCTATATTTTTATAGAACGCCTTTTTTGCGTCTGCTACTTGGGTAAGCTATAGCTTGTTAGATATGCTAAAAACGAACAAAGCGATTGGGTATGAGCTGAGCTTGAGTATCATCAGGATGCGGTGCATCAGCTGCCCGCAATGTTTGGGTAATCCAACTGTCTGCGGCTTGCACAGCATCGATGAGAGCATCGCCCATTGCCAAGCGTCCAGCGATAAAGCTAGCGAGTGAACATCCTGAGCCATGGAACTCACCATCTAAGCGCGGCAAAGTACTTTTATGGACCATTTCCCCCTGTATATATAAGTACTGCTCGATGTCACCACTATCAAAATCATGTGAGGTTTTTACGAGTACCGCATGAGCGCCTTGAGCACATAGCTTTTGTGCACCGACATGCAGGTCTTGCTCTCCGCTAAGCGCACGTAGCTCATGAGTATTTGGGGTGACTAAAGTGGCGTAGGGCAGCAATTGTCTAAAGGCGCTAACCAAAGTTTTTTCATCACCCAAACTGCCCCCGCTATTTGCGACTAGTACAGGGTCTAAGACAAATGGCGTATCATTATCGATAACTTGATCAGCAAATAGTTCGGTCAACATTGCAATGTTATCAGTGGTGCCGAGCATACCTGATTTGATAGCACTAACAGGTAAGTCATCAAGCACCGCAGTAGCTTGAGCTTTTACCAATGATGCCGCACAAGCCTCAAAGCCAAATACTTGCTGTGAGCTTTGGATAGTGACCGCTGTACACGCGATGGCTGCATGTGCCCCTGACTGTCCAATGGCCTCGATATCCGCTTGTAATCCAGCACCGCCTGAAGGGTCTAACCCTGAAAAACACAGTACGACAGGTCGCATAACAGCTCCTTTTGAGATATTTTAAAGTAAGTGATAAATACTATAGCCACCTACTACTAAAAAATCTATCATAGTCTTATGCTTGTGGATGGGGCATAAAACGGTAGAATGAGTAGACCTAATATTAATAAGCAGTTTGGTCGTTGTATTTAGCGGTAATATGTCGCAATTTTCCGTATAAAAATGCAATATAAGTACTTATATCTATAATTTTGATAAAAGCCGCATTAAATCTGTAGACAACGCTTGCAATTCGTTTTGGCTTTGTTATAATACTCGCCCACGACATGAGACGTATTGTTAGCATCAATACTATGTTTATAGATTTTTTATAAATGTCTTGAATCGTTAGGTGAAGTGGGTGAGTGGCTGAAACCAGTTCCCTGCTAAGGAACCATACGTGTAAGCGTATCGAGGGTTCGAATCCCTCCTTCACCGCCATTTATTCAGTTGTTATTAGAGTAGTAACGCAATATACTGCGTTAAACATTTTAATAATTAATTCAAAAAATAATTTGTTTTAATTAAAAAAGATGTTGACACAAGCGATATTATCTATATAATGACCAACCTAATTTACTGCAAAAGATATTATCTTCGCAGTGGATAAAGTGCAAAATACGCGCCTGTAGCTCAGTTGGATAGAGCACTTGGCTACGAACTAAGGGGTCGGGAGTTCGAATCTCTCCAGGCGCACCATTTGCATAATAGCTTAATACAAGCTGATAAAACATTAAAATAATCGCCTGTCTTATGACAATTGGCGGTTTTTTTATGTCTGTAACTTTCACCCTTCTACTTATTTATTCTTCGACCATCTCTTGTATGTAGCATGATTGGATAGCCAACTAATAATATTAGAAAGCAATCTACGATATTGGAGAGCAATCTATGATATTGGACAGCCATCTACGATTTTAGGCCATCTACGATGTTAAATAGTCATCTAGGATAATGTACGATAGCCCCACCATTTACGGTACAATAGCGTTACTATTCACTGCTTGCTATGAGCTTGTACCATGTCAAAAAGTCCATCTAAACGTCCGTCAAAAACGACTCGCAAATCAAAGCCTCAACCGAGTGCGCCTGTACAGCAAGATCCTAACGAAGAGCCAACCATCGCTAAGCCTATGATTCGTGTCGTGGCGATTCTCTATGATGGTATGCTGATTTTGGCATTACTGTTTTTGGTCGGTACTATATTGACTGTGGTGGGTACACTGTTGACCATGGAGACGGGTACTGAGTCCTCACAAGCTCAGTCACTGCCGCTCTGGTATCAGAACGCCATTATGACGCCATCGTTTGTACTAACACTTGTGGCATTCTACGGAATATTTTGGCGCCGTGGTGGTCAGACATTAGGTATGCAGACGTGGCGATTAAAAACGATTAATGATGCAGGCCAATGGCTAACGTGGGGTCAGTCGTTTAAGCGTATTTTGGCCGCTTGTTTGATGCCGTTGATTTTCGGCATTATTGGCAGTCTTATTGATGGGTCACGCGCAGCCTTATTGGCCAGCGCGTTTCTTGGTTTGGTATTCAACTATGTGTTCTGTCTGTTCAACCCTCGCGGTCTGGCGGTACAAGATATGCTGTCCAACACCATCACCCTAAAAATGCCAAAAGTGGCACATGAAGGGCTATGGCGCGGTTTTAAAAATCGTAAGAAAAAATCCTAGTCTGATTTGATTAACGTAATAACTATTATCGACGTAATAATTTAGTCTTATTCATACTCAGCTGGTTTAGCCTAAACAGTTACATACTAACGCTTTGAATCAGCCATGCGGTGTAGCCCATAAAGAACAGCACCAACGTAGCACCTGACGTACGACCGAATTGGCGCTTTGTTTTAAAGGCAAACACGCATAGTGTCACTAGCAATATCGTCAAGACTCCCATTGCCATCACATCACGCGACAGAATCACTGGATCAGCAGCGATAGGAGCAATGACCGTTGCCAAGCCGACAACTGCCAAAGTATTGAAGATATTAGAGCCGATGATATTGCCGAGCGCCATATCATGTTCGCCTTTACGGGCGGCTGACAGGCTCGATACCAGTTCAGGTAATGAGGTCCCAACGGCGACAATTGTTAGACCAATGATAAGCTCACTGAGCCCCCATAGTGTTGCCAACTCGACAGCACCCCAAACGATAGCACGTGAGCTAGCTACGAGCATCAGCATACCGATAATTAAACTCACAAGACCACGCGTTACGCTTGGTTCTAGCTTTTCTAAGCTCTCTGAGTTATCTAAGTGCTCTAAGTTGTTTGAGTGCTCTGAGTCAGCATTAGCCACGACCATATCGTCTTCGTGCTCATGATAGCCTTCGCGTATACTCATTATGATCTGTAGTCCTAAAACGGCGACCAACAAAATCAACAATACGATACCATCAGCTTGGCTCAATGTCCCATCACGTAGCTGCCAAGCGGCGATGACAGTAATTAGCAGCAGTAAGGGCAAGTCGCGCTTTACGATGCCTCTACGGATGATAATAGGGCTAATCAATACGGTTGCACCGAGTACCAATGCGATGTTGATGATATTCGAGCCATAAGCGTTACCTAGAGCCAGCTCAGGGCTGCCTTCTATCGCTGCTAGTACTGATACCACCATCTCAGGCGCTGACGTGCCTATACCCAATATTAAGACACCAATTAAGAAGCTAGGCACACTAAACTTCTTTGCTAGTGCTGTCGCCCCATCAATAAAGACATCGGCACTCCAAACTAAAATTGCTAACCCAATCAGTATTGCAAGCGCGGCCAACCACATCGGTATGTTTCCTTGTATATGATGAAAAATGTGAATTTGATAAATAAAAGTGGCATAAAAAAAGCCGAATCTTGATTTAGATTCAGCTTTCCCTTTAGCATCGAGATTTTTAGTAATAATAGCAGCTAATTCAAAGATGTAACTTTGTTTTTATCTTAAATTTACCAAAACCTCACCATCCTGTCATATTAAGCAACTTGTACAGGAATGATATTTGCAGTGTCTTTTACAGTGTTGTCTTCGTTGCAATAGACCAGTTTTGGCTGATACGTTGACGCTTCAACTTCATCAAAATGCGCGTAAGCACAAATGATAACGATATCGCCCAAATCTGCCATATGAGCCGCAGCACCATTCAATGAGATAATACCAGAGCCCGCCTCAGCACGGATAGCATAAGTGCGAAAGCGCTTACCGTTGGTCACGTTATAGATATCAATAGATTCATTTTCGCGTAGACCAGCAAGATCTAATAGATCGCCGTCGATACCGCAAGAGCCTTCATAGTGAAGCTCGGCATGGGTAACACGGGCACGGTGTAATTTGCATTTAAGCATATTAAGTAGCATAGGTTGGTTCCTTGGCGTAACTGATATTAATTAACTAAATCAAAAGGTTAATGGGGATAAAACTGCCAAAATAAAAGGTCATTATCATTGAACGACTATATTATTCTGGTAATTTAAAGCCATTAATTTGTGAACGTGCTTTTTCGACATCACCATCTAACAATAATGGGAGCGCTTCAAAAGCAGCTGTCAACGCGCTATCAATCGCAATCTGCTCATCGGGAGATGCTTTAGAGAGAACGTGTCCACTAACTTTAGACTTGTGACCAGGATGGCCGATACCCACACGCAGGCGATGAAAATCATTGCCGATATGCGGCGTGATATCACGTAGGCCGTTGTGACCACCATGTCCACCGTCTGTTTTGAGTTTGATACTACCAGCTGGAATATCGAGCTCATCATGAGCAATCAACAATTCATCATTTTTGATGCCATAGAAATTTACCATAGGCACCACTGACTGACCAGATTTATTCATAAACGTCAGCGGCATAAGTAAACGCACATCAGACCCATGAATCTGCCCACGCCCTGTCACTCCATGAAACTTCTTATCAGGGGAGAGCGTGATATTAAACTGCTGAGCCAAATGATGGACAAACCAAAATCCTGCATTATGACGCGTAAACATATACTGCTGACCAGGATTACCAAGACCGACAATAAGCTTTATGGCCATAAAAACACCCTGCTTGAATTTGATAAATAGGGGTAAGGTTTGAAGTACTGATAGACAGTTTATTTTCAAACCTTACTTACAAAAACAGCAGGAGATTTTAATCACCTGCTGTTTTATTGACTAAACGAATGTATCACTAACCAGCACAAAATAATGCACTAGTTAGAAATAGTTATTACTCGCTGTCTTTGTTTTCTTCAGTACCGTCGTTTTGCTCAGTTGCTGGTACTTCATCAGCATCAACGTCAGCATCAGCATCAACTTCTTCTACTGTTGGTGGCTGCATGTTAACGATAGTACGGTCATGGCCGTCTTCTAGCTCAAGCTCATGAATTACAACGCCTTCAGGAAGTTTGATGTCTGATAGACGGAACAAATCACCGATTTCCATGCCAGATACATCTACTTCTAGGTATTCAGGAAGTTGTGATGGTAAGCAGATAACTTCGATATCAGATACTAGAGTAGATAGTACACCAGCAGCAGCAGTACCAGGCGCATCTTCACGACCAGTGAAATGAACAGGAACGTTCATGTGAATTTTCTGACCTTTTACAATGCGCTGGAAATCAGCATGCATTGGGAAGCCTTTAGCTGGATGGCGCTGCAAGTCTTTGATAACTGCTTGATGCTCTTCACCGTCAACGTTGATAGTCAAGATGTGTGAGAAAAACGCTTCGAATTCTAGTGATTTTACTAGTTCGTTAAGCTTGATAGAGATAGCTGTTGGCTCTTCGTTACCACCATAGATGATAGCAGGAACTAGGTTCTGCTTACGTAGGCGGCGGCTCGCACCTTTACCTTGTAGTTCAGCAGCACGATCAACGGCGTTTAGTTCAAAATGATTAATGCTCATGGATATAATCCTATAAAAAAAATGATGAAGTGTCTGGTCATAAAAAAGTGGATTTGCGACCAATCCACTAATACGTGATGATAGCTAATATTATGGTTACGAATAAACCTCGTAATGTCTAAGCTTAGCCATTTGCTTATAGCAGCGCTCGCTATGATAAATGATAATTACTATAACGATGGTTGCTGTTAAGCATGATCAGCACTTTTGATAGTGCCAGCCTAATAAAAACAACGAAAAGGTCAGCACAGGCGCGCATTATACGTGATTCTGTAGCAATAATAAAGACCTACGCAAAACGCCTACACAAAACAAAGCGCCAAGTAAAGATACTTGACGCTCTGTTTTTTAACTATTCAAGATGTCTTACTATAGTCATTGCTATTCAAAATTACCGCAATGGCTGTTTTAAAAATAACTGTATCAGGTTAAGCGTCAAACATCGCGCTAATAGATTCTTCGTTATTGATACGGCGTAAGCTTTCAGCCAGCATCGGTGCAATACTTACCTGACGGATTTTGCTACAGGCTTTGGCTTCAGCAGATAGTGGAATCGTATCGGTCACAACCACTTCATCCAATGCAGATTCGCTGATGTTTTTCAGTGCGTTACCTGATAGGACAGGGTGCGTGATGTAAGCCAAGACGCGACGTGCACCATTTTCTTTCAATGCTTCGGCAGCTTTACACAATGTACCTGCGGTATCGACCATATCATCAACGATAACGCAATCACGGTCACGAACATCACCAATGATGTGCATTACTTGTGACTCATTGGCACGAGCACGGCGCTTATCAATAATTGCCATGTCAGTATCGCCTAACTGCTTGGCCATCGCACGTGCACGAACCACACCGCCTACATCAGGTGAAACAACCATGATATTGTCATAGTCTTGCTTTTGTAGGTCGTTTAGCAATACAGGTGTGCCGTAGATATTATCTACAGGGATATCGAAGAAACCTTGAATCTGATCTGAGTGCAAATCAACAGTCATTACGCGATCGATACTGACGATGTTTAGCATGTCAGCGACCACTTTAGCCGAGATAGGTACACGAGCTGAGCGTGGACGACGATCCTGACGAGCATAACCAAAATACGGCATGACAGCTGTGATACGGCCAGCACTAGAGCGACGCAAAGCGTCAGCCATCATCATGATTTCCATCAAGTTGTCGTTGGTCGGTGCACAAGTAGGCTGCATGATAAACACATCTTTACCACGTACGTGTTCTTTGATTTCCACGGCAATTTCGCCATCAGAAAAACGCGTGATGTCAGCTTTACCAAGAGGTATGTGAAGATGATCGGCTACGGTTTTTGCTAATTCTGGGTGGGCATTACCCGTAAAAATCGCCAAATAAGGCATGACAGAAGTCCTATTGATTGACTCAAGCAGCGACCGCTAAGCAGTGTCAAACTGCTCAAATTAAGAAAAGAGTGGTGAAGGTGTTGAAGTATACTATTACAGTAAAAAATGGCAGGGGTAGCTGGACTCGAACCAACGGATGTCAGGATCAAAACCTGATGCCTTACCAACTTGGCTATACCCCTGTAATGTCTAGGCTATGAACAACCGATATATAATAGCGACTAAGTAGTCGTTCTTAATATGGTGTCATGACCTGTCAGTTATCTAAAAAACGGATAAACCGTTTAAAACATAACTTTTCCCTAGCGGTGTCCATTGCGAACTATACCGAAACTGGGATAACGTTGTCAATGACAATAAGATAAGTGGCTGTCTATAAACCGCTTATACTCGATGTATCTCTAACGCTTCGTACTAAAAAATGGCAGGGGTAGCTGGACTCGAACCAACGGATGTCAGGATCAAAACCTGATGCCTTACCAACTTGGCTATACCCCTATTGTGGCGACCTATTATAAGTAAATTTTCAGATTTTGCAAGTCATTTGCAGCTTTTTCTGGTATTTATTCATCATAGGTTACTGCTGGCGCTATTTTAGCAAATTAAAATAGGCAATCCTACCGTTGTCATTATTTAGATGATAAGAAATCTAAAGGTTATATGTGCTATTTTAAGTTTCCAACGATATATGCCGCACAAGGCGCATCTGCAATCCACTTCGCCACAAGTTTTTTGTTAGTAGCCACACTCGCATCTAGAGGTAAAAACACGGCACTACCAGAGCCAGTCATTCGTGCTGTGCTCAATGCTTGCGCTTCTAACCCCTGTAGATAACTTAAGGCATCTGCAACAGCAGAAGCGAGGCTTGTGACGACTGGGGTAAAGACATTATGATAAGGTGTAAGTAAATCTTGAACGTAATAATTAGACTGACTTTGAATCGTCTGTATTGATAGCGGTGCGATATCTCGCTGTAGCTTGGGATGGGCAAATAGGGTAGCGGTATTGACATGAGCGTTAGGCGTCAGTACTAAATAGTGCTGGTCAGGTAGGTCAATGGCAGTTAACTCTTCACCAATTCCCATTGCAATAGCGTCTTGATCAAAGATAAATATAGGTACATCCGCACCCACAGTCGCGCCAATCTTTATAAGCTCATCACAGGTAAAATTAAGCTGCCAAATCTCATTGAGCACTAGTATAGTCGTTGCTGCATTAGATGAGCCACCGCCTAGACCCGCGCCCATTGGCAAATGCTTATCTAAAGTGATATGCACTTTTGCTAACTGCTCAGGTAAAGTGTTTGCCTGTATGGCAGATGCTAGCAATGCGCGTGCCGCTTTGAAAATTAAATTGTCTTCTATACTGGTAGTAATAGCCTCTGCACCATCCAATATCAGTAGCTGATTACAGAGTTGATTAGCGCTTAATTCACTATCTATAGTAGAAATCACAGCATCATCACTGACCGAAAAATGCAAGTAATCGCCCCAGTCAAGCAGTCGAAAAACCGTTTGCAAATTATGATAGCCGTCGGTACGTTTACCAGTGATATGCAAAAACAGATTGAGTTTTGCAGGTGATATACGAGTAATCGTAGAAACAGATGATGCGGCTATATTTTCAGTCATATTTTTTTATCATAAGGTGCAGTTATAAACAGCTATCTTGATTAGCAATTATGGTTTTTAGCGTAGTTCATATCATCAACCAGTGATGGATTAATGGTTGATCGTCATTACAACTTTGTTGCCTTGTGGCTGTACTGCACTAATTTTACTAGGTAGCTTATCCGTACCTTTATAAGTAAAGCTGGCTGTCCACTCACCATTGACTGAGCTAACTAAGCGGCTCTGATCATCCAGTTGTGGCGCGCTGTCTGAAGGTGCTGGGCGACCAGAAATCCAATAAGGCATTTGTGAAATTGGTGCTTGCCAACCAGTGGCTTTCTTTAGCAAGGTTTCAGGATCGTCAGCGGTCAATGTACCTGTCTTTTCGCTAACTAGAGTAGCGGTCTGACCATTGTATTCAATGTTGGTTTTACCAATACCAAGTGCGCCAATCAGCTCAATGGCAAATCGGTCATTTTGCTGACCCCATGCATAAAATGCACTACCGCCTTGGGTACCGGTCAAATCACTCGCAGGCGTCGTTACCCCAATCTTGCCCGTGATATTGAAGCTCTCTAGCTTTTTTGGTTGTTCAGCGTTTTGGCCTTGTATAGTCGTCGTCGGTTGGTTAGTTGCGTTGGCCGTTTTTAACGACTGACAGCCAGAGGTTATGACCATTGCTGCAGTTATAGCAGTGAACAAAGCCAATTTATTTGGTTTATAAGAAGTGATTAATGCTGACATAATAGTTTCTCAAAATGGAAAGATGAACAAAGATATTAGCTTAAGCGTTATTTGTTGCTCGGTTATGCACGGCTGTTAGCTTCTTATAACGACCTTGTAATTTATAAATGCTTCGTTATTTATAAAAACCTTATCAACTATCATATCTCTGTAATCGCAAAACCCAAAAAGCATATCCAAAATCAGCGCTATTAATACAGCTGTATGCGGTCATTGATATTGTGCTGTCCAAATGAGAAGCGCTGCTGCAAATCTGCGAGTAATGCCTCAACTTTGTCATTGTTACCTAAGCCTTGATAGGCGCGCAATAACAGCGTGCCTGAGCGCAGAGTTGGTAGCACATCATAAGGTGTCTGTAGATAGTCGATAACCTGCTGATAGTTTTCTTCGGCTAATGCATTGCCTGCCAAGACATTTAGGGCTTGCAGATGTAGGTCGTTATCATAACGTGGGTCATCATAGCGAATCTGGATAATTGCGGTAGCTAGCGCTAGACCTTGCTCTGAGCTGCGCTCATTTGCCAACAGTAACTGTGCATAGCTCAACTGATAGGACAAGTTGCTAGGATCTAATGCCTGCAAATGATTGAGCAAGGTGCGCTTAACGACATAGTCTTCTTTGTCATCTAACAGCTGAGCCCGCGCAAAGAGTAGCATCTCATTATCAGGATATTTACGAGCGGCACGGGTTAGTAGACGCAGTGCTTCATCAGATTCGTTTTGTTGCCACAAGATATCGGCTTGCATGACAAAAGTGTCAGGTGCGAATACCGTGAAGTCTTTGCGCAGCTTCTCTAACGTCGCGATTGCCCCATCGACATCGTTATCGAGTAATTCAAACGCCACTACCTTTCTACGCGCTTCTAATACCAAATCCTCTTGCATGACGCCATTGAGATAGTATTTGGCTTGATCAAACAACTGCTGACGCTCAGCACTGATACCCAGATAGTAATAGGCTTGATCAAGATAAGCTGGACTCTTGGCAAGCATATTGAGTAGCTCATCGGCACTAGCATATTCTTCAATATCCAAGCTCACTAAGGCTGCGAGCAGAGTAATCTCAGAATCATCACTGAAACGGCTATGTGCTTCAAGTAGTAACTTCCAAGCTTGTTCGCTTTGCTTTAAATCTAATAGATAGCGAATCTCATATAAATATAAGCTTTTGCTATCAGGATTACGTAGACGAGCTTGACTGACATAATTGATGACGGTTTCTGCGGTCACGATTTTACGCAATATATCGGCTTTTAACGTAATAAAGGGCACGTAGTCTGGCTGACGCTCTAGCGCTCGATTAATATGAACAATAGCGACTTCAGGTTCTTTAAACTGATAGAGTAAACCTGCTTTTAACACTGACAATGAGGCATTTTGCTCGCTATCTAGTGGCTGCAACGCGGCAAGAAGCTCACGTTTGTCATCATCATTATTTGGGTAAATACCTATGAGAATTTCACTTAAGTCTGCGCGTGGATCATAGCGCAAGATGCGGTTTAAAGTTTCACCCGCTAATATGTAGTCGTGGGCACGTAAGGCCAAATGCGCGACATAAAACCATGCAGGCACGTGGTCAGGGTTTTGGTCTTGCCATGTCTTGGCAAATTGTAATGAGTCTTCAACCCTTTCGTTACGCAAAGAAAGGCTAAGCGCTCTCTCAAACACGGCTGTTGCATCTTCTTTAAAAGACTGTTGCTTATAAATAGAGACTGCACGTCGTTTGTCGTCGCGATCAGCAGCAAATTCGGCATCCAGTAGAGCGTACAAGCTTGGTTCACTAAGCTCAGGCTGCCATAAGCTGGCTGGCGCTAGGCCATTAATGTTTTTTACGTTTTCTATGGTGAGCGTATCTTCATTATAAGGTGTATCAATCGCAGCACTATCATCATTTGGTTTATCGGCAGTTACCTTATTGGCAGCTGCCTTATTATCGGTAGCAACGGATACTTTAGGAATTTTTGTTTCTAGCAATACATCGGGATGGCTAGCATGAACAGGGGCTGCCAAACACAGGCACACAGCTAGAGACAACGCTAGCTTATACCGTTGACACAGGCGCTCAATAGCGACATGCAATAAAGCACGGAAGCTAGAGTGTTCGTTATAGGGATGTGGTGACCGAAGTAATGACCCAAAAAAAATCATAGATAGCCGTATTCGCCCATGGTTTACCTACACAGATAAGGCAAGTTTGTTTTAATCATTTTAAGTTAAATATTGGCAATATATACCCATGACAAACATTATAAGAGTAGACCGATGAGATAAACAATAGCATCCGTGTTACTCAGATATTGGCATGTCTGACCGTATGAATATGCTACTAGTAGCGAGTACGTTGCCAAAGAACGATACTGAAGATAATTAAATATAGATAGGTCTGTCGAACTGAATATTATAGAAATATAACAAGTTAAGATAGAGTAAGCGAATGATTTAACATTATATTATTGACCATAAGTCAAAACCCAGCTATTGATTTTATAAATCGTATGAGTAGTTGATTTGTTACATTTGCGACCAGATACAGAGATATGGTTATCATAGATGGGTGAGTGTTAATTAAAGCCCGCAATAATGATATAATAGGCGGTTTTTAGGGTCTTCCTTTTTAGCGCTGTCGTCAAAAACTGTCTTTTAAAAATAATAAAATAGCGTAAGGGGCAACTGAGCGTCATGTTTATGGTCTATCGATAATGAGATTAGTGGTCATTGGGGTCAATCACAAAACTGCACCAGTCGCTCTGCGAGAGCGCTTGGCGCTTGTGGGTGACGATGTAAATGTCGCACTCAAACAAATAGAAGCCTTTACTGATGGTAGCGTGATCGTCTCTACTTGTAACCGCACCGAAATCTATGCGCTAGTGCCGCACACTTCAACGTCGCATCATGCTAATAGCCAATTGTCTGACTCACAATCATCCGATATACAGGATGTCAAAGCTGCTGGCCATTCATCATCTAATAATACTTTATCCAACAATGCTTTTAGTAGTAGCATGAATATCTCGTCTGCTGCGATTAGTGCGCATATTACCAAAATCAAAACGTGGCTGGCTGACTTCAAGCAATTGCCACTCGTTGATATTGATCCTTATCTCTATGTACATCGTGATACCCATGCATTGACTCATTGGTTAAGAGTAGCGGCTGGTCTCGATTCTATGATACTGGGCGAGCCGCAGATTCTCGGGCAAATCAAAAACTCTGTGCATCTGGCTCAAGACCAAAAAGTACTCAGCAATCAGCTCGGCTGGATCATCGATCAAGTATTCGCTGCTGCCAAACGAGTGCGTAATGAGACGCAGGTTGGCGCACAGGCCGTATCGCTTAGCTTTGCCGCAGCTAAACTGGTCACTCAGATATTTGATGATTTACCCAGTCGTACTTTACTGGTCGTTGCGGCAGGTGAGATGAATCGCTTAGTTGCCACTCATATCGCAGGGTTAGGGGTCGGACGAGTCATTATCTGTAACCGTAATCCCGAACGTGCCGAAGCATTAGCGGCTGAGCTACGTGGCCCTAATCGCCGCGTAGACGTTAGACCCTTACAAGAGTTACCGCAAGTATTGGCGGAAGCCGATATCGTTAGTAGTTGTAGTGGCAGTATGGATTTGTTGATTGATAAGACAATGACCATACAAGCGCTAAAACGTCGCCGTTATCAGCCAATGCTTATGATAGATCTGGCCGTACCGCGCGATATCGATTCGACCATTAGCCGTATTGATGATGTTTATCTGTACTCTGTCGATGATTTGCAGCATGTCATTGCAGGTAATATCGAACAGCGTCGCCAAGCCGCAGTAGATGCTGAACTGTTAGTGAGTCAATTGGTGGTCGAGATAGATCGCCGCTTTCAGGTTCGCCAAGTCGGCAAAGACATTCAGCAGTACCGCGCGTGTACTCAAGGTCAGGTGGATAAGCTGCTGCATGAATCTATTGCTAAGCTGCAACAAGACGATGTCAGTCCAGAATACATCATCACTGAGCTATCGCGACGTCTGACTCAAACATTGACCCATGCACCATCGAAACTGATGCGCAAAGCCGCACGTGAAGGCGATAGTGAGTTGCTAGACTTCGTAGTGTCAGGACTACAAGATGCTCATCGAGGGCATTGATGCTTTCATCGTGGCTTTATAAATCAAAACTTATCAATCAATCAATACCTACCAATAAATGCTCGATAGCGCAAGTCATATCGTTGCCTGAGCGTATCGTTGTCAACCTTCAGTATCAGTGCTAATATCAAGCTCTCATGGATGGCTTAGGTCAAGATATGTGCTGGTGTTTGCTCGTAATATGACTACAAATATATTAACTTCACGTTAGTAGACCTCATCAGTGTCCGTTGTTTTTTGTTTGTTTAAAAATAATGCATCTCTAGACAGCGCAAGATCTCACCATCAAAAATAATAGTACTTGATTATAGTGCTATCTAATCCATGTCGCATATTATCTAATCATATACTAGGAGTGTTCCATGCCTGCATTACGTCAAGATATCGATCCAAACGGCTTATTAGAGTATTCAGTGGTCTACACTGATCGTGCGCTAAACCATATGTCAAAAGCCTTTCAGCAAGTGATGAATGACTTATCTAGTGATCTAAAATCTGTCTACAACGCGGATGCCGTGGTGATCGTACCGGGTTCTGGTACTTATGGTATGGAAGCGGTCGCGCGTCAACTGGCAAATGACGAAGATTGCCTCATCATTCGTAATGGTTGGTTTAGTTATCGTTGGACGCAAATCTTAGAAAAAGGCAAAATCGCCAAGTCATCTACAGTGCTCACGGCCAATCGTGCTGATGATAGTGAGTCGCCAAAGCCGTTCTCCCCAGTCGATATCGACGTTGCCGTAGCCAAAATTAAAGAAGAAAAGCCAGCAGTGGTATTTGCGCCGCATGTCGAAACCTCATCGGGCATCATCTTATCAGATGACTATATCAAAGCGTTGAGCGAAGCTGTGCATAGCGTCGGCGGATTGTTAGTCATTGATTGCATCGCTTCAGGCTGTGTATGGCTAGATATGAAAGCATTGGGCATCGATGTGCTGATTAGCGCACCGCAAAAAGGCTGGAGCAGTACACCGGGCGCTGGTTTGGTCATGTTAAGCGACGCTGCTGTCAAAAAAGTAGACAGTACTGAATCTGATAGTTTTAGTATCGACCTAAAGCAATGGTTAAATATCATGCGTGCTTACGAAAATGGCGGTCATGCGTACCATGCGACTATGCCGACAGACAGCTTACGTCAGTTCCGTGATGCTGTGAATGAAGCCAAAGCAATCGGTTTTGATAAATTGTGTGACGCGCAGTGGGCACTTGGCAAACGTATCCGCGAAGTACTAGAAGCCAAGGGCGTTGAGAGCGTCGCTGCTGAAGGTTTTAAAGCACCTGGCGTTGTCGTCTCTTATACTGATCGTGATGACATGCATAAAGGTAGCGCGTTCGCTGAAATCGGAGTGCAAATCGCTGCTGGCGTACCATTAAAAGTGGGCGAGCCTGATAATTTCAAAACTTTCCGTTTGGGTCTATTTGGCTTGGATAAATTGACTGATATCGATGGCACAGTAGCGCGTTTTGAAACGGCACTTAATAAAGTGCTGAGCCAGTAAAGATACCAATTAAGAGGGCTGATAAAGATAGTAATAGGATAGCTTATTAAGTTTTTTCACTGCCCTTTTTAAAGCCTTTGCAGTACTATCTTAACAGTTATAAAAAATACTGAACCATTATTGTCATGCTAGGTTCAGTATTTTTTTACCTTTTTATTATATTTTATAATATAATGTATTTTTATAAATTAATACTCAAGTACGTATTTAATAAACTTAATTAGGTAGTCCGTTATGAGCATACAAATAGACTGGCAAGCATTTACGCCGATCTCCTTGGTAGGAGGTCTAATGCTAGGCGTAGCGACGGTTATCTTACTGCTGGGTATCGGCCGTATAGCAGGTATCAGTGGCATCTTTTCAAGCCTACTAAAACCCAAGCGTGTAGAGATGTGGCAGGTGCTGTTTATACTGGGTCTGGTCATCTCACCACTGCTATATCAGTTGGCAAGACCGCTACCTGAGGTAGCTATCAGTACTTCCGTGCCATTATTGATTGGTGCAGGGTTATTGGTCGGCTTCGGCACGCGTTTAGGTTCAGGATGCACGAGTGGGCATGGTATTTGCGGTAACGCACGGCTGTCTCCACGGTCATTGGCAGCGACCGTCACCTTTATGCTGTTTGGAATTGCGACCGTTTATATCGGTCGTCACGTGCTAGGCCTGCTATAGCGAATTCATGGCAGATTGCCAGATGAAGGTTGATAGCTGGGCTAACGCGCGAACGATATATGATGGTTAATAAAAGATAATAATAGCGAGATACGACGATGCTAAAAAATATAATCGGATTGTTAGCAGGACTGCTGTTTGGACTTGGACTACTGGTGTCAGGTATGACCGATCCTGTAAAGGTACAAGGGTTTTTGGACGTATTTGGTGCATGGGATATCTCCCTTGCTCTTGTGATGGGCGGTGGCTTGATCGTCGCTTTCTTCGGTGTGCGATTAGCAAAGCGTCAACAAAGCAGCTGGATCGGCACACCGATTGATATGCCAAGCAAAACTGTCATTAATAAAAAATTGCTTATCGGTGCGATGTTGTTCGGTATCGGCTGGGGGCTGGTTGGTATCTGTCCAGGACCAGGAATTGTATTGCTCGGTACTGGTGAGTGGCAAGCCTATGTCTTTATCCCTGCCATGATTATAGGGATGCTAGTCTATCAATGGCTTGAGCCTAAGCTTGGCTGATATAGTTAGTTCTCTATAAATTGGATACGGTGTCAGCCTCGCTTAGTCTACTATTTGTAGTACTTTCACTTAGCTTCCTTGTCTCAAAATTATATTGAACCAACTATAGTATAAATAGACGAGCGCTCAAAAAAAGGTCAGTCACTTATACGTGATTGACCTTTTTTATGAATATTAATTTGTGACAGGATTTAATATATTGTCAGATCATTTAGCACTGGCAGTTACTTTTGGCGTTTCGTGTGCCAATGATTTAGCCGCTTGGCGTAGCTCAAACTTTTGAACTTTACCGGTACTGGTCTTAGGTATTTCTGCAAAGACAATATATTTTGGCACTTTAAAACCTGCTAGGTGCTGACTACAATGATCCATCACCGTATCACGTTGCAGAGTACTACCGGCGTGAATCTCGATAAAGGCAACGGGGACTTCGCCCCATTTATCATGTGGCGCGGCGACGACGGCACAGCTCTCAATCGCAGGTAGTTTATACAAGACGTTTTCTACCTCGATACTAGAGATGTTCTCACCGCCTGAAATGATGATATCTTTTAGTCTGTCCATGATTTTGATATAACCATCAGGGTACTTAATACCCAAATCACCCGTGCGGAACCAGCCATCAGCGAAAGCCTCTTCGGTAGCCTTGCGGCTTTTTAGATAGCCTTTCATCACCATATTGCCACGCAGTGCCAGCTCACCCATCTCTTCTCCGTCAGCAGCGACTGGTTCAGTCGTACCTTGCTTAAATACCTCAAACCCTGCCATCAAGTGAGAAGTCATGCCTTGACGTGATTTCTTTTGGGCGCGTGTGGCCACATCAAGCTCATTCCATTCTTCCTGCTCAGCGCAGACCGTCACTGGACCATATACTTCAGTGAGACCGTAGACATGCGAGATATGAAAGCCCATTGCTTCCATCGCAGCCAGCATGGTTTCGGACGGCGGTGCACCAGCGACCCAGCCTTTGACCGTATGGTTGATAGCGTCTTTATACTCAGGTTTGCCGCCAGCAATCATATTATGTACGACCGGTGCAGAGCAGTAGTGACTAACTTGATGCTTAGCAATCAGCTGCAATATCAAATCAGCATCAATTTTTCTCAAGCATACATTGACCCCAGCACGTTCAGCGATGGTCCACGGAAAACACCAACCGTTGCAGTGAAACAGTGGTAGCGTCCATAGGTACATCGGGTGTTTGGGCATATCCCAATCTAAAATATTAGAGATAGCATTGAGAGTTGCGCCGCGATGGTGATAGACCACGCCTTTGGGCTTGCCTGTCGTGCCAGAGGTATAATTGAGTGCAATAGCGTCCCACTCATCTTTCGGCATCTCCCAATTATCCAAACTGTCTGAGCTGGCTACCAATGCTTCATAACTCATGAGCCCAAAACGCTCGACATCGACAGCCTTGTCCGTTGAGTGAATGACGATTAAGTCTGGAAAAGTCTCATTGATGATTTCAGCATGCTCAGCAAATTCGCTATCTAAAATTAAAACCTTTGCTTCGGAATGCTGCAAACAAAAGGTAAGTGCATTAATATCAAGGCGGGTGTTTAAGGTGCAGAGTACGCCGCCTGACATCGGCACACCAAAGGCGCATTCGACCATCGCTGGCGTGTTCGGTAGCATCACGGCTACGGTGTCGTTTTTATCGATGCCCAATTTGCGCAGACCATCAGCCAATTGGCGACAGCGGGTATAGGTCTGTTGCCATGTCTGAGTGAGGCCGTTTTGTTCTAGGTCGTCATAAATGATGGCAGTCTTATTGGGATAAACTTGAGCGCTGCGAATGATGAAGTCAATAGGGGTAAGTGGTTGATGGTTGGCGGCGTTTTTGCCAAGACCTGTATGGAAATCTGTCATGATGATAGTCCTTTATCGTATTTCTATAATGCGTCAGTACATTAACGTCAGTATGTTCTTTAGTACAATAATCTAGCATAGAAATTATAGGTATAAGTCGATATTTATCGATTTATATCTTAGTCTAATCTCTCAATGATATTAAGCTAACGGTATATAATCTACCTCAAAAGTTGGCTGGGTTTTGTGGTGTTTGCTTAACCATATGCCACAGTACAGCCTGATACACAGTCCTGCTCGTTATAGCAATTAATATAGTGCTCACTCATCAGTCGCTTGTCTGCATAGCTGACAATAATCGCGGTGTGTTACGATATTGAAGATGCTAAACCCCTTAGACCCACTAATTCTAAAAAGCCGTTTTTAAGAAGTAGCCTCATAAACTATTCATAAGGAAAATGATATGTCTGCCAGCCATAGTGCCAATACGATCCAAACCGCTAGCACCAATGAACACTATCCGCATTTATTTGAGCCGCTAGATTTGGGCTTTACTACGCTAAAAAACCGTATGGTTATGGGCTCGATGCATACTGGGCTTGAAGACCGTTTTTATAATTATGGCAAGTTGGCGGCGTATTTTGCAGAACGTGCCAAGGGCGGCGTGGCAATGATGATCACTGGCGGCATCTCGCCCAATCGTGAAGGTTGGTTGTTGCCTGCTGGCGGAACGATGAATACTAAAGCTGATGTTATCAATCACCAGCGCGTCACCCGTGCTGTGCATAAGCATGACAGCAAAATCATCATGCAGATATTGCACAGTGGTCGCTATGGTTATCATCCATTTGCCGTATCCTCTAGTCCGATTAAGTCACCAATCTCACCGTTCAAACCGCGTAAGATGAGCATCAAAAACATCGAGCAGACGGTAAAAGATTATGCTCGCTCAGCCAAACTTGCCAAGCAAGCAGGCTATGATGGCGTCGAAATCATGGGCTCTGAGGGTTATCTACTCAACCAGTTTTTATCAAGTCATGTGAATAAGCGTAAAGACATTTATGGTGGTGATATTCACGGACGTATGAAGTTCGCTGTCGACGTGGTCAAAGCGGTACGTGCGGCGACTGGCGAAGACTTTATTATTCTATTCCGCCTATCAGTGATTGATTTAGTCAAAGACGGTAACGTCATGGATGAAGTCATCACCGTGGCTAAGGCACTAGAAGAAGCGGGTGTAACCATCATGAATACGGGCATCGGCTGGCATGAGGCGCGTGTGCCGACTATCGTGACTAGCGTGCCACGAGCCGCTTTTGTTGATTTCACCGCTGAAATCAAAAAGCATATTAGTATCCCGATGATGGCAGCCAACCGTATCAACATGCCAGAAACAGCAGAAGAAATCGTTGCGACTGGTCAAGCAGATATGATTCAGATGGCACGTCCATTCTTGGCTGATGCGCACTGGGTTAATAAAGCCAAAAACGGACAGACAGATCGTATTAACACCTGTATCGCTTGTAACCAAGCCTGCCTCGACCATACGTTCGAAAACAAACGCTCGACTTGTTTGGTCAATCCGCAAGCCTGTTATGAGACTGAACTGGTCTATAAAAAAACCAAAAAACCGAAAAAAGTCGCCGTCATCGGTGGCGGTGTCGCTGGTATGTCAGCGGCTCATGTGGCGGCCTTACGTGGTCATGAGGTGACTCTGTTTGAAGCAAAAGACGTGCTTGGCGGACAGTTTAACTACGCTAAAGTCATCCCTGGTAAAGAAGAGTTCTTTGAGACTATTCGCTACTATATCAATGAGCTTGAGCATTTGGGTGTTGAGATTAAACTGAATACCAAAGTTGATAAGGAAATGCTTGAAAAAGCTAAGTTCCATCATGTCATCGTAGCAACGGGTGTCGTACCGAGAAGTCTAGAAGGTAAGCTCGAAGGGGCTGAGCTGCCACAAGTAATGAGCTATGCTGAGCTGCTGTCTGGCGAAAAAGCAGTGGGTAACACAGTAGCGGTCATCGGTGCTGGTGGTATTGGCTTTGATGTAAGTGAATATCTAACGGCTAATCATGGTAAGTCACTGGATGAGATTGGCCCTGTGGGACTAAAAGATCCAAGCTATCGCCCTGAGCCGCAGTCTATCAGCGAGTGGCGCGAAGAGTGGGGCGTGACCAATGATACCGACTATCAAAATGATGGTGGTCTGGTCAGACCAGCTGCGATCAAACCAATTCGCCAAGTGTATTTAATGCAGCGTAGCAAAGGCCGTCTGGGCAGTGGTCTGAACAAAACCTCAGGCTGGGTACATCGTGCGCATATCAAATCTCACGGCGTCATCCAAGTCGCTGGCGTGCAATATGACAAAATCACCAACGAAGGCATCTGGGTAACTAACCCACAAGGTCAAAGCCAGTTATTACGCGTTGATAGCGTCGTTGTCTGTGCCGGTCAAGAATCAGTCGTTGAGCTGATGCCAAATGTGGGTGATGCACCAGACGCGCAATACCATCTAATCGGCGGTGCTAAGCTAGCAGCTGAACTAGATGCCAAACGTGCGATTCGTGATGGTGCAGAGGTTGCGGCAGGGATTTAATCGTTAGACAGAAAGTAATTAAGAGGCGGCAGGGATATTATCTTCTGCCGTTTTTTGGTTTAACAAATTTGGATTCTTATAATATAGACTCAGATTCTTTCAAAGTTTTTTCAAAGGTAAAAGTATTCTGCTTACTTACTCTCGTTCTAATATAATCCCGTCAAAATACCCTCGCATACCACAATGTAGTTCTCTATACTGGTTATCAATGTCTCTCAATAACAACTGGGTCCTACCTTTATAAAATGCTGGATATAAACGTAGCTCAACATCTTTGTTTGACTGTTCATCATTAATGACCCAATGATTCTGTGACCATACGGCCTTACTCTCTCCTAAATCACAAGTATGAGCATTGGTAAAAATCAAAACGCCCTCGATAATAGAAAGGTAAGGTTTATTAGCGACACTATGAATCGATACCGTGTTTTTCGCCTCTCCTGTATCCTCCCAGCGTTGAGTACCTGAATTGTATATTGAGATTTGAGAGGTTTGAGAAAACTTACCAAAGGCACTTTTACTCGGTAAATCAGAAGGACTTAACTCATCTGAAAAATTCCAAGCCACACCGTAACTGCTTTGCTCTTCGATATATTCTTTATATTCACGTATCAGACATTCTTCACTTTTACAGGTATTACGCTGAAACGTAAGCCATGTGCGTTGATTCGCAATGAACCTATCTTTAAAAGCTTTGCTGTCTTCATAGTCAGGAGCAGCGCCAAGATTGATTTTATATTTCTTCACCATTGCGTCATCAAGCTTAGAAAGCTCAGGACTATCACAGACGGTTTTTTCTACCCAGCTAGCAGCTTTGTTGCAGTCAAAACTTGCTGCATTTGCATAAGTGGAGAGTAGGCAAGTGCCTAAAATACCGATTGTAGTGATGCATAACTTTTTCATATTACCCTCATTTTTTAGAGCTTGATTGTATTTTAAGAAAGCTACCACTGTGATATATGTGTCATCATCACTTTCTACAAAAAACGAATCAGTCCATCCATCCTAGCCCAACTAGTTAGCCTCACTCACCTACCAACTGCCAATATTTTCCATCGAAATCCAAGGCTCAATAGACTCTAGGTCTTCGCCACTTTGTAGCAACTCAATTGAGATATTATTGGGGTCTTTAACAAAAGCCATATGGCCATCTCTAGGTGGTCTTAATATCTCGACCCCTGCCTGTATAAAGGTGTCGCACTGTGCGTATATGTTGTCGACTCTAAAGGCAAAGTGCCCAAAATTATCGCCATTGGTATACTCTTTTTCATCCCAGTTGTGTGTCACCTCAATTTCTGGTGCACCCTCATGCGTTGCTAAAAAATATAAGCTGAATCTGCCTGATTCAGAGTCTCTCTTTCTTAGCAGTTGTAAGCCCATAAGGTCACAATAGAAAAATAACGTTTCTTCTAGTTTGTTGGTTCTAATCATTGCATGTAAGTACTTCATGAAAATACCTTAATATTGATTATTAATAAAAAATGGAGTAATGGCAGGGTGCTTTTTATGCATCATTAATATACAAAATCTAAGATGGCGTACGTGTGATATCAATACCATTAACTATATACAGCGCATTTGTGTCAGTAGCTTTTTATCAAGCAGTGTAAGCAGCACACTCTATAATACTTGCTATATTAAATCTGACGTCGCAAAATCTAACCTTCCATCTCACCAACTAACCACTGCTCAAAATCACTAACTTGCGCTGCCAACTCAGGTTGCGCTATTGCTAACTCATCGAGTTTAGCTTGAATCTCTTTCTTGTTATATCTAATACCAGTTAATGTCTTTCTAAGCAGGTCGATAAGCTCAACATTTAGCGCATCAGAGAAGATGACAACTTCGGTAATTATGGCTTGCTTTACATCTATATGCACATCCATCATGCCCCAATCAAAGCGTGTCTCGATATGATGGGTGAACTCAGGCGTTTTACCAAAGCGCCAATCCCAGTCTGCCATCTGCTGATAGTAAGCGTTTAGCGTCGGTTGCTTAGCAAGGCTGGCTTCATCTAATTGCTCGACCTGTGCAGTCTCTCCATGATATTCACAAAACGCTTCGATAATCGTATCAGACAAGGTTTCGTGATTGATAGCCTCATTAAAATCTACCAAGTTTGCCACGCGAGCGCGCACAGATTTGATGCCTTTTGCTTTGAGCTTTAGTGGATGCGGATTCAGATAATCACCAAGCTTTTGCATATTGGCATTGACCAGCAATGTGCCATGATGAAAGCTGCGATCGGCTGCATGTCTAAATGCGCTGCCCGATATTTTGCGGTCGCCGACCTGCATATCGTTACGACCAGACAGCGTGGCGTCTATGCCGAGTTTTTTAAGTGCATTGATGATGATAGTGAAGTTTGCTTCTTGGTCGTAAGCATCACTGGGCGATAAAAAAGTAAAATTGGTATTACCCAAATCATGGAACACAGCACCGCCGCCACTCTGACGCCGCGCTAAAAATACATCGTCTGCTTCCATCTTATCGGTTTTGCACTCTACCCATGGATTTTGTGAGCGTCCAATAACCACGGTCTCAGAGTTACGCCATAAAAATAGGGTATGTGAGTCGGGATTGAGTGTATTAAATATCCAATCCTCGGTGGCAAGATTAAACCAAGGATTGGTCACAGCAGATTTCAGGATGCGCAGTTTCATGTATTTGACTCTTTAATAAACGGGGTTAGTGAGCAGGTTTTATAAATAGGTAGCATCATTCTTACCGATGCACGGTTGTAATTCAATGGCTGTCCAACAGGGAAGTTGATTTTACAATTTGAAGACGTTGAGCATATTTTTAAAAACTAAGATTTATAGCTTAACAAACTGGTAAAGTAGTTAAAAATTGGGCCTGACCTACTAACGTTAGCTTTTTGGAAATATTTTCATGCAAATAGAATGGGTGAATTGGGTATCTGTATTTATGGCGTTGATAGCAACAGCGTCGACTATTATTACTTATGCTGTATATCGCTCATCAACTGATCCAGAAGTTATAGTTTACGCTGATACAGATAAGAAACGCCCATCAGTTATAATTCTAATTATTGAAAACATAGGTAAAGGCCCAGCAGAAAATATAAGTTTTAAGACATCAAGGGAATTACCTGAAAAAGCGTTCGGTATAAAAGAGCCTGATGATATGCCAAAGGCAATGAGTTCTGGTCCTATAACAACCGGAATACCTTATTTAGCTCCGAGTCAAAAAATAATTATTACTTGGGGCCAATATGGAGGATTAAAAAAATATATTGGTAGAGACAACATTGTAGTCAAGGCTCAATACAAAAGAGCAAATTCTAAGTTTCGATTTAAGGAGTTAGATAGTTCATCTCAAATTTTTGTTGAAGCATTCTATCAGACAGATATTTCTGACTTGAACTGGGATAGAAAAATCTCAGAAACTCTAATAAAAACCAATGAGCAATTACAAAATATTGATAAGGCTATTAAGAAATTAGGTTCAGAAGAGGTTTGAATCTCGTCTATAAATGTCAGATATCTTGCACGTCTCATTGGTCATTAGTCATTGTCAGCCCTCACAACTACTATTTAGCACAAATCTCCCACTGCGATTTTGTACTAAGATAACATTGCATAACTGCTTTACCAGACTGCGCATAGGCATCACTGACGATACGCTGATTGGTTGGCAGACGATATCTGATGATCGCGGGCTCGTCATTGACGGTAGTCGTCCATCCAGTCACTTCATTACGGTCATTATAGTTTGCACTGGTAGAGGTTGCCATTTTGCCAAACCCTGGCAGATTATAGGAGACCTGTCTAAAACTATAACTCATCGCTGCACCCTCAGCGCCCTCATACTGACAGTTTAGCTTTTTTTGCAGTTTATCTTGTTTATAAACATAGCAAGTGGTCTCATCTGAGAACTGACCAACCCCGCAAAAACCTGCCGTTGCAACTGACATCATACCGATAAATAACGCTATCCTTTTCATAATCATTCCTCAATAATTTATAAATCCTACTAATGATGTTTGCCATCTATTTTTTGTATTGCCAAATACTAACCAATACCTTTTAGATAGTAGAAAATTAGTGAACAAATATCAACTAATATATTTTGAGAAAATCTTGAATTGATTTATCAGAGCTACTTTTAACAACAGTATTATTAAGAGTAGCTGTTATAGGGTAGTGCTATAAGCAGGATTTACTATGACCGTGGATCTGTTTTTATAGGTATTGAACGGATGACTTACTTAAGGGTGACTTTGGAGTTCTTTAGTATGTGAATAGAAAGGTGCTGGAATAGGCTAAAGTATAAGAAATATAGGATAGGCGCTGCTTACTGTATGGTGCTCAATAAAAGGGGTTTGTCCAAATTTACAGATTATCAAAAAGGTGAAAACCTTAAAACTGTGCTAAAAAAATCAATAAGTGGATAAAAACTCACTATAAACTTTATAAAAAATTACCCATCAAACAATTAAAAAGTTATCATCATGAGTTTTTAATCACATGATAATTTTTACAACGCATCAGACGATTATGACCGACACGAGTTGGTAAACGCAGTCTAAGCGCTTAATAGGATTACCCAATGACCAACCGTGACCTCATCATCTTTGTGACGCTCTCTTTTATGTGGTCACTTTCTTTCGTTTTTTATCGTATTGGCGTGCCTGAGTTTGGCTCATTGGCATTCGCCAGCTTGCGTGTGATATTCGCCGGATTGGTTATGTTGGTCTTTGTATTGCTCAATAAGAAAAACAGAGTCGGCATCAAGGAGCATTGGAAAATGCTAGCGCTCGTTGGCTTGTTTTCGGCAGCGCTGCCTTTTGTGTTGTTCTCATTTTCCGCGCAGTCAGTGAACGCAGGCGTGCTAGCCGTGCTAAATGCTTCTGTACCGATGATGAGTGGTTTTATCGCTAGAGTCTTCTTTAAAGATAGGCTATCGAAAAAACAAGCACTCGGTTTGGTCATTGGGGTGATTGGGGTAATCATACTGATGAGCGAAAGCTTGTTTGGTGGCGGCGAGCCAGGCAAAGGATTGGTCGAAGGTCTATTGCCGATGGGCTACGCGCTATTAGCTTGTGTAGGTTATGCGCTTGGGGCCAACATCACTAAAAACTATCTGTACGAAGTATCGCCAGTCGCTATCACCGCAGGCTCGCTCATTATCGGTAGTATCATTATGCTGCCTGTGGCTTTTAATGAGTTCCCTTATGGCAAAGATATCAGCATAAAGGCGTGGGTATCAGTGATCTGTATCGGGGTATTTTCGACCGCCATTGCCCTTATTTTTATGAATCAGCTTATTAAAAATATTGGGCCAACGCGTGCCACGAGTATCACGTTAGTCATTCCAATTTTTGCGATTATTTTGGGCTATCTATTGCTTGGCGAGGCGCTAAATATACAAGCTATCATTGGTTCGATTGTGATATTGATCGGCACATATCTGTCATTAGAGCTATCAATTAAGAAAATGCTAAAGCCAAAAGATAAGACCCAGACGAACAGTATTTAAGGCTTAGTAAACAGTCTTCGTAGTAAACAGATATGAAGATTTGTATAGGTGAATATTGTTGTATCTGTTTGTAAATATTGCTTGGAATAATGAAATCTATCCCCTATAAATATAGGCGATAAACGTAGATTTACTAATGATATTATAAGTTTTTCTAAACAGCATTCGATAATAATCAGTATGAATGATGGTTGCTATAACTAAAGATCATAAATAGCGACAATAACCAATAGGACAGATCATGGCACACGATATTTTATTTGAGCCTGTAAAAATGGGCACACAAACGCTAAAAAACCGCATTATGATGGCCCCACTGACACGTCTGCGTGCCGTTGAGCCAGGCGATGTCCCTATCACATGGGCAGCAGAGTACTACTCGCAGCGTGCAGGGGCGGGCCTTGTCATCACTGAGGCAACGCAAGTATCGTTTCAAGCAAAAGGCTATGCAGGCGCACCAGGGCTACATACTCAAGATCAAGTCACTGCATGGAAAGCCATCGTTGACAATGTCCATGCCAAAGGTGGCAAGATCGTCGTCCAGCTATGGCACACAGGACTTGTCTCACATGAAAGCGTACAACCTGAACGCCGTGCGCCAATTTCAGCCTCAGATGTCGATGTAGGTATCCGTACCTCATTGCGTGATAGTGACAACCAAGCCATTCGCGCGGATGCCACGCCGCCGCGCCCAGCCAGTCTTGATGAGATTCAGCAAGTGGTTACTGACTTTGCGCATGCAACCAAGTGCGCGCAGGAAGCGGGGTTTGATGGTATTGAGATTCATGGCGCGCATGGTTATTTGCTGCATCAGTTTTGGGCCGAGCATACCAATCAGCGTGACGATGAATACGGTGGCAGCCGCGAAAACCGCGCGCGTCTGACCTTAGATGTTATCGATGCATGTGTGGATGCTTGGGATGCAGATCATATTGGTATTCGTATCTCGCCACTGGGCACATTCAACAATGTTGAGGGAGGCTACGAAGAAGACGATAACATTTGGCTGATTGAACAAATCAATAAGCGTGGTCTAATGTATTTGCATCTGTCAGAGCCAGATTGGGCAGGTGGTACGCCGTATAGCGATGAGTTCCGTCAGCGTGTCCGTGATGCGTTCGATCAGACCATCATCGCGGCGGGTGGCTATGATGCGGACAAAGCTGAGAAGAACATCAAAGCAGGCTATATCGATGCGGTAGCATTCGGTCGTGATTATATTGCCAACCCTGATCTCGCTGAACGTATTCAAGAGGGCGCACCGCTCAACGAGCAGCATCCAGAGAGCTTCTATGGTGGCAGCACGGTTGGCTACACTGATTATCCGTTTATGAATGAAGTGTAAGCAATTATCCATCCGTCAGTATCACTGAATAGGCAGACAAACGCGTTATAAAAAAGCCCTTTGACTATCGATAGTTAGAGGGCTTTTTTTTACGCAGAGATTTTGATTATTTGCCGAAGTTGCCTGTTTGATAATCACGGAACGTTTGTCGTAGCTCATCTTGGGTATTCATCACAAAGGGGCCGTGACCTGCGATAGGTTCACCGATTGGCTCGCCGCTTAGCAGTAGCAATTTGATAGGTGTGTCTTCATCGGTAGTTGCAGGGTAGGTCAATTCGATAGTATCAGTAGCAGGTAATGATGAATGTTCAGATTGAGTGCCTACATGATTTCGAATAGGCGCTGAAAATTCAATTAGGCTGCCTGCGCTGACGGCTGTACCGTTGACCAATATTTGACCTTCTTGTACCAGGAGTAGGGTATTGTGCGTTTTCGGTACTTGTAGCGTGGTTGTACCTGCTGTATGTAGCTCAATATCCCACATATTGACTGGCGTAAAGGTCGTTGCTGCTCCCGCTATCCCATGCCAGTCACCGGCAATAATGGCAGCTTGGCCAATGACAGTTTGCTCGTCGCTATTGTCTATCAGATCAACGATAGGCATATCAGCACGTTTGATAGATTGGTATTTTGGGTCGGTCAGTTTATGGGCGCTTGGCAAGTTGACCCATAACTGCACCATACTAAATATACCACCACGTTGCCCAAAGGCTTCAGAGTGGAACTCTTCGTGCAGAATACCGCGACCAGCAGTCATCCACTGTACATCACCTTCTAAAATATCACCGCGCCCACCTGTCGAATCTACATGACTAATCTCACCTGCATAAGCAATGGTGACAGTTTCAAAACCTTTATGTGGGTGTTGACCAACGCCATGTGGCTGCATTTTATAAGAGGGATTGGGTGAAAACGTTGTTGGCTTGGCATAATCTAATAATAAGAAAGGATCAGTATGGCTATAATTAAGGTCTGGATTGTCATCTAAATGACTGATCAGAGTTTTTACAAAAAAGCCGTCACCTACCCAGTGCGACTCTTTTTCACCGTGAATGTGTTTAATTGAACGCATGGGTCACCTTATTAGTCTGATTAGAATTACTATCAATAGAAAAGCTATTATTAAGTAATACTACTATGAATATAAGAGTGGATTGTATGAGTTTTTATTACTATTTCATTCCTAGTGCTGTCAGCAGCGATTAAGCAAATGTTAAACACTTATAAGTGTCCATGATTAGACGGTCTCACCACTCACAAAACCACTTGCCCATGCCCACTGAAAATTATAACCACCAAGCCAGCCGGTCACATCAAGCACTTCACCGATAAAGTATAAGCCGTCTTGTAAATTGCTTTGCATCGTTTTTGAAGAAACCTCATCAGTTTTGACGCCGCCGCGTGTGACCTCAGCGGTACGGTAGCCTTCCGTGCCAGAAGGTTTGAGCTGCCAACCATTAAGGGTAATACCAAGCTCTGTGAGACGTTCGTCTTTAATATTAGCAAGCTCCGTATCTTTGATGTCTTCCCACAGATGCGTCTGTAGTGCTGCTAATAGCTTCTTGGGTAATGCATTATCTGTGTTTTCTGCCAATACGGTACGAATAAGCTGGCGTGGATGTGACTTTTTGCGAGCAAGTAAAAGCTCAGTGACGTCTATTTCAGGCAACAAATTGATACTGATGGTTTCCCCAGTCTGCCAATAGTTGGAGAGCTGTAGCATGGCAGGGCCAGAGAGACCACGATGGGTAAATAGGACAGGTAATTTAAAAGAGATACGCTCATTACTGGCAATAACTGGCAAACTGATACCAGCCAAAGCACGGATAAGCTCGCCTGTTTTGTCAGTGAAGGTAAAGGGTACAAGGCTAGCGTCAGTTGGCACAAGAGTATGCCCGAACTGCTGCGCCAACTCATAGCCGATACCACTTGCTCCCATGGTCGGGATAGATAGTCCACCAGTGGCGATGACTAAAGACTCACAGCTATAGCCTGTTTGCGAAGATTGAGTGCCGTTCGCAATGTCTTTTTTACCAAGCTTTTTGCTCGTCGTTAGATAAAAGCGTTCGCCTTTATCATGAGCAGCAGTTTTGACATGATCAATCTGAGCATTAAGCTTTACTTGTACGCCTACAGCCGTGCATTCATCTAGGAGCATAGACAAGATATCTTGTGCCGAGTCGTCACAGAACAGCTGACCGTGTTCGCGTTCATGGTAGGCAATCTTATGCGACTCTACCATGCCGATAAACTCCCAACTTGGGTAACGACTTAGCGCTGATTTGCAGAAGTGGGGATTGGCACCAATAAAGTGCTCAGGCTCTACAAAGTAATTGGTGAAGTTGCAGCGACCACCACCTGACATCAAAATCTTTTTACCAGCTTTATTGGCATGATCCAAAACCAATACGCGGCGACCGCGCCGTCCGGCAGTCAGTGCACAGTACAACCCTGAAGCGCCAGCACCAATAATAACGACATCATAGTGAGTATGGTTTTGTGCATTGCGTTGATTAGTCATTGCGGTCTCGTAAAACGATGGGGTGAAAAAAGTATAACCAGGCCAAGCATTGTTTTTATTAAAAACGCGGCTGACATTTTGTTAAATGAAGCAGTATGTTTAGTGTAGCTATTGTCCATATTTCACTAAAGGTTACAAGGATTAAATGCCCTAAGCCATACGCTGTTACCGTGTGATCACAACCAGCTGTCATTTTAGTACTATCGTTATGATAGCTGCCCCTATAAATAGCATTATACGTACCAGTATAAGTACTAATATAATTACCCCACTCTCAACTTCGAAAGTGATTGAAAAAAGAAGAGCACCTCACTAATCTATTGTTTTCGACCAAGAA
>NZ_JADQAN010000022.1:0-51405 GCF_022129425.1 Psychrobacter sp. Ps1 | reverse complement strand
AAGTTAACTGGGTTATCAGTGTGTAATCACACACTAGCTACTTCCAGCTCGTCTTGATGAGGTGCGTATTATAGACGGTTTAACTTTTGTGTCAACCCGTTTTATTAATGTTTTTAATCTTATTTTAATAGATAAAGAAATCTGCATTTCTTTCAATGGGTTATAGAATTGATATTCTTTATTTCTTAAATACTGGCGTGCAATACGATTTAATTCACCAGTTTCCATTAAAGATAAGCTTGTTTGATCTTCATAACTTTCCATTAAAGATAAGCTTGTTTGATCTTCATAACTGGACTTATTTACCCTCTCATTCTTGAGTATTTTCCTTAAACAAATTACCTCTCATATTTCTCAATGTTGATATTCATATAAATAGCACTATATAGGAGCTAAGTTATCTGGGGTCATATGATGCTTTCAATGTATTGTTCTATATAGTGCAGTATTTGATACTACCTTTATCATAAGATATGGCTCTTATATTAGTCGCCACGCAATCCCTTGATATCTAGTGTTGAGAGACGGTTTTTGCTATAATAGGTATTTTGCTGCATTACTTATATATGTTGGCTGTTGTATTATTCATATAGCGAAATGCATTTTGTTGCAAGGCTATTGATTAACTGGCTTTAAGCCTTACATCAGCCCCAACATATATAGTCATAGTAAGACTCTAGGTAATGCGTCCCTTTCACAACATATCACGATGATTAGATATAATTGATGTGGTCTCACGGTTATATGATTGATGGTTGCAATCATCACTGCCAACGGACCCAATAATAGGCGAATAGATTATGGTAGCGATTACTTTACCCGATGGTAGTGTAAAAGACTTTGACGGTCATACAACAGTCATGGAGGTGGCACAAAGTATTGGGACAGGACTCGCTAAAGCGACGGTTGCTGGACGTGTAAATGGTCATCTGGTAGACGCTCATGATCCTATCGTCGCTGATGCCAATGTTGAAATCGTAACGCCAAAAGACGACGACGGTGTCGATATTATCCGTCACTCATGTGCTCATCTATTAGGTCATGCTGTTAAGCAGTTATATCCTGATGTGAAAATGGTCATTGGTCCTGTCATTGATGATGGTTTTTATTACGATATCTTTAGTGAAACGCCGTTTACGCCTGAGCATATGGAAGCGATTGAAAAACGCATGATGGAGCTGATCAAGCAAGATTATGACGTTATCAAAAAAATGACGCCACGTGCCGAAGCGATTGAGATATTTGAATCACGTAACGAAGACTATAAGCTAAAGCTTATCAATGATATGCCAGGTGAAGAAGCGTTTGGCTTGTATCATCATCAAGAATACGTCGATATGTGCCGTGGCCCGCATGTGCCAAACACTCGCTTTTTGAAAGTATTTAAACTGACCAAAATGTCAGGTGCTTACTGGCGCGGCGACGCAAAAAACGAGCAGTTACAGCGTATCTATGGTACTGCGTGGGCTGATAAGAAACAGCTAAAAGCTTATATCCAGCGTATTGAAGAAGCAGAAAAACGTGACCATCGTAAAATCGGTAAAGCGCTGAACCTATTTCATATGCAAGAGCAAGCGCCAGGTATGGTGTTCTGGCATGCTAATGGTTGGACGATTTATCAAGTACTTGAGCAATATATGCGCAAAGTACAATACGATAACGGCTACGAAGAGATTAAGACACCTCAAATCGTTGATCGCAGCTTGTGGGAGCGTTCAGGACATTGGGGCAACTATGCAACCAATATGTTCACGACTTCTAGCGAAAACCGTGATTATGCAGTAAAACCGATGAACTGCCCTTGTCATGTGCAAGTGTTTAATCAAGGTTTAAAGTCTTATCGTGACTTACCACTGCGTATGGCTGAATTTGGTTCTTGTCATCGTAATGAGCCGTCAGGTTCATTACATGGTCTGATGCGTGTGCGTGGCTTTACTCAAGATGACGCGCATATCTTCTGTACGCAGGCACAGATTCAACAAGAAGTTGCTGATTTTATTAAGCTAACGCTTGCCGTCTATGAAGATTTTGGCTTTGACAATATTATTATGAAACTGTCTACCCGTCCTGAAAAACGTGTTGGTAGTGATGAGTCTTGGGACTTTGCAGAAAAAGCGCTAGCAGATGCGCTTGATAGCTCAGGGCTAGACTGGGATTACTTACCTGGCGAAGGTGCATTCTATGGTCCAAAGATTGAGTTCAGTCTAAAGGATTCATTAGGACGTATTTGGCAGTGCGGTACTATTCAGGTTGATCCAAACATGCCTGAGCGTCTCGATGCAGAATTCGTCAATGAACAGAACGATCGTGAAGTACCTATTATGTTGCACCGTGCAATCTTAGGTTCGTTCGAGCGTTTCATCGGTATTTTGATCGAAAACTATGCTGGTTGGATGCCAGTGTGGCTAGCACCGCAGCAAGTTGTGGTCATGAACATCACTGATAAACAAGCTGATGCATGTGAAAACGTGGTTAGCGAGCTCAAAAATGCAGGTTTGCGCGCTATTAGCGACTTGCGTAACGAAAAGATTGGATTTAAGATACGAGAGAAAACATTAGAACGTATTCCCTATATGCTAGTATTAGGGGATAAAGAAGTCGAATCGGGCAGTGTCAACGTCCGAACTCGCGAAGGTGAGAACCTTGGCGTGATGAGTGTTTCTGAATTTATTACATTAGTACAGACCGCTGTCAGTAAAAAAGGCCGACAGACCCCAAAAACAGATGAGGAGTAATACCTATTAAACAGTCCAACCGTTTGAACATCAACGAAGATATCAATGTCAAAGAAGTCCGTCTCGTTAAAGAAGATGGCGAGCAAATGGGCGTGGTTGATATCGCAACCGCGATGAAAGCGGCACGTGATGAAAATCTAGATTTGGTCGAATTAGTTCCTGAAGCTAAGCCGCCAGTATGTAAGATCATGGATTATAAGCATTTCCTCTATGATCAAAAGCAAAAGGCTAAAGAAGCTAAGAAAAACCAAAAGCAGACTCAGCTTAAAGAGATGAAGCTACGTCCTAGTACCGAAGAGGCCGATTATCAGGTTAAACTGAGAAAAATCGTGAGCTTTTTGGAAGATCAAGATAAAGTTAAAATTAGCATCCGTTTCCGCGGACGTGAAATGGCGCACCAAGATATCGGTCGCAAACAACTTGATCGTATCATTGAAGATACTGCTGATATCTCAAACGTCGAACAGTACCCTAAGATGGAAGGTCGTCAGATGGGTATGCTGCTTGGACCCACTAAGAAAAAGTAATCTGTCTATTGGATTGCTTTGAGTGGTGGCTGTTAGTCTATATAGCTATTTATAACTCTAACCATCAATATGCTGCGGGATATTGATGGTTTTTTATTATTTGGACTCAAAAACTGCTGTAATGAAAATAGCTATATTGAACATAAATAGCCTAGCATCATTGACTGACGCTATTTTACAAAACCTACCTTCTCAATTTTATGATTACAAGGTAATCTAAAGATCTAGTTATATTTACTATTCAGTATTTAGCAGTAACTAGTGATCATTTGATCAAAATCAGTATGAGCTAAAAACAATTTATAAGTGTACAAAAGCTAAGTGTATAAATAAAAACAATGTATATCACGGCTGTCAGAGTCGTTGCCAAAAAACACTTCCCTTCTCCGATATCAGAGGATATTTCATGCAAGAATTGACACCACCAGAAAACGCTACAACTCCTAGTATCTCTCTAACAGCGCCTGAACCTGTCAAAGAAATACAGAAAAGTGAAGCAGATCAGATGGTCAAATTGGATGAAAGCCAAATTCCTGAGCTCGATGCCAAGGTTGATGCTTTTGTTGATCATGTGCTGACCAACTCTGTGCATAGCGATGAGTTTCGACAGAATGTGCAGTCTATTCATAATCTAGGTACCAAAGAGATTCGTGAATCTGCACAAGTCTCTAATCGAATGCTAGATTTGCCCGCAAAAAGTCTTAATGACAGTTTATTCGACAACTCTCCTATTGCTAAATCGCTAACGGAACTACGCGGGATTGTCGAAGACTTAGATCCGAGCAAAAAAGAGCTGACCAGCTCACGCAAGCTGTTCGGTCTCATTCCGTTCGGTAATAAAGTACAAGATTATTTTCGTCAGTATGAGTCAGCGCAGTCGCACATCAATGCCGTTGTGACTAGTCTCTATAATGGTAAAGACGAATTGCTCAAAGATAATGCGATGATTGAGCAAGAAAAAGTCAATATGTGGGAGCTGATGCAGTCTATTCGCCAGTATGTCTACGTTGGCAAAAAGATCGATGAGCAACTTGAGCAAAAGGTCTATGCGATAGAAGCAACAGATCCTGAAAAAGCGCGCATTATTAAAGAAGAGATGTTGTTCTATGTCCGTCAAAAAAACACTGACTTTCTAACTCAGTTAGCCGTGAATGTACAAGGTTACTTGGCGCTTGATACTATTCGCCGTAATAACCTAGAGCTGATCAAAGGTGTCGATCGCGCAACCACGACCACAGTGTCAGCTTTACGCACGGCTGTTGTTGTTGCCCAAGCAATGACCAATCAAAAATTGGTATTGGATCAAATCACTGCCTTGAATAAAACGACCAGTAGTTTGATTGAATCAACTTCAGCGATGCTCAAACGTCAGTCAGGTGAAATCCATGAGCAGGCGACTAGCAGTAGTATTGAGCTTGATAAACTGCAAAATGCTTTCAATAATGTCTATGACACTATGGATATGATTAGTAATTACAAAATTGAAGCGCTAGAGAATATGAAGCAAACGGTCAATACACTGACCACTGAAGTAGATAAAGCACAAAAATACTTGGATAAATCGAATCAGACTACGGTATTAGAAGTCTCAAAAGAGTTGGATAGTAAAAAGATCACTAACCAATCTAGCAGTGTCGACATAGATATCTGATTTATCCCTATAGCGGTCGTCAGAAAACTGATCGCTTCCTGCTACCGAATACACATAAGACAATTGACGCAAGATATTGCAACGTCGTTCGTGTTAAGATAGCCACTATTAATAATTTTAAAAATAGATACGGTAATTTATGAGTTGGAATGATCCAAACGCCTCAAGTGAGGCAAAAAAATATGACAACCCGATTCCTAGTCGTGAGCTGATACTCAGCACGATTAATGAGCATGGGGAAGTTACGCATCAACAATTGGCAAAAGCCTTTAACATTGATGACCCTGATCAGTTTGATGCTTTGGGCAATCGCCTAAAAGCAATGGCGCGTGATGGACAAGTAAATCGTGATGGTCGTCCTTATCGCTATCGTACGGTGACCAAGCAAGATATCGTCTCAGGTACAGTCTCTGCCCATCCAAAAGGTTTTGGATTTGTGGTGCTAAGTGATATGCCAGATTTGTTTTTACATGAAAAACAAATGCGCTGGGTATTCAATGGCGACACGGTAGCAGCTGTCGGCACTTCGACAGACAATCGTGGACGTACCGAAGGGCGTATCGTCGATGTTGTCGAACGTCGCCAAAACAACTTTATCGGTACACTTGCTCGTGATGAAGACGGCTATTGTGTCGAGCTTGGTAGCCCGAACAATCATCAACCGATTACGGTTACTGATGACAATGTTCAGGCGCTAAATATCAAACAAGGCGCTCCTGTTAAAGTCGATATCATTGACTGGCCAAACCAGCATGAATTTGCCACTGGAAAAATCACTGAAGTGCTGTCTGACGATAATGATCGTGAATTGATTATTGAGACTACCCTGCTCAACTATGATATTCCATCAGATTTTAGCGAAGCTGCGCTTAAGCAAGCTGATGACTATCAAGAGCCAACTGAGAAAGACATAAAAGGCCGTACAGATATACGTCATCTACCGCTTGTCACTATCGATGGCGAAGATGCTCGTGACTTTGATGATGCTGTATTTGCTGAAAAGCGTTCTGGTGGTAACTACCGTGTTGTGGTTGCGATTGCGGATGTCAGCTATTATGTGACACCAAATTCACCACTTGATCAAGATGCCTATGAGCGTGGTACTTCGGTATACTTCCCGCATCGCGTGATTCCGATGTTGCCTGAAGTGCTATCTAACGGTCTATGTTCACTTAATCCTAATCTAGATCGCTTATGTATGGTTGCTGATATTAAGATATCGCGCGCCGGTAAAGTAACTGGATATGAGTTCTATCCGTCAGTGATGCACTCACAAGCCCGTCTCACCTATAATCAAGTAAACGATTATCTTGTGAACCCAAATGATAAGAGATTACCTAAATCACTGACAGGTAATAAAGACGTTAAAAAATCTGTTGATACGTTACATCAATTGTATGAGCTACTGCTTAAAAAGCGTGAAGAACGTCATGCAATGGAATTTGAAACGGTTGAAACGTATATTAAGTTCAACGAGAAAGGCGGAATCGAAGCGATTTTACCACGTACTCGTGGCGACTCTCAGAAACTAATCGAAGAATGTATGCTGCTTGCCAATACTTGTGCGGCAAACTTCGCGCTTAAGCATGAGCTGCCAGTTTTATATCGTAACCATGATAAGCCTGATAATGAGAAGTCGATGCGTATTCATGAATATGCAAAAAACTTTGGCTTACCATTCCCAGAAGAGAATCCAACGCAAGCGGATTATCAGCGAATTATCGAAGCGACTAAAGATAGACCAGATGCTATCAGTATTCATAGCATGCTGCTACGTTCAATGATGCAAGCAAACTATGCACCTGACAATATTGGTCACTTTGGCTTAGCATATGACGAATATAGCCACTTTACCTCGCCCATTCGCCGTTATCCAGATTTGATGCTGCATCGCGCGATTAAGGCAAAAGTCACCAACAGCCAACAACCTGTTATGGATTTTTCTCTTGAAGGCGCTGGTACACAAACATCAGATACAGAACGCCGTGCAGAAAAAGCATCACGTTATGTAGAGTCTTGGCTCAAGTGTCATTATATGACCGATCATGTCGGGGAAGAGTTCGAAGGCGTTGTGACTACGGTTACTAGCTTTGGTCTATTCGTCACATTGACTGACTTATATATCGATGGTTTGGTTCATATCTCAAACGTTGGCGATGACTTCTTTGTCTACGATGAGCAGCAACAGCAGCTTATCGGTAAAGATAAAGGCACGCTATTTGGACTTGGCGATTCAGTTAAAGTGAAGGTTGCGGGTGTCAATATGGATCTGCTACAGATTGATTTTGATTTGAAGGCTAAATTGCAATCTAGTGCAATGAACCAAAGCAAAAAAGGTCAACCGAAGAAAGAGCAGCCTAAGAAAACCCCAGCGAAAAGAAGCAGTAACCGCAGAGGTGCTGCCAAAAAAAGCTAAGTTTAGACTGATACTTAGATACTGGTGTTGTAATACAATAAAAAAGGCTAACGTAATCGTTAGCCTTTTTTATGCTGTGTACTTTTGAGTTATAGATGATATAGCTATTTATTGTGCCTATTGCGCATCGTCTAATTGCTCTACACGGTCTTGCTCGGCTTGCTGCGCTTGATCAATTTTGCTAGTAGCACTATCTACGATAGCTTTCGGCTGTTGACTAAGTGGCTGGCTAGTAATATCTGTATCAGAGGTAGCTACTGTAGAATCAGGCTGTTCAGCCGCTACGCTACTGGCTGCGATCTCTCTATTTTGTTCGCGACTATTGCCATTGATGATGTTGAAGCCGAGTAATGCCACAATACCAATTACTGCAAAGATAATGACGTGTTTCATTTCCATAAAAAGCCCCGTATTTGAATAACCATCAAATATAGATTCTGTTGCACTTTTTATGCCTAAACCTTATTTAATGTCTAATACCTATTCTTGAGGACTATTATTATTCAATAAATCCGTCTCATCTGAGCTTTGAGCAATCTCTTGCTCGACTTTTTCCATCAGCTTATCGTCAGGACGGGCATCGAGAACATCATTAGCACTGCGACCTTGCAGAATGGTTTTGGCTCGAGCCTTGGCTTGTTTTTTATCTTGGTCATCCGTATGACTCTCGCTGACCTGATTTGTTTCAGCAGATTCAGGAATCGTCGGCGTAATCGTTATATCAGATTGAACATTATTAGTATTGTTGGCACTGTTCTGCATATGTTCAAAGGCTTTTTCTAACTTATTGTTAAAGCGCAGACGATAGATAGGCTCAGGTAAGCTAAAGCCTTTATCTTCTAGTGCATGCTTGGTCTCACGAATGGCGATACTGCGTGCTTTGGCAAAGTCAGTCTCTGATTGGTCTACCCAAACCTGAAACTCCAAAACAATATTAGAATCACCCACATTGGTAATGACCGCAATCGCCTTTGGTTCATTCAACACAAACGCCAGCGTATGTATCGCATCCAATCCGACTTTGATTGCTGCTAATGGATCATCATTGGCATCAACGCCCAATTCAAAAGTAAATCGGCGCTCAGGGTTTTTGGTGTAATTTAGAATGGTACCTTTAAAGACTTCAGCATTAGGAATGCGCAGCTGATTACCATCTAATGTCATCAGTATTGTCGCACGTGAAGTCAAGCGAACCACGATACCCTCTTGCCCATTAATCACGATATGATCACGGGCACGAAAAGGTTGGCGAATGCTCAGCATTAGTGAAGCGATATAATTCTCAATGGTATCTTTGACTGCGAAACCAACCGCAATACCAATGACACCTGCCCCACCAAGCAATGTGCCTAAAATAGTCTCTGCACCTATTAGACTTAGTCCTAAAATAAGACCAAAGATAATAAAGATGACTTTGACCGTTTGTGACAACAGCTCAGCGACGAATGGATTGGGTGTTAGACGTTGCCACATCTTTTTGCGATTAGATAACCAACTGCCAAACCATGCTACCAAGGCAAATATAACGATGCCAACTAATAGTAGCGGTAGCGCCTTCACAAGATTAGTCACCTGTGCTTTTAAACCTTGATAGACCGTTGAAACATTCTCTTGAACATCTAGCGTGCGGTTAATTCTGTCTTCTACAGTGACGACATCTGTTAGTCGGTTGGTTAAGTTAATCGCTTGCTGTGCTTTTTTTTCGTTGGCTGTTTCTCCCGTTAGGGTAACGACCCCTTGGGTGACACTAATATTGACGGCTTGTAAGCCTTCGATTTCAGAGAAAATACCGCTGATACGTTGACGAATATCGTTGTCTTTTTGCGGTGTGGGTGTGGTTTCAATTTGAGCATTATTAGTGCTTTCGCCACTGATTACTGGCGGTGGAGCAGGCGTTGGCAATGAGCTGGCAGGTTCTGTAGTGTCACCTGTTAATGTCTCATTTTCTGATGTGGCGGAATTATCGTTAGATACGATTTCCTCTGTCGTTTCTACACCTTCAGTCGTCTCTACGCCTAGCGCTGCTGCGATACCAGAAATTTCTTCACTGGCAGCATGCGCTGAAAACGAAAAAAGGATGCTTAGTAGCAACACCATTTGACCCCACGCTTTTATAGAACTGCGTATTATTGAACGGTCAATGTAAGTGGCCATAAGCATCCTTTATTTTTTACGGATTTTTCTCGCTTAGCTGATTGCTGATAATTAGTTGCCTGTTTTTAGCTGACTAACTTTGGCGGTTTTTAGCTATCTAAATAAAGCTGTGCTTCGCTCAAGTTCAGCGTGCCTTCATAGATAGCGCGGCCAGTGATGATACCTTCGATACAATCACCATACGGCTTTAACAGCTCAATATCTTTCATATCGGTAACGCCACCTGATGCAATCACAGGTAGTCCGCCTTCACGCGCCAAATTAACAGTTTGTTCAACGTTAACGCCTTGCATCATGCCATCACGAGCGATATCAGTATAAACGATTGATGACACGCCGACGTCTGCAAAGCGCTTAGCAAGCTCGGTCGCTTTGGTATCTGTCACGTTTGCCCAGCCATGAGTGGCTACCATACCGTCTTTGGCATCGATACCGACGATGATATGCCCTGCAAATTCGCGGCAAGCTTCCGCGACAAAATCAGGATCTTCAACGGCTTTTGTACCGATGATGATATACGTCAAACCTGCGGTAATATACTGCTCGATAGTGTTCATGTTGCGTACACCGCCGCCTAGCTGAATAGGCAGGTTCGGATAGGCTTTGGTGATATCATTGACTACTTGTCTATGTACTGGCACGCCATCAAAAGCACCATTCAAATCGACCAAATGCAAGCGACGAGCGCCTTCATCTACCCAACGCGCTGCCATGGCAACTGGGTCATCAGAGAACACCGTATCATCTTCCATACGGCCTTGTTTTAAACGTACACACTTACCATCTTTTAAATCAATAGCCGGGATAATGACAGGCACAGCACACATATAGCATTCCTTATAAAGCACAAGATTGGCAATAAATTTAGTAAATTAAAATTTTGAGAATGAAACGTTATCGAAGCGTCAAATAACGAGAGAAAACGCTGCTTAAAAGTAGCATAAATTATGGACAGATCGAAAACCAAGACATCGCTAAGTTAGCAATCTGTTTGAATACAAATAAGAAAGACAGAAACTAGACAATCATAACCATAAGTTTTAGTACGTAGAATCACTACCAACAATCGTTAAATTCTATTACTGACTGGCAATTTTAGGTCAATTTAGCGTATAATCCTAGGTAAATTTTTATTTGTTTCTATGTGATAGTAACCATGTGTTACGCTTTTTGTTGAGTTGTTACAACTCACTAATACAGCATGGTGATCAGGATGGATCGAGCAATCGCTCAATACGCCAATAAAATATTGGCCAAGAAATTGCTAAAAAGGACTATCTGAAAAAATCTCAACCAATAGTCTCTAAACCATCGATTCTGCGGTATTTAACCTTAATTAGATGTCTTGCAAGTCCCTATCACTAGCTAACTATATTAAAACCGTTACGATTAAAACTATAGCAGCTTATAATAAGTGAGGTTTGCTTATCAGTTGCTTAGCTAGTTTGTCTTTTAACCAGTATATCATCTACCTTAATAGATCGTTATTTGGCCACACTCTTACTCTATCGAATACTTTTAGACGGTATTAGTGAGCGAGAGATGGTCAAACATACTGGTGTTACAAGTTTTAAATTTCAATGAAACGTGTGATAAAGCCATTTGTATTTAAACCAGTCTCTTTTAGCCATGCGCTGTAGCGATTGATTTCGATGAAACGGTTTTAGCATACACCTTGGTAGCCAGTCGCCACTTTGGTAATTCGAATAAGACATTAACGTGTTGTTAAGGAGTCTAAGGTCAGCGTTAATACTCTTACTAGTAGTTATGATCATGTATTGTCTTCACAGAGCTTTCATCCCTATTTCACTATAAAGGAAATAGACGATTGAAGGCTTTATTGAGTGATATAAATGTTCATGCTACCGATATACCAAACAGGACGTCTGGTATCGTTTTAGACTATGGACTAAGTTTTCGCTTATGATTACCATCAAAAAAGGTTTGGATTTGCCCATCACTGGTGAACCCTCCCGCGAGATATCTGAGCACCAACCGACACATGTAGCACTTGTTGGCTATGATTATGTGGGCATGAAGCCCACTATGAATGTCAAAGAAGGTGACATTGTAGCCAAAGGTCAGCCCGTTTTTGAAGACAAAAAACGTGTTGGCGTGATCTACACTGCCCCTGCTGCCGGTAAGGTCGTCGCTGTTAAACGTGGCGAACGTCGAGTGTTTGAGAGTCTTGTGATTGCGGTCGACCCAAATGGTGAAGAAGTAGACTTTGAGCGCTATGACTCACAGCAGCTTGCTGACCTAGACTCTGAAGTCGTTGAAACCCAACTGATTGCCTCTGGCGAATGGACCGCGTTCCGTACACGTCCTTATAGCCGCGCACCCGAAATCGGCGCTCGTCCACATGCCATCTTTGTCACAGCAATGGATACCAATCCACTTGCCTTTGACCCGATGCTTGTGATCAATGAGCAGCTACAAGCGTTCAATGATGGACTTGCTGTATTATCTACGCTTAGTCCAAAGACCTTTGTCTGCCATCATGGCGATACTCAACTGACGCCAGTTGCAAAAACTGCAGCGAATAACGTCACTGAGTATCATGGTTTTGCTGGTAAGCATCCAGCTGGTCTTGCTGGTACGCACATTCACTTTTTGCATCCTATCAGCCGCGGTGTGACCGTATGGACGATTGGTTATCAAGACGTGATTGCCATCGGTAAATTGTTTACAACAGGTCGTCTATATACGCGCCGCATGGTGAGCTTAGCAGGACCTGCTGTCACTAACCCGCATTTGGTTATGACTGAGCGTGGTGCTGATATTACTGCATTAACCAAAGGTAAACTGGCTGCTGGCGAGAACCGTATCATTTCAGGTTCAGTATTGTCCGGTCGCAAAGTGTTTGAAAACATCGCCTATCTGGGTCGTTTTCACAATCAGATCAGCGTATTGACTGAAGGCCGTGAGCGTCCTGCGTTCCACTTCTTTACTCCAGGTAAAAACCGCTTCTCAAAACTGCCTATCTATATTTCGCAGTTCTTTGGTGGCAAAAAGTACGACTTTACTACGACAAGTAACGGCTCACCTCGAGCGATGGTACCAATCGGTGTCTATGAAGAAGTCATGCCACAAGATTACCTACCAACTCAATTACTACGTGCATTGATCGTCGAAGACATCATTAGCGCCGTAGATTTAGGCGTGCTTGAACTGGACGAAGAAGATTTGGCACTATGCACCTTTGTATCTCCTGGCAAATATGAATTCGGTGATATTTTGCGTGATAACTTAACGCGCATTGAGCTGGAGGGCTAACCACGATGAAATTTTTACACAATATGTTCGATCGTATGGAGCCATCTTTCACCAAAGGCGGCAAACACGAAAAGTACTACGCTATTTTTGAGATGTTTGATACGTTCTTACGTCAACCAAGCTCAACCACTTATGCCTCATCGCATGTACGTGACGGGATTGACCTAAAACGTATTATGATTACCGTATGGCTATGTACGTTCCCAGCAATGTTTTGGGGTATGTACAACATTGGTCATCAAGCACTAACCGCTATCGCTCAGCTTGGCTTACAGCCTGAAGGCTGGCGTACTGTGATCACTAGCATGGCAGGCTATAACCCAGACAGTATCTGGGCAAGTTTCGTCTATGGTGCGATGCAGTTTTTGCCTATTTATATCGTGACGTTTGCGGTAGGTATTCTCTGTGAGATTATCTTTGCTGTCGTCCGTGGACACGAAGTCAACGAAGGTTTCTTTGTGACTTCGGTTCTATTTGCATTATGTCTACCACCTGATATTCCTTTATGGCAAGTTGCCCTAGGTATTATCTTCGGTGTAGTCGTCGCAAAAGAAGTGTTCGGTGGTACTGGTAAAAACTTCCTTAACCCTGCCCTATCGGGTCGTGCATTCTTATACTTTGCTTATCCAGCCTATATGTCTGGTGACTCAGTATGGACGGCAGTAGATGGTTTCTCAGGCGCGACGCCTCTTGGCCTTGCAGCCCTTGGTGTGGTTCCTCAGGACTTCGTCGACGTCTATGGTAATGCCATCACGTGGAGCGATGCATTCTTAGGCAACATGCAAGGCAGTATCGGTGAAGTATCGACACTAGCCATCCTAATGGGTGCGGCAGTGTTGCTATGGACGCGTATTGCTTCTTGGCGCATTATGGCAGGTTGTGTGGTCGGTTTGATTGCGACGTCTCTTGTGTTCAACATGATTGGCTCTGAAGACAACATGATGATGAGCTTGCCGTTCTACTGGCACTTAGTTATCGGTGGCTTTGCTTTCGGTGCTGTATTTATGGCAACCGATCCAGTATCAGCTGCACATACAAACAAAGGCCGCTGGGCTTACGGTATCTTGATTGGTTTTATGACCGTATTGATTCGCGTCATCAACCCTGCTTTCCCAGAAGGCATCATGCTGGCCATTCTATTCGCCAACTTATTTGCTCCATTGTTTGATTACTTTGTGACTCAAGCAAATATCAAACGCCAAACCGCTCGGAGGGTTCGCTATGTCCAAGCCCAAAAGTAATAACGCGAAAACCATCAGTGTGGCTTTGACGCTATGCTTGGTGTGTTCAGTGTTGGTCTCAGCAGTGGCTGTTGGTCTAAAGCCTGCGCAAGTTGAAAATGCTCGTTTAGACCGCAACAAAAACATCTTAGTTGCGGCTGATATGTATGACGCTGAGTCTGATACAGCAGATGATGTCGCCGAACGTTTTAAAGATTTTGAAGTCAAAATCATTGATTTAAACGAAGGTACTTATCTCGATGACGACGCGCTAAAAACTGCTGGCATCCCTGATCGTAATGCTTATGACGCCAGTCAAGCGACAAAAAACCAAGCTCTAAGTGAAGACTTGGGTGACAACGATCCTGCTGGTATTGGTCGTAAGCCAAAATATGCCAAGGTCTATGTCAAAAATGATGACGCCGGTCAGCCAGAAACGGTTGTATTGCCAATTCAGGGCTACGGTCTATGGGGCACTATCTATGGTTTCTTAACGCTCGAAAGTGATATGAATACCATCAAAGGTATCAGTTTCTACGAGCATAAAGAAACCCCAGGTCTTGGCGCTCGTATCGAAGAGCCAGAATGGCGTGCAAAGTGGAGCGGTATCGAGTCTTATGACGAGAATGGTAACGTTGCCACTGGTGTAACCAAAGCTGGTAACCCAAAAGAAAACTGGGTTGATGGCATCAGCGGTGCGACATTGACTAGCCGCGGCGTCAGCAATATGATTCAGTTTTGGTTAGGTGAGCAAGGTTATAAGCCTTATCTAGATACGCTACGCGAAAAGAGCGGCCAAACGGTTGAAGGTGCAGACACGCAAGCAAATCAATCAAAGCCGGCAGCTCAACCTAAAACCGAATTGGCAGCCAAGCTACCAGTAGCAAACGGCAAGGAGGCATAACATGGCTGACACTAAAAGCATTTTAACCACGCCTATCTTTGATAATAACCCTATTGCCCTACAGATCCTTGGTATCTGTTCGGCATTGGCTGTCACCACCAGCATGGCTAACGCTATGGTCATGTGTGTGGCATTGACCTTGGTAACGGCATTTTCAAGCTTCTTTATCTCAATCATCCGTAAGCAGATTCCATCAAGCATTCGTATCATCGTACAGATGACGATTATTGCTTCGTTGGTTATCTTGGTTGATCAGGTACTAAAAGCAGTGGCTTATGACGTCAGTAAAGGTTTGTCAGTTTTCGTTGGTCTGATTATCACTAACTGTATCGTGATGGGCCGTGCTGAAGCATTTGCGATGAGCAACCCACCAATCCCAAGCTTTTTAGATGGTATTGGTAACGGTCTTGGTTACTCAGCAGTATTGCTATTCGTCGCAACTATCCGTGAGCTATTAGGTGCTGGTACTTGGTTCGGTATTACGATTCTACAGCCAGTCACTGATGGCGGTTGGTACATACCAAACGGTCTATTACTGTTACCACCATCAGCGTTCTTTATCATTGGTTTGTTCATCGCTGTTGTCCGTATCTGGAAACCAGAACAAGTTGAAGAAGCTGAGTTTGTAATGAAGCCGCAGTCTAAAGGCATGGCACATGGAGGCGGTCACTAATGGGACATTATGTTAGTTTATTTATAACCTCAGTCTTTATTGAGAACATGGCGCTTGCCTACTTTTTAGGCATGTGTACTTTTTTGGCCGTATCCAAAAAAGTCTCTACAGCGATTGGTCTAGGTGTTGCGGTTGTTGTCGTGATGGCAATTACCGTTCCACTAAATAATTTACTATTCCAGTTCATCCTAAAAGATGGTGCGCTGGCATGGGCAGGTTTCCCTGATATCGACTTGAGCTTCTTAGGATTGCTAAGTTATATCGGTTTGATTGCAGCCACCGTACAGATCCTAGAGATGTTCTTGGACAAGTTTGTACCGAGTCTATATAACGCGCTTGGGGTATTCTTACCACTAATCACCGTAAACTGTGCCATCTTAGGTGGTGTATTATTTATGGTTGAGCGTGACTATAACTTTGGTGAATCTGTTGTCTATGGTGTGGGTGCAGGCTTCGGTTGGGCACTTGCTATTACAGCATTGGCGGGTATCCGTGAAAAGCTAAAATACTCAGATATTCCAGCACCGCTACGTGGTCTTGGTATTACTTTTATCACGGTTGGTCTTATGTCGCTCGGCTTTATGTCGTTCGGTGGTATGTCCATCTAAACCGCTAAGCTCAAAGCTTTCATTAGCTATTTGACTTATTTAATTCATTTATTCGGTAGAGGTTTGGGTACAGCATAGATTATGCCCCCACACCCCTACCCCATAGATTAAGGATACCTACCATGGATTACGCTACGGCGATTGGTGGCGTTGCTATGTTTACCTTGATCATCATGGGCCTCGTCGCTATTATTTTGGCGGCACGCTCAAGACTGGTCAGTTCAGGCGATGTCACTATCCATATTAATGATAATCCCGATAATGATGTGGTGACACCAGCTGGCGGCAAACTACTACAAACGCTAGCGGGCGAAGGTATATTTTTATCTTCAGCTTGTGGTGGTGGTGGTACTTGTGCGCAGTGTCGTTGCCGCGTTATTGAAGGTGGTGGTTCTATTTTGCCCACCGAAGAAGGCTACTTTACTCAAGGTGAAATCCGCAATCACATGCGCTTAGCTTGTCAGGTAGCTGTTAAGCAAGACATGAAAATTGAGATTGATCCTGAGTTCTTTGATGTACAGAAATGGGAATGTGAAGTTATCTCTAACGATAACGTTGCCACTTTCATTAAAGAGCTGGTACTAAAAATTCCAGAAGGCGAAGAAGTAAACTTCCGCGCTGGTGGTTATGTACAGTTGGAAGCGCCACCGCATGAAGTGCACTACAAAGACTTTGTGGTTGATGAAGAATATAGAGAAGACTGGGAAAAATTCGGTATCTTCAACTATGTCTCAAAAGTTGATGAGCCTGTTATCCGTGCTTACTCAATGGCCAACTATCCTGAAGAGAAAGGCCTCATCAAATTTAACATCCGTATCGCAAGTCCACCGCCACGTGGTCCTGACGGTATTCCACCAGGCAAAATGTCTTCATGGGTATTTAGCTTAGTACCTGGTGACAAAGTGACGGTTTCAGGTCCTTATGGTGAGTTCTTTGCCAAGAAGACCGAAGCTGAAATGATCTTTGTTGGTGGTGGTGCTGGTATGGCTCCAATGCGCTCACATATCTTTGATCAGCTCAAACGTTTGAACACTGATCGTAAGATTAGCTTCTGGTATGGTGCTCGTTCTATTCGTGAGATGTTCTACGTTGAAGACTACGATCAGCTAGAAGAAGAGTTCGATAATTTTGAGTGGCATGTTGCACTGTCTGACCCATTACCAGAAGATAACTGGGAAGGTCCAACAGGCTTTATCCATAACGTATTGCTCGAAAACTATCTGAAAGATCATCCAAACCCAGAAGACTGTGAATACTACATGTGTGGGCCACCGATGATGAACGCTGCTGTAATCGACATGCTACACAGCATGGGCGTGGAAGACGAAAACATCATGCTTGATGATTTCGGTGGTTAAGTTAGAGACTTAATCTGACAGCACAAATCTAAGAATAAAAAAAGAGGCTCAATTGAGGCTCTTTTTTTTGTGTGATTTTTACACATAGTAGTGCCTTTGCAGACTACAAATCTAGCTAGTAGAGTCGCTTTATTATCCTATATGATGGACTATCTAAACATTGAGAAAGGACTCTTATGAAAACGAAATACAAAGATTTAACTATTTGGATTACAGGTGCCTCTAGCGGTATTGGAGAAGCCCTTGCCATAGCCTTTGCCAAAAAAGGTGCTCGGATTATTTTAAGTGGACGCGATCAGGACAGATTAGACACAGTCAAACAACGCTGCAAGCGTGCTGACACACATATTGTCATTCCCTTTGATATCAGTGATTCCAGTCAAGCAAAATCCGCTTATGAGATGGCAATAGCTCAAGCAGGAAAGATCGATTGGCTGATTAATAATGCCGGTATCAGTCAACGCGCACTTATCATGGATACCGATGAAGAGGTCGAGCGTCAAATCATGGAAATAGATTATTTTGCTCAGACGCGCCTTACTAGACTGGTACTGCCTGACATGATTGCACAAGGTGGCGGCAAAGTCGTGATGGTCTCGAGTGTGGCAGGCCTATTAGGTACACAATATCGCGGCGCTTATGGAGCAGCCAAGGCGGCACTGCATATGTGGGCAAATAGCTTGCGCGCTGAGCTACATGACCAAGGTATCGAAGTAGCCACAATATTCCCCGGGTTTATTCAGACCAACATCTCTATCAATGCGTTGACTGGCGATGGTAGCGCACAAGGTACGATGGATGAGGCAACCAATAATGGTCTAACTGCGACTGAGTTTGCTAAACAAGTTGTGAAGGCGCTCGCCAAGGAAGAAGAATATATTATCGTCGCTGGTCGCAAAGAAAAACTGGCCACACGGGTCAACCGCGTCTCTCCGCCAAAACTCTATAAACTCATACGTGAGTCACAAGTAAAATAATCCGCTCAACCGAACGAATTGTCGCTGAATGGTGCCTTCATTAGTATTTTTGGGTTCAAGGGGTGTAAAATAAGCGTGGCTTGTTTTACACCCTACTCATTTCTACGCCATACCGAAAATATTATGAAAAACACTATATACAGCTCATCTTCCAAAAAACCTCTGCACCTTACCTTAGTAGGCGTCGTCAGCCTTGCTAGTACTTTAGGACTCAGCGCTTGCCAGCAAACCCCAGACTATAATTATCTGATCGGTGAGACGATGGGGACGAGCTATCATATTAGCTATCAGTTGCCTGATGATGCGGACGAAGCTGCCATACAAGCTGCGGTAGACGAGCGTCTAAAACAAATTAACGATAGCATGTCTACTTATCAAAATGACTCAACGATATCTACATTCAATCGTTTGGGCAAAGACAAACCTATCACTATCGATGCTGATTTTAGTCGTGTGCTAGATGTATCACAAATTGTCTATCAGCAATCTGGTGGTGCCTTTGACCCTACCGTTATGCCACTCGTAAACACCTGGGGCTTTGGGAGTACCATGACGGTCGAGCGTTTACAAAGTCCACCGACCGCAGTAGAGATTGCTCAAGCAAAAGCATTAGTCGATTTTGAGAGCATCATAAAGAAAGACGACACCATCTATAAAACCAAAGATGGCGTTGGTTTAGATTTTTCTGCTGTTGCCAAAGGTTATGGCGTCGATGTCATCGCTGATGTGTTGAGAGATGATTATCAAATTCGTAATTATATGGTTGAGATCGGCGGTGAAATAGCCACCTCTGGTGTGAACAACCAGCAGCAGCCATGGCAAATTGCGATTGACGCCCCTATTGAAGGCAGTACGGTCAGCGAACGTCAAACCATATCTGCTATTCGCCAACCAAAGAATACGGCTAGCCAAATGCATCTAGCGACCTCTGGTAACTATCGCAACTCTGTCATATTCGATGGCAAACGCTATAGCCATACTATCGATCCGACAACGGGTAACCCTATTGCAGGCGGCGCACCTTCAGTTACTGTCGCAGCTGATTCGGTTGCATTGGCGGATGCGTGGGCAACTGCCCTTACCGCGATGCCTTATCACAAAGCACTAGACCTCGCTAAAACGCAAAATCTGGCGGCCATGTTCGTGGTACTAGCTGACGATGTAAAAGCAAAGGGTTCTGACGATATGTCCAACGAAGCTGCTGACGATAATATTGACGACTGGCAAGTGGTACAGACACCAGCGATGAAAGCGTTACGTGCTGATAAAAAGCTATAAACGTTCTCCAAGCTCTAGATGGCACACTCTAAAATCCACTGTTAAGTGATAGATGTGAAACAAGAGAATACGTTAACGCACAACGAGCTGCACTAAAATTTGCTATACTATTATACAGTTGTTATCAACGGTGCTTAGCTGTCATGGACTTAGACAGCACTAATAATAACTGCCCTATTTTTTAAAATGAGGTTTCCTCTATGTTTAGCCAACTGCTTCCTATGCTTGCCATTACTTTCACCGTATTTGTCCTATTTTTCATTTTTATGGGCGTCGGTTATATGGTCAAAAAAAAGCCGCTTAGAGGATCTTGTGGCGGTGTTGCCAAATTGATGGGCGATGAAAATTGCTCGTTTTGTGGTAATGATCCCAATAAGTGCGATTCACTAATCGCTGAACAGCAAGAGAATGCATTAAGAGCTGCTCAATTGGGTAAATCGGTTTAATAGCCTATTGGTTACCATACGCTGGTAGCATTTACCTGACATATGTTCTTATAATAGCGTCAAGTCATTCAAAAGTGACTTGGCGCTATTTTTATTGTTTGAGATTCGTCATTACCGCCATCTCTTATTATCACTGTTCTAAAGCCGTAACTCGAAGTAACCACACATACATTTTGACCAACTTGCCTGCCAATTTAGCAAAGTCAGTTCAGCGAATGTATGTCTTACGCGCTACATATATTTTTCGGTCTAATTTACGATATCGATTACCGTCTAGGTACGTGTCTGAGTAAATGCTCTCTGGTGTTATTTTATAAGCGGCAATTTTTTGGCGCTGTTTAATAACGTGTTCTTTTTCGCTGTCATCGTTGTGCTGCTATGTCTACCTCGTCCAATCTATCTGCTTCATCTAGCCTGCCCTCCTCACGCTTTACCTTTTGGTTGGTACTGTGTGCCATGATTCTGCTAGCTACCAATATGCGCGCACCTATCGTCGCGCTAGGTTCTATCGCCCCAGTGGTAAAAGACGCGCTTGATATCTCTGAATTTCAGATAGGTTGGCTAGGGGCAGTGCCTATGCTGAGCTTTGCTGTAGGTGCGCTGATTTCTCCAACAATTGGTAAGCGATTCGGACTAGAAAACACACTGATTGCCATGATTGGGTTGTTAACGGTAGGGATGATTATCCGTACTGCTATCCCGACGTGGAGTGGGTTTTTAATTGGTACTTTGTTGCTTACCCTTGCCATCGGCTTCGCTAATACTTTAGCAGCACCGGTCATTAAGCAGCGTACCCCGCAACATATTCCGCTGATTACAGGGTTGTTCAGTCTTACGATGACCACAGCAGCAGGTATCGTCGCAGGCGTGGTGCTACCGTTATCGGAGCAAGTTGGTTGGCAGTGGGCATTAGGCGGTTGGACAATACTAGGTGTTTTTGCCTTTGTTATCTGGCTGTTCTTACGTGTACGGTTGGGTTCATCTAACCATCAAGCGATCATCCCTGCGGCGTTAGGTTCTTCTGATATCTCTATGTGGCGCACTACCTTTGCGTGGCAGATTGCTATTTTTATGGGATTACAGTCATTATTATTTTATACCGTTGCCAGTTTTTTACCATCGATTTGGGTGAGTAAAGGGCTATCTGCCGTCAGTGCTGGACAAATGGGTTCTGTATTTCAGTTTATGGCACCAGTCTCTATCTTAAGCTTAACTTGGCTAGTCAATCGTGGCCGCCCCATCCAAGCGCTAGCAGTGTTCGCCGCTGTGCTAAACGTCGTTGGCATATTGGGTGTCAGCTATCTATCGACTGACTTGGCATGGCTATGGTCAGGCATGATGGGCATGGGCTGTTCGGCGATTTTCACCTTGAGCATGATGCTGTTCTCTATGCGTACCTATACGACCAATCAGGCAAGCGAGCTGTCTGGTATGGCTCAAGCAGTTGGTTATGTCATTGCGTTTTTTGGACCATTGGGTACAGGCTGGCTGCATGAAATGACTGGTAGCTGGAGTATGCCGCTTTTTATTATGTTGATACTGATGATTGTCAACGTCGTGATTGCTTGGCTTGTTAGTCGTCCAGTAATGGTAGATGGCAAATATATTTGACTACTATCAGCTTTCATTTCTATCAGTTTTTGCGGTCTACAAGGCTATGATTGCTAACGCGCAATAAAGCGGCCTTAAATTAACCTTAGGCCAATATAGGTCACTGTCTTATTTTGCTATAGTCAGTTCAATATAACTTAGATACTTAATATAATCTGGATACTCAATATAATCCGGATACAAGGAAGGTGAGTGAAAGTACTACCAATATTAGACTGAACGATCCTGACGATTTATCCGACTGATACTGTATCTGGTTTAGATAGGATTTGACTAGACACTGGTTTGATTGCATATAGGACATAACACCCATGATGAAACTTCCCTCTCGTTTTGCTCAGCGTTTGCCTGCTATCGCTATGCTCGCAGCTGTAATGGCTATCAGTGGCTGTCAGAAAGATGCTGAAACGACATCTGCTACTGACACGCAGAGTACCAGTACTGAAGCGACCAACAGTCAAGCCAGCACTACTCCAGTAGCAACTGAAAACGCAGCATCAACTGATCAACAGGTCAAATCCTCATCACTGACTATTTTAGCGCTTGGTGACTCACTGACAGAAGGTTTGGGAGTGGACAAAGATGACAACTACCCTGCTCAGTTAGAAGATCGTCTACAAGAGATGGGCTATGCTAACGCCAAAGTTATCAACTCAGGTCTAAGCGGTGAAACCAGTACGGGATTGGTCAATCGATTGGACTGGGTATCGCAAACCAAACCCGACATCACCATATTGACTATCGGTGCTAACGATGCGATACGTGGTATCGATGTAGCAACCATTGAAGCCAATATTCGCACTGCGGTTAAGCACCTGCAAGACAATGGTAGTGTCGTTATCTTAGGCGGTATGTCGATCTATGACAATCTAGGCAGTGAATACGTCGCGGCATTCTCAGACATTTATCCTCGTGTTGCGAAAGACATGAACCTGACGCTTATTCCGTTCTTCTTAGAAGGCGTCGGCGGTGACCGAGAGCTTAACCAAGCGGATGCGATTCACCCGACTAAAGAGGGCTACGAGATTATCGTTAACAACAATATCTTGCCTATTCTAGAGCCTAAATTAAATGAACTAGAAGAACTACAAGAGTTAAAAACAGCCGATACCGATAACACAGCTGCAACGGCTCAAGACAATACGACAAAAAATAAGACAAATGAGACTATTTAACGAGATACTGTAATGACATTATCATCTTCGACTGCCACAGCAACGCCACAAGCAGACGCTAAGACACAAGCACTACTGACCGCCTCACAGTTAAATAAAACCGTACAAGTCGGTGAGCAAAAGCTGTCCATCATCAAAGACGTGGATATCTATGTCAACGCTGGTGAGTTTGTAGTCATCATGGGCAAATCAGGCTCGGGTAAATCTACTCTGCTAGGGTTACTCGCAGCATTAGACTATCCCGATAGCGGTACGGTATCGCTGGCAGGTCAAATGCTTAGCAGCCTTGACGAAGATGCGCTAGCCGTCATTCGTCAGCAAGATATGGGCTTTGTCTTTCAGTCATTTCATCTACTGCCCACACTGACCGTCGCTGAAAATATCGCCTTTCCACTTGATATTGCCAGACGTCCAAACCCATCACGGGTAGACGAGCTGATAGATGCGGTCGACTTAGGTCATAGACGTCACAGCTTACCCAATCAATTATCAGGTGGTGAGCAGCAGCGTACAGCGGTGGCGCGAGCACTGGTGTCGCACCCAAAGATTGTCTTTGCGGATGAGCCAACGGGCAACTTAGACGAGCAAAATGCCGATCAAGTCATGCAGCTGCTATTAGATCTACGCCAACAGGTTGGCTCGGCACTGGTAGTCGTTACCCATGACCCTGCACTGGCCGAGATGGCAGATCGCGTCATCACTATGCATGATGGCCGCATTGTACCTACATGAATAACTGGATTGTATCTTAATGAATAGTAAGCCCACAGACAACAAATTGCCTGATACAAAAAAGACTGCTACCAGTATGCATCAAGAGTCCAGTTATCCTAGCGGCATCCTTAGTCAACTATTTACCCGTACTCTAGGTTTTCAAACTCTAGGCTCGCAAGCACTCAGCCGTAGCTGGTGGCAGCGTTGGGTGTATCCTGTGTTGTTTCTACTGACGTTGACCCTATCACTTGCAACTTACCTGACCCTCGACTCTGTGCAGCAGTCTGTCGATAGCTATATCAATGACAATCAGCGCGCGCTCGTTGGTGGGGATCTAATCCTAAACAGTAAACAAGACTGGCCAAGCGAAGTATTGTCACAGGTAGAAACTATCCCTAATACACAGACCGTGTATGACTATCAGTTTAGCGCCATGCTGGTCAATGATGAGCAAACCTTGCTTGCCAGCGTCAAAGCCGTCTCGCCGTCGTATCCCTTATACGGCACAGCGGAACTTGCCTCGGGGCAGCCGCTGTGGGATCAGCTAACATCTGACAGTGTGATCGTCGCACCAGAAGTGCTCAGTAGTCTACAGGCCGATATCGGCGACCGTATCACCATTGGCGATGCGCAGTTTACGATCAGTGATGTACTGACCAAAGAGCCTGACCGTCCGCTGACTACCTTTGGTTTTGGTGGGCGTGTGTTGATGAAACAAGGTGCACTCCCGTCAACCAACCTATTGGGGCAACGCAGCCGCATAAACTATCGTATTGAGATGGCAGGCGATCCAGAGCTGATAACCACGCAGCGTGAACAGCTTACAGATATCCTGACCAATTATCCTGATATCGAGCTCTCTGATGCAGAGTCCGCAGATACTTCTGTCTCGCGTATATCTGATAATGTGCTGATGTTTTTAAAATTGCTAGTCATTGCGGTGTTGCTACTATCTGCGGTTGCTATGTATGGCGTCATTAGTGCATTTGTCAGTAAGCAGCAGTCCAATAACGCGATTCGATTGGCGCTCGGCGAGCCGCTGGGCTCACTTAAACGTAGCTACTATCAATTGCTTATCGTCACGACCGTCATTGCTTGTGTCGCAGCGGTTGCCCTTAGTCTGGGCTTACTCAAAATCGGTCAGCCGTATCTGGTGGCTATCTTGCCTGTCGATGTCGGTCTCGCTATTAACCCAATCAGTGCCATCAAAACCATTGTGATTGCCTTAGCCCTGACGCTACTGATTGCGCAGCGTGGTCTAAGCGCACTTAACATGACCAAACCCGCTACCCTACTCAATCAAGGGGCGAGCACGCAAACGCAAAACTTGCCTTGGTATCGACGCGTGCCGCTACTATGGTATGGCTTGGTGCTGGCAGGACTGTATGCCTTCTTTGCTTATGAAGTTGGCTCACTGTCATTAGGCGCACAGCTATTGGGCGGCTTGATTGGCTTTGTAGCGATATTTTGGCTATTGGCGCGTGGGTGGCTCTGGCTGCTTAACAAGTTAGCAAGCAATACCAAAGTTAGTTGGATGCAGCGTATTGCCATTCATAACCTTGCGCGTAAAGGCAACCAATCTGCGTTGTTCTTTGTCACCTTATCACTATCGGTGGCGGTGCTGACGCTCATCACGACACTCAATCACAGTATCAATGCGCAGTTTATCAATGCCTATCCTGAAGACGCGCCCAATCTGTTTTTGCTCGACGTGCAGAGCGATCAACATGACGATATTGATGCAATCATTGAAGCGCCTGTCACTTATTATCCCGTCATTCGTGCGCGTGTGGAGACAGCCAATGATGTGGCGGCAAAAGATATCGAGCCTGCTGATGGGTTTGATGATCCCACGCGTGTCTTTAATTTGAGCTATGCAGATACGGTGATGGAGACCGAATACATCACTGAATCGCTCACAGATGACGCGCTATACACCCCTATCGATGCGACAAATGAACAAATCAAGCCTTTGTCTATCTTGGACACTGCTGCAGGTATGCTCAATGTCGGTATGGGCGATCAGGTACGCTTTAACATCCAAGGTATCGAAATCATCGGGCAGATTACCAGTATTCGCACGCGCTACGAGCGTGGCCCAAGCCCGTATTTTTACTTCTTGTTTGAGCCGTCGGTGCTGTCCGCTGCCCCGCAGATTCAGTTTGCCACTGCTCACGTGTCAGAGAGTGCCATTCCAGAACTGCAAGGCAAACTGGTACGCGAGTTCCCTGCTGTCACTACGATTGATGGCACTGCCATTGCAAAGCAAATTCAAGAGCTGGTGGTACAAATGAGCCGCTTGGTCTATGTATTCACCTTGCTTGCTCTACTCACTGGCGTCATGGTGCTGATCAGCTCGCTACTATCTACCTCGCAAGATCGTATGAAAGACAGCGCATCATTTAGATTGCTCGGTATGCAAAAGCGCGACCTGTATATGCTCAATATTTTAGAATTGGGTGTGCTTGGGATTAGCGCGGCGACATTTGCAGTTGTCATCGCCAGCGTGGGTGCATGGGCTGCTATCACTCAATGGTTTAATCTACAATTTAGTGTGCCGTGGACGAGCTTGGCGATTGGCGGTGTGGCATTAATCTTAATGCTGTTTGCTATTGCTATTATTTATGTGAGACTGGTGATTGGACGCGGGATTATGGCTAGGGTTAGGGCGATGATTTAATTGTATTAGATTTTAGCTTTATACAAGAAAACCCCTTTATAGGGGTTTTCTTGGTTCTGTATTATCAAGGTAGAGCTCTTTTTAGTTAGTGTTTCGCCTATCAAAAACCCTTATTAATTAGTTAAGGGTTTTTATTTACAGCATTAGCCACTAAAGTTTCAAAAATGACATTTGATGATAAAGCCTTAATTAAAATAGCAAGCCAATAGTTTAAACCATATAAGGACTCTTCACTTTTTCCTAACGGAACTAAAAAACCAGCAATACTATTCCCACCATCATTTAAATGGCATACACAACTAGTAAATATTCGCGTGACTTCATCATTCGCAAGCTCATTATATCTTTCGAGCAATTTTAAATTTTCATAGTGATAGGATAAAATATTCCATATATCATTATCCATATCTTCTGGTTTATGTAATTGAAACCTTGCTCCTATAGAATTAGCTGAAGGTTTCGTAAACAACTCGACACTTAAGAACTCTTCATTTGGAATAATAGCACTGTAAAGGTGCAAAAATGCTATATGTGTTTCATTCTTCCAGACATCACCTTTTATCCCATTACATGTGCCGCAACAAGGAATTAAATTTAAAGCATGTACAGATAGTTCAGGAAATAAAGTTTTGGGAAGGTAGTGATCATAGGTTTTAGGTAGAGTAATTCCACAATAAGGACAGACCCTAAGAAACCCTGCAGATTGATTTTTTTCAATCAAAGTAAATACTTCTTTTACTTTCTTTGTTCTACCTTCATAACAGCCTATTAATATTTCTTTATGTACTAATAAGCTAGCATCTTCAACAAAACCAAATAAATTATTATTATTTATAGCTTGCTCGAATAGACTATAACGTGCTGTAACTTTAGTTTCTAAAGATTTTAAAGTTAGTTTCTCAGTATTAGGATTACCTTTTATAGTATCTTTCTTAGCACTAATTATATTTTTATAAAGCTGTAAATAAGGTATTGTACGAGGTGGGGATATTAAATTTTTCATTTATTCTCACTATACTGAGCTAATAAATATGCTTTAGCATTAAAGCTTAAACCATCTGGGAACAAACTACTAACTTCCTCAAAAGACATATTTTTAGCTAACCTTTGAAGTACTCTTTTGTAATGATGTGGAATTGAAACAGTGTCGAAAACATGTCTAGTTAACTCTGAAATACTTTCACCAAAGGTCTCAAAATGCATTGGTATAACAGAAGTATTATTTTCCTCTCTCGATAGAAGGATTACTCTTTTTTTAGGAATCTCTTGAATAACGATTGGTGAATGCGTTGCAATAATTGCAAATGATTGATGTTCGATTAAGATCCTGTTTAAGACATTGAATAAGTGCGCTACAGCATTAGGGTGTAAATGCGTCTCAGGTTCATCGAATAGAACCAGAGTATTTTCTTGAATCCTTGCGACCAGTGCTGTCACAAAATGAGCTAAAATGGACTGTCCAGAACTCAACAAAGCCAAAGTATCTTCTTCAATATCATGCTGGGCGTAAACTTCTAACCTAAGCTTATTAACAAAATCATCATTATGATTTTCTAATATATGAGACATACAAGAAACCCAAAACTCCTCTCTGTCAAGATTCTGAATTCTTAATATATTATCTTTATAATCTTGAGTTAAAGAATTCTTGGATAAAACTCCTTTACTATTTCTAATTCCACAATATACATAGCTATTCTGAGGGTTACTAGGTATAACAAATTTATCAAAAGCGCTATAAGAGATTGTTATAACTCGATTAAATATAGGCCTGTCCCCTAAAAAACTCTCTTCTTTTTGGTTAATAGAATTTTGCGATACTCTCCTAACCTGCACTAAATCCCTCGCTAAACTCCCCATTAAATTGGTTTTACCAACAGCATTACGTCCAATAATACCTACTATTCTATGTGGTAAAAGATCTGTTTCATCAAAATCCACATTTATAATAAATGGTTGCTCAGCACCCGCAGTCTTAGTAGTATATTTGAAGGAAAAGCTTTTATTAAAAGCCTCTCCTAGGATCACCTGCTTTCCAAACCTAAGAGTATCTCTAGCAGAGTTTTCTCTAAGCAAAGCATTCCTAAACTTAGAATCACTTTCAAAAGGCTCAATTTTTTGAGACTGCCATGCAATATCATTTAGCTTTCCTAGGACTTCTATCGACTCTTCTGTACCAACAACTTCCGCTAAATTTTTATAAAAACTTAATCTTTGCCCTAAACTAATATATAAGCTGCCTGATCCATCAAAATTAGGAAATAGGTGATTTGAAGGACTCTCTTTAAATATAATTTTAGTCAATCCAATTTCTGTACTTTCATTTTCATTCAAATAATATGTAAGAATAAATTCACACTTTATCCCATAGTCATCCCAAGTCGTCCTGAATAAACCGAAGGCTGGATATGTATTAGTATTTATTTTATTTTTGTCTGTTTGCTGTATAAATCTCATCTATAGATACATCCTTTAGTCTTTAAAAGCAGCTAACTTCTGTGAAAATAATAAACTTAAGTATATTAGCAGTATAAAAACCTACAAAGCTATGTTTTTTAGCCCTGCTTGAAGATGTAGCTTAGTGAGCTGTAGCGTAAAGCAATGTTAGCTAAAAAATATTTATTTCTAAGACCTCAAACCGCAACGCCTTCTATTCATTTAGATGGCATTTTTTACTTCATAGAGCGTATAGCCATATAAGTCAGTATCTACTCTGCACTTTGCTTATTTTATAGCCCTCATTTGCTATACTAGCCCAACTTTATCGGTTAAATACCCACTTATAACACCCTCCCAAACAGCATGGTAGCCTTATGAAATTCTCAAAGTTCGGTCAAAAATTTACCCAGCCCACTGGCATCTCACAATTGATGGATGATCTGGGCGACGCGCTAAAAAGCGATCAGCCTGTCAATATGCTGGGCGGTGGTAACCCTGCCAAAATTGATGCCGTTAATGAGTTATTTTTGGAAACCTATAAGGCGCTGGGTGTTGATAATGATGCAGGCGAAGCCAATAGTAGCGCGATTATCAGTATGGCGAACTACTCTAATCCGCAAGGGGATGCTGGCTTTATCGATGCGTTGGTTGGCTTCTTTAACCGTCATTATGATTGGAACCTCACCTCAGAAAACATCGCTCTGACCAATGGCTCACAGAATGCGTTTTTCTATCTATTTAATCTGTTTGGTGGTGCTTTCGTTGATGAAAACAGTCAAGATGAAAAGAACCAATCTATCGACAAGTCCATTCTACTGCCATTGACCCCTGAGTATATTGGCTATAGCGATGTGCATGTGGAAGGTCAGCATTTCACCGCGGTATTACCGCATATCGATGAAGTGACGCATGATGGCGAGGAAGGCTTCTTTAAATATCGTGTGGATTTTGAGGTGTTAGAGAACTTACCAGCGCTAAAGGAAGGGCGTATCGGCGCGATTTGCTGCTCACGCCCGACCAACCCGACTGGCAACGTGCTAACCGATGACGAAATGGCGCATTTGGCCGAGATTGCCAAACGCTATGACATCCCGCTTATCATCGATAATGCCTACGGTATGCCCTTCCCCAATATCATCTACTCTGACGCGCACCTGAATTGGGATAATAATACGATTCTGTGCTTTAGCCTGTCGAAAATTGGTCTGCCTGGTATGCGTACTGGTATTATTGTGGCCGATGCCAAAGTGATCGAAGCTGTCAGCGCGATGAATGCCGTGGTCAATCTAGCACCGACACGCTTTGGTGCAGCGATTGCCACACCATTGGTCGAGAATGACCGTATCAAGCAATTGTCAGATAACGACATTAAGCCGTTTTATCAAAAGCAGGCGACCCTTGCCGTTAAGCTGTTAAAAGAAGCCTTGGGCGATTATCCGTTGGTCATTCATAAGCCTGAGGGCGCGATATTCTTATGGTTATGGTTTAAAGACTTGCCAATTAGCACCCTTGAGCTATACGAGCGTCTCAAAGAAAAAGGCACGCTGATAGTGCCAAGTGAATACTTCTTCCCTGGGGTCGATGTTAGCGATTATCAGCATGCACACGAGTGTATTCGTATGAGTATCGCGGCTGACGAGCAGACGCTAACTGACGGTATTGCAGCGATTGGTGAAGTGGTGCGTGAGTTGTATGATGAGAGATAGTTTGGCTCTATAATATGACTTTGCGTGAGGCCTCTATGCGTTACGAATTTGAAAATTTGAAAATCAGTAGAGAAAAAAGATACTCGCTAGGTAAAGAAACCACTACTAATAAATATTACTTATCTTTTCCAGTTAGTCCGCCAAATCATAGGTATGTTGAGTATGAAGAATATTATGAAATTTCTTTTGAACAGCTCAATGACTTTTTAGAAAACGAAGATTCATTAATAGAATTTTTGGATAAATGTAGAAGAAGAAAAATGGATAATTTATTTCTATTCTATCCTATAGCTCCTATTCGAGGTTATCCAAATTAGATTACTCGCTTGAAACAAAAAACGGACTAATTAATAGTCCGTTTTTTTATGGCGTTTGGTCAATGAAGTCGATTTATTGGTTGGTCGAAATATAGTCGTCCACTTATTCAGCGTAAAGAGCACATAAGACAACATACAAGTATTGATCAAATCACGGATGCTCGCGGTAATCTGTTCACGGCTTAAGCCTGTCAAGCCTAGCGATTCAATCGTATCTCGATTGTCCAAATACTCACCCAACAGCGCAATGCAAGTCACGACGATCAGAGCAATAAATGACCGAATACCTTGGCTTTTGATAATAGGACGCAGCACAACCAGACACAGCAGATAAACACCGACACCGACATAGATATGTAAGGCATCTTTGGCAAGGCCCGTTGTTTCCACAACATTCATTTTAAAGGCAGTAAAATCCACTGAAATATTCCAAGTATAAGCGAGTAGAAAATAACTGAGCGTATCACTAAACCATGATGGCTAAACTATAATAGCTAAAGAATAGCAGCTACAAAGTGATGGCTGAGCATAAAAAAGGCAGATTATACAACTGATAATCTACCTTCTACTAAATTAAATATTCACTTCACGTTTATCAACTATTTACACATTCCACTCTACAAAGTTCTTGAGCAGTTGCAAGCCAGCAGTATGGCTCTTTTCTGGATGGAACTGGGTGGCAAATAGATTATCTTGGATTACACTGGCACAGAACGGTTGACCATAGTCACATACCGCTGCCACTTGCGAGCTATCGGCAGGATCACAGTAATAACTATGCACAAAATAAAAATGCGCGTGGTCTTCGATACCGTGCCAGAGCGGATGGTCAAAATCCATACCGCTGATGGTATTCCAGCCCATATGCGGTACTTTTATCGTTGCGCCCTGCTTGTCTTTCCACATAGGGTCAAACGCTTCTACAGTGCCGTTTAAGATGCCCAAACAGTCCGTGCCACTATTTTCAGCTGACTGCTCAAACAATGCCTGCATGCCCACACAGATGGCCATAACAGGCTTGTTAAACACTGCATGGCGTATGACGTCATCAATGCCTGCTTCATGCATGCCAGCGATACAATCACGCATCGCACCCACACCAGGGAAAACGATTTTATCAGCCGCCGCAACGACTTTTGGATCATTGGTGATAGAGACTTCTGCCCCGACTACCGATAGGGCCTTGCTAGCAGAGTGCAGGTTGCCCATACCATAATCTAATAGTGCTACTTTAGTCATCGATTGGTTCTCATTTTTAAATATTTTGACTACTGTACTATTTATATTATTGACCATTTATATTGTTGGCTATTGCCCTTTCTATTATCGCGGGTGTAGATAAGGTTTTGCTACAAGGAAGTCAAGCGCAGGCTGTACAACTAGTACGCCAAGCTTGAATGACACCGTAGAAGAGCCTTAAATGCGCCTTAGAAAGCCTCTTTGGTCGATGGCAAGGTGTTCAACGCACGCTCATCGTACTCACAGGCCATACGTAACGCACGAGCAAAGGCTTTAAAGGTTGATTCGATCTGATGATGGCTGTTTTTGCCTTTTAGATTGTCCAAATGCACAGTCATCCATGAGTGATTGACGAACCCGTAGAAAAACTCACTGAATAGGTCAACATCGAAACGGCCGACGTGCGAGCGCGTAAATGGAATGTCCATATGCAAACCAGGACGCCCTGACAGATCGACGACAGCACGGGTCAATGACTCATCTAGCGGCGCATAAAAGTGCCCATAACGACGAATGCCTTTCTTGTCACCCAATGCTTTATTGAACGCTTGACCAAGGGTAATACCAGTGTCTTCGACGCTATGATGGTCATCAATAAACGTATCACCGGTACATTTGATATCTAAGTCAAACAAACCGTGACGCTTAATTTGATCAATCATATGATCCAAAAATGGCACACCAGTGTCTACCGTGCCTTTACCTGTACCATCTAAATTAACGGTACAGGTGATTTGCGTTTCGGCAGTGATACGCTCAACGGTCGCGATACGTTCAGGGCGACCATATAGATTTACGTTTTTTGACTCAGTTTGCTCAGGTGTGGCAGCAGTCGTCGTTGCATTGGCTGTCATGGCTACTCTCTATCAGTTTTTTATCAGTGAAAAGCGGTCAATAAATAAGGCAAAAACCTGCCCAAAATATTTTACTAGTGTCTGGGTCAGACCTTAGCAAAAACTATATTAGAAAATGATATATACAAAAGATATCAACATATTAGGGTTTATACATACTAAATATTATATAGCCTCATCATAGCAAACCCTAACATTTACTGCCACGACCAAGCGGTAAACCACGCACAAAATCACGTCATTCTGCTAAAATAGTGTGTTCAGTATTATCAATCATGACTCGCGCCGACTTTAAAGACCCTTATTTACGGTATTGCACGCTATGACATCGTGCTGTCTCATACTGCTTATTTATACTATAGAAACCCTCTATTTATAGGAACTGCTATGCCTTTAGAAGCGATCGCCATTAATAGTTTGGATGCGCCACTTATCAAAAAACCTGCTCGCGACAACGAGCTAGCAGAGCGCTTGCAAGCGTTGTACGATAGTGATTATGCACAGCCTGACGGTCTTGAGGTATTGAATATCGTTGAGCAAGGGTTTAAACGTGGACAGTACCTCTATGTCGGGATGTTCAATGATAAGCCTATCGCTGCGGTCGCCTGCTTCGATGACGGGCAGACCAATGCCAAGCGCCTGCAATATCTCACCGTGCATCCAGAGAACCGTAAACGTGCTATCGATGCCAAGTTTATTAAACTGGTCTATGATTGCGAAGTTAGAAAAGGCGTACGTGAATTTGTCCCTGCTGACGCTGATATTCACCGCATCATGAGCGAGTACGAACTGTTGCGTGTAAAAGACTAAACTGAGCACTAAAACGGTTAATTTTACTAATATCTAATTATTTATCGTCTTTTATTCGATAAAATGCAAAAATTGCTTGACAGCTGAGCCTATATTTAGTTTAATAGCGCCTCAACGAAGACGGCTCGATAGCTCAGTAGGTAGAGCAACGGATTGAAAATCCGTGTGTCGGCAGTTCGATCCTGCCTCGAGCCACCATTCGTTAATAGAATTCTAAAAGCCCTGAACAGCAATGTTCGGGGCTTTTTTATGTTTAAATTTTACCGTACTCTTTAGCGTTCGTTCTATTCATATGTTGCTCTTATTCGTATAGCCGACTACTATTCGTAAAAACGACCACGTAATAGTAAATTACAGCGCTCACGCGAATCCAAGTCGTATATAGTTGCGCGGTAATCAATACCGTGACGCCCCTCAAAAAATATCACTCGGTCGCCCACTGCCAAAAAACAAGACGTGCGCGCATCGTAGATAAAGCCATCTATCACAAATGCTAAATCGCGATCTATCTCGCGTACCGTATACGTCTCACCTTGCGGAATCAAACGTTCAAACCACGCGCTGTGGGCAGTCGTATTGGCCAGTACGCTTGTCGTTAGCAATAGCCACGCTACCAGTATATTTTTGGGTAATCGCAAACGGCTCAGCTCATTTACACTTATTTTATTTCTCAACATAGTATCTCTCGTGGCATTGCATTCATCATACTCATAGCCTTCATACGTCTCACAGTTGACTTTACCATAACTATTTCTACTGAACGCTCTTGATGCTAAATACCTACTGTCACGGTTGCATAACATTTTTGTGCTTTTTTCTAAACAGCTTGGCTAAGTATACTCAATAACCATATACGAATAGATAAAAATAATAGGTCATAGATATGAGAGAGTTTGATTACGACTTGGATTATAAGAGTTTGGATTTGCGCGCTCAGCCTGAGTTGTACCGTGTCGGTCGCGGTGAGCAAGGCGTATTACTGGTAGAGCCTTATAAGTCTGAGATTTTACCTCATTGGCGCTTTGCGACTCCCGATATCGCCCGCGAGAGTAGTGAGGCTATCTATCAGATGTTTTTAGATTACTTGGCTGACGATGACTTCGTCGGCGCAGATATGGCGCGCAAGTTTATTCAAATGGGCTATACCCGCGCTCGTCGCTATGCCAATCATAAAGGTGGCAAAAAATATAAAGGCGCGGTACCCGATGATAAAAAAGGTCAAAGCGGCGCTCATGGTCGCGAAGAGTTGCCACGACAAGAGGAAGACCCAGTTAAAGCAGAATCCGCACGAATCTTTAAAGTTAAATGGGATGAATGCCGTGAGAATGAAGAGTATTTAAGGATGAAGAAAGAGCATCGTGAACGCTATAAAGATGTCGAATAGATGCTAATGCTCAAGACATTTGCTCAAGACATTAAGCACAACAGGTAACTAAATTGACTGGTCTCAGAACGCTACTGTGCTAAGGTATGGCCAATATAATAAATATAACGATTTTCAATAGTGAGGAACAATGAACAAGCAGCTTTTAATTTTTGATTTTGATGGAACGCTCATTGATAGCGTACCCGATTTGGCCGACGCAACCAACGCCATGCTAACCACATTAGGCAAAGATACTTACCCTATCGAGACAATACGTAACTGGATAGGAAATGGCTCACGCCTGCTCGTAGAACGCGCTTTGGTTGGTAAGACGGAAGTAGCAGAAGGTGAGCTAACGGTCGAAGAGGCCGATCACGCAGAGCAAATATTTTTTGAGGCTTATAAGAATCTTAGTGGTAGTAAAACGGTTGCCTATCCAGATGTCGATGACGGACTAAAACAACTACACGCAGCTGGATATACACTTGCTTTAGTCACTAATAAACCCATTCGATTTGTACCAAAAATATTGCACTCGTTTGGCTGGCAAGACTTATTTAGTGAAGTGATGGGCGGTGACAGTTTAGCTGTCAAAAAACCAGACCCAGCGCCCCTACTACACGTTTGTGAGACTCTCAATGTCAGTGTTGATCAGGCAGTGATGATTGGAGACTCTAGAAACGATATGTTGGCTGGACAGAGCGCCAATATGGACACGCTCGGCCTGTCTTATGGTTACAACTACGGGCAAGATATTCGCGAATTAAATCCGACCGAAGCATTTGACCACTTTGCTGACTTGGTTGCTTGGATTATGAAAGATAGATTTTAGTCTATAAAGAATTTATCGAATCATTATAGTGTAACTTGCCCAAACAGAAGTTACGCTTTGCTGCGATAGCTCAGCGCCTCAGATACGTGGGCGCTGTTGATATCCGTACTGTTAGCCAAATCAGCGATTGTACGAGCCACTCGTAATACCCGATGATAACCACGAGCGGACAGATTCAAGCGCTGCTGAGCAAGTTGTAATAACTGCTTTTCATTGTCGCCTAGCTGGATATATTCATCGATTTCGCTAGGGCTAAGCTCATCATTAACCTTTTGCTGGCGCTGCATTTGATGCTGATGCGCGACCACTACCCGAGCCCGTACTTGCTTGGAGGTTTCACCTACCTGACTATTTTGCAGATCGGCAATTGGTAATGCAGGCACAGTGATATGCAAATCAATACGATCTAAGAGAGGCCCAGATAATTTGTCTTGATAGCGTTTGATCTGCTCAGGTCGACAGCGACAACGTCCTGATGTATCGCCATCATAGCCACATGGGCAAGGATTCATCGCGGCAACCAGTTGAAAGTTCGCCGGAAAAGTCATTTGAGAGTTAGCGCGACTAATGGTAATTTGTTTGGCTTCTAATGGCTGACGTAATACCTCAAGCACGCTCCGATCAAACTCTGGTAACTCATCAAGGAACAATACTCCTTTATTAGCTAGCGTAATCTCACCCGGTTTTGGCCGTGAACCACCACCGACCAACGCCACAGCTGATATTGTGTGATGCACCTGTCTGAATGGCCGCGTCCCATAATCATAATCGCTGTCTGCCACCGAATAGGTACTGGCAACCTCTAGCGCATCTTCATCACTTAAGTCTGGCAATATTGTTGGCAATCGTGACGCCATAAGCGTCTTGCCAGAACCTGGTGGTCCTGTAAATAACAATGAATGACCACCCGCAGCGGCAATTTCTAACGCGCGCCGAGCATGGTGCTGTCCTTTGACATCAGCTAAATCCACTTGATAGCCAACATGCTGCTGTGCAGGACTTGGCTGTACCACGGCTAAACTCTCATAGCTTGCACCTGGGTCAACGAGCGACTGCAGATGGTCGCAAACTGCTTTTAGACTCTGAGCAGCTAGTATCGTTACGCCATCAACGCGGCTGGCCTCATGACCATTATCAATCGGCACGATCAGTTGCGGAGTTGTCGGCGGCGAGTTATTTGAGTTATTTGAATTATTTTGTCCTTGTTCACTCGCTGCTACCTGAGACAACGCTATTGCCAATTTCTCAGCTTTGATTGCTCGTGCGACTGCCAAACTACCAGTTACTTGTCGCAACTGGCCATTGAGCGCTAACTCGCCAATAAATTCAAATCCTGATAGCACCTCTGGCTCAAGCTGTCCGCTTGCTGCCAGTATACCAATAGCAATTGGTAAGTCTAAACGCGCGCCATCTTTAGGTAGATCAGCAGGGGCTAAATTGATCGTGAGGCGGCGATTAGGAAACTGGAAACCTGAATTGAGAATGGCGGAGCGCACCCTGTCTTTACTCTCACGCACGGCGGCCTCAGGCAGCCCAACGATGGTCAATGCAGGCAGTCCTTGCGATAGATGCACCTCAATGATGACCTTGGGAGCATGCAGACCAACCACCGAACGGGTATAGACTTGGGCAAACGACATCAGCATCTTCCTAATACAGAGTGTCATTGATAATAAAGTATTATTTATCAACGCGCAAACGTCGTGTTTTATTGCTGGTGTAGAGAGAATCATCAAAACCTCAGCGTCGTTCTGAGGTTTTTTATGTATAAATAACGCTCTACTTCAATAATTAAGAATACTCACCGACCACCCCACTGCTAACAAGGATTTGTTATACTATCTATTATACATTTAGCGATACATACTGCTGCCAATGATGTATTCGAATCTTATTATTAATCGTTGATACAAGCGAAAAATAAACACCAAATCCGAAATCATTGATCATATAAAAACCAGCAGTATCTAGAGTAAAAACGAGGAATATCGCATGACAGACTATTCAGAACAGAACACTCAGCAGCCCTACAACCGTGCGGACGAGCCGCCCACGACTGTGCGCCCTGTTATGCAACCTGACAACCCTTATGCCAGTACACGCGGCAGCATTACGAGTAAGCAGCTACCAGCATTTGATGAAGCAATCATCAATAAGTACAATCGCTCAGGGCCACGTTATACCTCTTATCCGACAGCTCTAGAGTTCGCACCAATACCAGATAACCTTGAAACAAACAGCTTTGAAGCTATTGGTCTTGAGACAAAAATCCTGCAAAATCGTGAAGCGCGTGCTCCCTTATCATTATATTTTCACATACCGTTTTGCCGCCACCTTTGCTACTACTGTGCTTGCAACAAGATCATTACCAAAAAAAATAGCGATTCTGGCGATTACTTACAGTATTTGATTGCTGAAATTACCCATAAATGCCGCTTGTTATCTACGCCAGAAGGCAGCGACAAACCATTAGTCAAACAGCTACATTTGGGTGGTGGTACACCAACGTTTTTGCGTGACGAAGAGATGGTGCAGTTGTGGGAGTTTTTACAAGCTCAGTTTGAGTTTTTGCCAGAAGATGAAGGTGACTACTCTATTGAGATTGACCCTCGTGAGCTGAGTGAAAACACTCTAAAGATACTGCGTAATCTCGGTTTCAACCGTATTAGCTTAGGCGTGCAGGACTTGGATGAAACGGTGCAAATCGCCGTTAATCGTGTGCACTCAGCAGAGCTTATTGAAAGCGTGCTAACAGAAGCACGTGAGCTTGGTTTTCGCTCTATCAATATTGATTTGATTTATGGTTTGCCGCATCAAACGCCTGATACGTTGGACAAAACCGTAAATCGTATCATCGAGATGTCGCCAGATCGCCTGTCGGTCTTTAACTATGCGCATTTGCCTGAGCGATTTAAAGCTCAGCGTCAGATAAAAGATGAAGACTTGCCAAGCCCAGCTACCAAACTGACGATGCTCGGCAGTACTGTTAACACATTGACCGAAGCTGGCTATCAATATATCGGTATCGATCATTTTGCCAAACCTGATGATGAATTGGCTGTCGCACAGCGTGAAGGCAAATTACATCGTAACTTTCAGGGTTACACCATCATGGGAGATTGTGACTTATTAGGTTTTGGTGTCTCATCAATCAGTCAAATTTCTAATGCCAATACGCGCTATATGTTGCAAAACGATACTGATCTACAGAGCTATCAAGCCAAGATTGATATGGCTAAAATCAATCCGACTGTCATGCCTGCGGTAAAGTATATAAAAACCTCTATCAAAGACCGCTTGCGTGAGTACGTCATCATGAACCTACTATGTCATGACTATCTCGATTTTAAAGATGTGAATCAAAAATTTGGTATCGATGCCATCACCTATTTTATTAATGAGATTCAGCAGTTGGGCGCTATGCAAGACGATAGACTGATTGATATGGATGCAGCAGGTATCCGCGTCTTACCTAGAGGTCGCTTGCTTGGCCGTAACGTCGCCATGGTATTTGATGAATATTTAGAAAAGAAACATCAAAACCGCTTTTCGAAAGTTATCTAAGTTAGCGAGTCATTCCTCAATTATTAAACATAAAAAAGACCTCAAGCGAGGTCTTTTTTTATTATTGCTGTGGCTTTTTAAACTTTTAATTTATCACCGACCATACCTTTTACGGTACTTAAGATATCTGCTGGTAGTACCACCATTTTGGAGTTATCGGACTCAGCCAACTCTCGTATCGCCTTGATATATTGCTCACCAAGTAAGTATACAATCGGCATCTCTTCCTCACCCATCGCACTAGTAATCAAACGAATCGATTCTTCAGAACCTCTGGCTAGTACCACCTGCGCTTCAGCATCACGGCGTGAAGCCTCCAAGCGACCATCCGCTTCTAAGATAGCAGCTTGCTTTTGACCATCAGCACGGGTCACGGTTGCACGGCGTAAACGCTCTGCCGCTGCTTGCTCTTCCATGGATGCTTGCATGGTCTGCGAAGGGTTAATGTCTTGAATCTCTACCGTCTTAAGGGTAATACCCCAATCTGCGATATCTTCTGAAATCGCATGTTTTAGCTTGGTTTTGATCTCGTCGCGACTAGACAATGCGCTATCAAGATCCATCTCACCAATGATCGAACGTAGCGATGTTTGCACCAGATTACGGATACCGTATTCATAATCTTCAATACCATAGACCGCTTTATCAGGACGCACGATATTAATATAAGCGACAGCGTTTGCAATGATAACGACGTTGTCACGAGTAATGACTTCTTGTGACGGAATATCAAGTACGATGTCTTTGGTCGTTACCTTATAAGCCACATCATCTACATAAGGGATGATGAGGTTGAGTCCAGGCTCTAGCGTTTGGCTATATTTGCCCAGTCTCTGCACTACCCATTTATAACCTTGCGGTACAATACGTACGCCTTTAAACACGGTGAATACCACCAGTGCAATCAATACCACCATGACAATACTAAAGCTTTCCATAACTCATCCCTTATTATTATACCTGCATACTTTTATGCATCGCTGCCTGCGCTTTTGTACTGCTCACAATCAGCTCGTTACCCACGATATCCGTCACTACCACTCTATCGCCGATTGCCACCTGCTCCCCTCTCGTACGGCACATCCATTCAGCCGCACCAACGATAGGAACACTAAATCTAACTGTGCCAGCTTTATCTAGCTGCGGTGACACGATAATCATTCCGACCTCACCAACTATGACACTACCGCCTAGCCCAGCTTTGGTACGATCTACTGACAACGGTTTGATAAACTTAAACCAAGCTAGCAAAAACACAGCAGAGAGCACTAACCAGACGATAATCTGAACAGAGACAGAAATAGGCAACAGCCATGATAGCGCTGCAACGATGATGGCAGCGGCACCAAACCACAGACTGGCAAACGTCGGTACAAACATCTCGACTATTAGTAATAAGAAGCCCAATACTAACCAATGCCAAGGTTCAATCATCCAAAGTATCTCCATCCTTGCCACCATTCCTATCTTTATCATTCCAGTTTTTAATGTAGCACATTTTTAAGGATAACAACGCTTTAACGATAATGATATATTACTTATTGGATGCTTATAAATTACTAACTTAAAGTCCTTAACATAAATTTTAAGCGAAAAAAAACGACCACTTAAAGTGATCGTTTCTTTATTATAGCTGTTTGCTAAAAGCTTGTTTTCTAAATAATTAGAACTTTAAGTTAGCACCAACAGTAAGCAGCTTAGTATCTGCATCACTATCCATCATGGCATATTCTGTTTCAACATTGAAGTTAGGATTCACCGCATAGCCAAGACCGATGCCACCAGCAATACCAGTATCACTCACTGAATCACTGCTACCGTCGTTAAAATCAGCTTCTAGCTCTGTTTTAGCGATACCAAGCTTACCTTTGGCATACAGTGCAGTATTTGGGAACGTGTAACGATAAGTACCGTACGCACCATAAGTTTTCGTATCATAATCGCCAGCATTATTGTCTAGATCAGCATCATCTGAACCAACATATTCAACTTCCATACCAAAATTAGGATCGAAGTTATAACCAGCATACACACCATACGCAGTTGGATCGTCGCCGCTTACATCATTATCGAACTGACCAATCTTAGCACCAACATACGGTTGACCTGTATAGCCGTTACCATAATTAACGGCAGCTTGTGCACCTACAGTAAGTAAAGAACCAGTTGCTAGTGCAAGTATAGTTTTTTGTAGAGTTTTCATTATTAGCTCCTTCAAGTAAATTTGGACAAACAAGTTATTTAGTTGTATTGACCATTTGGCCGTATCGCCTTGTTTGCTAACGATGGGTACATAGTAACAAACTATTTCAGACACTCTGTCAGTGTTTAATGGTATGAGAGTTAAGATTTGAAAGCATTTGTCAGTGCTCGGGTTACAAAGGCCTAGATATGAAACCTTTTGTTACATCCACCCAGTTTATGCAATAATCCGTACTCATTTCACAGTTTTCTTGCTAGACAAATCGGCTAAATATGGCTGATATAACAATAATTAGAGAGAGAAAATGCAAAATTCCATCACTGAGCGTTTGCAAACTGCACTTGCAGACTTAAAAGCAAAGCAGCAGCATCGTCAATTACCAAACCTGCAGCACGACGGACGATACGTCGTCAGGGAAGCTAAGGCTTTACTCAATATTGCGAGTAATGACTATCTGGGTCTAGGCGGCGATACCGAGCTGCAAGCTGAGTTTCTAGTTCAAGTGGGACAGCTATCTACTACGCACACTCCTAAAATGAGTGCCACTTCCTCACGTCTACTGACAGGCAATGATATACAGTTAGAAGCTCTAGAAGAAGAGCTGCAAAACTGGTATCACAGTGCTATAGAAAAACAGAGTTTAACCAAATCCAAGTCGGTGCTGGTGTTGAACAGTGGCTACCACGCCAACCTAGGTATCTTGCCAGCATTGACAGCTTTGCCAGTCAAGACGCTCATTTTGGCTGACAAGCTAGTACATGCCAGCATTATCGATGGGATGCGCTTGAGCCAAAGTAAACTTGTCACCTATCGTCGTTACCGTCACAACGATTACGAGCATTTGGCCAAGTTTATTGAACAAGCAGACGAGACGGTTGAACGCATCATCATTGTCACCGAGAGTATATTTAGTATGGATGGTGACCGTGCCGACTTGCCTCAACTAGTACAAATAAAATCCAAAGATGCTCGTATTGAGCTGTATGTCGATGAAGCACATGCTGTTGGAGTGCTTGGCGATACAGGTCTAGGATTGGCGGAAGAAACGCATACCTTAGCGGATATTGACTACTTGGTGGGTACCTTTGGTAAAGCATTTGCTTCAATGGGTGCTTATATCATGTGTGATGAAGTCGTCAAACAATGGCTGATCAATACCATGCGTCCACTGATTTTTAGTACTGCACTCCCTCCTATCAATCACGCATGGACACGATTTATTTTAGCAAAGATGCCAACCTTAACTGACCAACGTGCGCATCTAGCACAGTTGTCTACCACGCTTAGCCAAGCCATTGACCCACGGCACCGTGTATCGCCAATTTTGCAAGAGATATATTATCAATCCCCTATCGTTCCTTATATATTGGGTGATAACGCGAGTACCCTTGCCAAAGCGCAACAGTTGCAAGCAGCTGGATTTTACGCGCTGCCTATCAGGCCACCTACTGTGCCTACAAACACTGCTCGCATTCGTTTAGTTATGAATGCCAAACTGACTAACGAAGACTGCGAGCGACTGATACAGCAGTTGTAACCTTATCGTTTGACACAAACTTTACTCCTACTATTGATAGATAACTGGCGCACTTGGATGTAATGAAGCCTATGACAACATTCGACACAGCTGATGACCTCAGTGTTAGAAAACAAACCATCGCTCGCCACTTTGCCAATGCAAGCGACTATGACCAGCATGCCAATATTCAACAGACCGTTTGTCATTATTTATTAGACAGTATTGCTCATACCAAACAAAGTAGTGTGTTGGAAGTGGGTGCAGGCACAGGTCAGATGACGCGCCTACTCGCTAATCATATACAAAGCGAGCACTGGCTCATTAATGAGTTATGTACTGAGCAGAGTGCTACATTGCAATCAATACTACCTGCTGCTGACGTAATGATTGGTGATGCTGAAACGATAGATTTAGCAGAAAATCATAGCTTGATAGTCAGTGCCAATGCCGTGCAATGGTTTGATAGTCCGTTGAGTTTCATCACACAATCCGCGCAGCGTCTACAACCTGGAGGACAACTGGTCTTTAGTACTTTTACGCCAAATAACTTTTTGCAAATTAAAACTCTTACTGGCCAAGGACTTCACTACCCAGATATTGACGAATGGCAATTGGCATTAGATAGTGATGGCTTTGAGAATATCGAACTTTCTATTAAGCGCTTTGATTTACCATTTCCTACCCCCTACGCTATCTTAAAGCATATGAAACTCACTGGTGTATCGACCAATCAAACGCAAGTTAAATCAGAAGATACTCAAACCTTTATATGGACCAAATCGCGTCTACAGCAATTTGAGTCAGACTATTGGCAGCAATTCTCAGAAAAGAATGAAACAGGACAGCTCGTGGTTAATTTAACCTATGAAGTGCTCATAGTAAGCGCGTTTAAACTATAAGCACGCATCTTATTCATAAAAAAATAGCTAGCAGAAATAGTAACCGATAGGAAAAATAGCCATAAAAAAACGCACCCCGAAGGATGCGTTTTTTAATTTAACTAGTTAATAGCCGTATTATTTTTTATCTTCGTCTACTTCAGTGAACTCAGCATCAACGACGTCGTCATCAGCTTTGTTGCTACCAGCATCGTCTGCACCTTGTTGGAACTGGCTAGGATCCATACCTTCTGCACCAGCGCCGCTATCAGCATAGATTTTTTGGCTGATTGGCAAGAATGCATTGTCTAATGCTTCAAGCTTAGCTTTGATTTCGTCATGATCGTCTTCTTTCGCCGCCGCTTCAAGCTCAGTGATGGCAGATTCTACTGTTGATTTTTCTTCATCAGTCACTTTATCTTCTGCTTCTTTCAGCGCTTTTTGTACCGCATGGATACGACCATCTGCTTCGTTACGAACTTGCGCTAGGTTAGCGAACTTCTCATCTTCAGCAGCATTGGCTTCTGCATCACGAACCATTTGTTCGACTTCTTCGTCCGACAAGCCAGAATCCGCTTTAATCTGGATGCTTTGTGCTTTACCAGTACCTTTATCAGTTGCTGAGATGTTCATGATACCATCAGCGTTGATGTCAAAAGACACTTCGATTTGCGGTAGGCCACGTGGTGCTGGTGGGATATCCGTCAAGTCAAAACGACCAAGCATTTTGTTTTGGTTAGCGATTTTACGCTCACCTTGATATACCTGAATCGTTACTGCTGGTTGGTTGTCTTCAGCCGTTGAGAATACCTGTGATTTCTTAGTAGGAATCATGGTGTTCTTCTCGATAACTGGCGTCATGACACCGCCCATCGTTTCGATACCTAGAGTCAATGGCGTTACATCAAGTAGCAATACGTCAGTTTTGTCACCAGACAATACGGCACCTTGAATCGCTGCACCAGCTGCAACTGCTTCATCAGGGTTCACGTCTTTACGTGGCTCTTGACCGAAGAAGTCTTGTACTTTTTGCTGTACTAGTGGCATACGAGTCTGACCACCAACCAAGATTACATCGTTGATGTCGCCAATTTTTAGGCCAGCATCTTCAAGTGCAGTCTTACAAGGACCCATTGTACGTTGTACTAATTCTTCAGTTAGGCTCTCTAGTTTCGAGCGGCTGATAGTAACAACCAAATGCTTAGGACCACTGCTATCAGCAGTGATATATGGCAAGTTTACTTCAGTGCTTTGTGCACTTGATAGCTCAATCTTCGCTTTTTCTGCCGCTTCTTTTAGACGCTGCATCGCAAGAGAGTCACCTTTTAGGTTCACGTCTTGCTCTTTTTTGAATTCAGCCACTAAGAAATCAATCAATGCTGAGTCAAAGTCTTCACCACCTAGGAAAGTATCACCGTTGGTCGCTAGTACTTCGAACTGTTGCTCGCCGTCTACGTCTGCGATTTCGATAATTGAGATATCAAAAGTACCACCGCCCAAGTCATATACAGCAACAGTGCTATCGCCTTGCTTCTTGTCCATACCATAAGCAAGTGCAGCAGCAGTTGGCTCATTGATGATACGTTTTACATCAAGACCAGCGATTTTACCCGCATCTTTGGTTGCTTGACGCTGTGAATCATTGAAGTAAGCAGGTACAGTTACAACTGCTTCAGTCACGCTCTCACCAAGATAGTCTTCTGCTGTTTTCTTCATTTTTTTCAAGATTTCAGCAGAAACCTGTGGTGGCGCAAGCTTTTTACCGTTGATTTCTACCCATGCATCGCCGTTGTCTGCTTTAGCGATTTTGTAAGGAACCATGCCGATATCTTTTTGCACGACTTTGTCATCAAAACGACGACCGATCAAACGCTTGATCGCAAACAAAGTGTTGCTTGGGTTGGTTACTGCTTGACGCTTAGCTGACTGACCAACAAGCGTTTCGTCATCTTTATAGGCGACGATCGATGGTGTTGTACGCGTACCTTCAGCATTTTCGATGACTTTAACTTTGTCACCTTCCATTACTGCTACACACGAGTTAGTAGTACCTAAATCAATACCAATTACTTTACCCATAATCAATTGCTCCTAATTTGTTTTTAACTATAAATACTTATTTATCCAGACCGTAGTCGGTCACTTGTTGCTATATATCGGTTTACCCGTCGTATTTTTCAAGGCAATAATCACGCAAAAACTATGTTTCATGTCATTTTTTTTGAAAAACCTTCATATTAGTAGGGTTTAGCCCTAAAAATATTACTGACCAACACGAACCATAGCTGGACGTAATAGACGACCGTTTAGGCTATAGCCTTTTTGTAAGACCGTACCCACTGTATCTGCCGCTGCTTCTGGGTCAATACCCACTGCTTCATGGAAGTCAGCATTGAATTTTTCACCTTGTGGATCGACCACTTCTACGCCGTTTTTGGTCAATACTGCAACCAATGCTTTGTGCGTTAATTGCACACCCTCAGCGACTGGATCATTGGCATCGGCATTTTCGATAGCGCGCTCTAAGTTGTCAACGATGTCTAACAATTCTTTAGCAAATTTCTGTAGTGCGAATTTTTTGCTCTTATCCGCTTCTTGCTCCATGCGTTTTTGCGCATTGTAAGCTTCAGCATTAGCGCGTGCAGTACTTTCTTTGGCTTGTTTTACTTCGCCTTCTAGCTCAGCAATACGCGCTTTGAAAGTATCAAGGTTGATTTCGTTTTCGATAGTCGTTTCTTCACCTGAATTATTCTGTGGATCAAACTCTTTCATGGTTTCTTCTAAGATACTGTCATTGTGATCAATATTCTCATGTGCCACATTTTGGTCAAGATTTTCGTGGTTCGGGTTTTGCTCGCTCATGATAGCTCCTTGAAATTTCAATAATGAATATTAAGAGACGGCACAGTAGACCGAATAATTACTGGTCCTACTATGCCATTATTAAATGCTCGATGTTTCTAACTCATTGTTTTTTTAATACGCTTCAATAGCTGCTTGATAAAGGTGATAAGGACAAATTTCAAGCCTAGAGCAAAGGAATTTTTACCATTTACGACAAATATTCGTGAAGTCTGGTTAAAGAGATGCATCTAACGTTTTTACTCCATGTCAATAAATCTCAATATTTGCTCACAAAAAGAACAAAAAACCACTATTTATTCCAATTGCTTTACGCTTATTAATCAAGCTATTACCAAACGATACGCTATTATTCTGCTAGCTATTTTATCATTGCTATAAATATTATCGCCCACACTCAAATGCACGCTAAAAATCATTTATGAGAGCTGTTATGTCTAATTCAAAAAATTTATCTATCAATACTTTGCTTAATAAAGCATTGATGACATTGCACTTAGCGTCAAAAGAAAATCCAGCGTCAAGAGAGTCATCGAACCAAGATGCACAAACGTATGACTCATTAGAAAAACGTCTGAGCGTTAAAGAAAAAATACTCGCTTATAACCCTGTAGCAAACTACCAGCCGCATACATTGCACTATGCAATGAAAAGTCTCGGTTACTTACCAGACCCTATTTTAGAAGGGGTGATTGGTTACCTAAAAGGTCCTAATTCAAAACAATATTTGCATGCAAACGCTCATCTGCGTCTTATCCTTGCAGTAAATAGCTACCTTAAAACACCGTTAGAACTAACTCCAATGCCGGAATTGCGTGAGAGGTTTACTGCTGATGCGGTAGCCATGCAATCACCTAGAGTATGGCAGCAAGCCTGTACTACTATGCTAAGCAATATAAAGCCCTTCACTAAAAAAAGTGATTCACCTGTTAGCTGGAAAGATGAAACGATTGCCAATGCAGATGATGGCGACATGACTGTTCGTTGTTATAAAGCAGGCGGCAAAAAATCTGGTTTTAGAAGAAAACGTATCCATAATCCTGATGAAACAGTCATGCTGTTTTTTCATGGTGGCGGGTTCTGCATTGGTGATGTCGATACACATCATGAGTTCTGTCATGCGGTCTGTGAGCAGACTGGCTGGTCTGTGGTTAGTGTCGATTATCGCTTAGCCCCTGAATGTCCCGCTCCAGCAGCATTAAAAGACTGTATCACTGCATATGCTTGGTTGGTTGAAAACTCTGACAAATTAGGTGCATTACCCTCTCGTATCGTCTTGGCAGGTGATAGCGCAGGTGGTGGTCTATCAACTTTAATTGCGCAGCAGCTGACAGCACCGAGCAAAAGCGCATGGGCAGACCTAGGGATAGAAGGTCAGAAAATGTTTAATCTATTAGAAAAACTACCCGAACCTCTAGCGCAAATGCCCTTGTATCCAGTCACTGATATTGAGACAGATTATCCTAGTTGGGAGCTATATGGTGAGGGTCTACTATTAGATCATGCTGATGTAGCAGTATTTGATGCTGCTTGTTTGGAAAATAGTCCGCTGCCTCGTCTACATATACTGAACTCACCTATGCTGGGTGATAATAGTAAAGTTTGCCCAACTTACATTGTAGCTTCTGAGCTCGATGTATTACGTGACGAGGCATTTGCTTATGCAAAGCAGCTGAGAGGTTATGGCGTTGCTGTAGAGACCTATACTGTGCTTGGAGCACCGCATGGCTTTATACACTTTATGAGTGTTCATCAAGGTCTTGGACAAGAGACAAGCAATATTATTCATGGCTTTAGCAGCTTTGTACGTGAAATCATCAATACACAATCCCAGTTAGCTGCATAAACCGTTAGTTATTTAGTTAGCCAGCTAATTAATGATTTGTATAACTGATTAATTGGTATTACCAGATAGCGTAATCAACCAAATCTCTGAGCGCGATCCCAATCGAAAGGGAATGCCCCAAAAACCATAGCCAGAGGACACGACAAAGTGTCCTTTACCAATCTGCTCATAGCCATAGCCTAATCTATTAATAGCATTGACGATGAAATTAGCGGGGAATACTTGACCGTTGTGGGTATGTCCCGAGACTTGTAAATCTATAGGTAATTGACTGTGATTATCTATATCACTCGGTCTATGGTCTAACAATATCACTGGCTGCGACGTATCTACTTGCGTCAGCAGATCGGTAGTTGCTACACGTTGACGTTTATGATTATCAAAACGTCCAACTAACCATACTGGTTGACCCTCATGCTCGATACAGAGCACCTCATCGTTTAACAATTGTATACCTGCATTTTGCAGCGCTTCGCTAATAGGTCGCTCATGACCATACAAATCATGATTACCCAATGTCGCATAGACACCACGTGGCAGACTACTGCACAATTCTGCTAGGTTTTGCTCCATATGATATTCATTAAAGGCCTCTGTATTATCATCCATAATATCCCCTGGCATCAGCAGCATATCTGCACCAGAGCGAATCATAAGTTGTTGCAATCTATCTATGGCTTTTACACCAAATAATCGGCCTATGTGCAAGTCACTAGCGACTGCAATGCGTAGCGGCTTGGTTAAAGGTTTATCTATATTAATAGACAGCTTGCGTATAACAGGAGCATAGGCACTATATAACGAATAAATAAATAGTCCGATAAATAGGAATAGTGCTAGTACTCTTAGCCCTATAGCCATCTCATTCGATTGGTGCAACGTACTACCTGATAAAGCAACTACTAGCAGATACCCTCCGTAAAATAGACTCACTGCCAACGCCGTCAGTATCATAAAGTGCATGATTAGCATCCACCCACTAATCCAACGATAACTGTTGGCAAATGCTCTTTTTACGCTCAATACTAGTAGAGCATTAGTAATAATAAATACACTGACCCATATCGTCGTTTGCAATGTTGGCGTCATCCAAGGCTGGAGCCACCACTGTATACTTAATACTGTACCCAGACTGAACAGCTGTAATAGCAAAAAGATAGTGAAGAAAAATGCGTAACGCATGGACTGCCCTTAGACATAAATACGGTTTGATAAGTGATTATCAGAAAATAAACTCTAATGTTTCACATGAAACAACTGCTATATAACTATTTCTGACTTCCTAATGCTTGCTGGAGTGTCGAGTGTTTGAACGAATAACCTGCATCCAATAGCGCTTGTGGCAGCACCTTTTGACCATCGATAAGTAAGGTCGACATTTCGCCAAACATCAGCTTAAGCAAAAACTCTGGTAAAGTAAAAAAGGTTGGGCGATGTAGCCATGAGCCAAGTGCTTTGGTAAAAGTATGATTGGTCACAGGATTCGGAGCAGTAAGGTTATATACGACTGCATTTGTATTATTTGCGGTACTGTTTGCAGTCTTAATAGTGCTATCATTAATAGGCGCATTGTCTTGGGCTAAGCTTTCAATGTGATTAACGTCTGATTCTTTAGTAAGTTTAAGCTGCTGCTCAATAATAAAGATGACCGCACTAACCCAATCTTCACGGCTAATCCAGCTCATGATTTGTTGTCCATCACCCAACTGTCCACCGACACCAAATTTAAAGGGTAGTAATAATTTAGCCACCATTCCGCCCTCAGGATGAATAACCACCCCTGTTCTGACGATAGCCACAGGAACATCGTGTTCGGTCGCTTTAAGCGCTAATTGCTCCCATTCATCACATAGTGTATGAGCAAAATCCGTCTCATAATCGCTGTTTTCAGTCAGTGGCTTGTCGCCCTGCGTGCCATACCAGCCAATCGCTGATCCGCTCACCAGTAACTTGGGTTTGGTACTAGCACGTGCGATAACATCCAATATCGACTGAGTAGGTTTGATACGGCTCGCCATCAACTGCTCTTTACGATCATCGCTCCAACGAGAGTCAGCAATCCCAGCACCTGCCAAATTCAATATGACATCAAAGCTCATATCAGACATCGCAAGCTCGTCATAAGTCATCATATTGATATCATCGGGATGTGGTTGACTGCTATCACGAGTTAACCAAGTAATCGTCACGTCTTTATTCTGCGCGCGATATCGTGCCATTAGCTCTCGACTAAAAGCACTTCCCAAAAACCCTGAACCACCACTAATCAAAACATTCATACCCTACTCCCTATATGCCTCAAATATCGCCAATATGACTGATCGTTAAATTATTTATTGTTGAAGTACTTATCGTTCAATAAAAACCAGACCGTTACAACCATCGTCTGCTTTTTTGTGGTTTTTATCAAAACGACTTTTACATACTTTTGGTAAAGGAAGGTGAGGAATGAAAGGTTTACGAGGTCAAACATTGCACTTTGATAATTACTACCCCACTCTCAACTTGAAATAAGCAAATCAAACTGAAGAGGCGGATTACCAAGTTTTTTGTTGAGTACAAAGCAT